>NZ_SOFW01000040.1:0-474925 GCF_004402315.1 Cryobacterium sp. TMT1-3
AAGACGCTCGACTGGGACACCCCCGCCGAGCGCTTCGCTAAACTGCTGACTACTGAATAGACCACCCGGTGTTGCAACGACCCCCAGAAACCGCCTCTATCATGGGCCCACTTGCCGGGCCCGGGCCCGGAAAGGAAAGAGGCGGGACGCGACGGGACGGGACCGGAGGGTTCGGGCCGGCGGGGGCTGGGTCAGGAGTCGGCGGGGGGCCAGGTGCCGTCGCATCCGCTTTGCTGGCAGGCGAACTGCCAGTCATCACCGTCGGGGACGATGTTCATGGGCATGAGGCAGCGTGGGCAATTGGGCGTGCGCACCCCGGACGGCACACTGGTGGCCAGCTCGGCCTCGGTGTACGGCGGGCCGAAGTAGAGCTTCGTGCAGGCGAGGTTCGTGCAGCCGTAGTCGTAGCCGGTGCCCTGCCAGATGACCTCCATGGGGTCGCCGCACTGCGGGCAGTGGCGCGGTTGATGCACGTCTTTCTTCTGGAACAGCCAGGAGACGTTATCGTCCATGGGCTGAGACTAGTCCCGCGGGCGACCATGCGTCAGGAATTCGCTGCCTTGTGGACAAATCGCGCGGCGGGGGCCTCGCCGCACGCTATGCCGGTAGATTTCGCGACACGCCGTGAATTGGGTGCAGATGGCTCGGCGTGTCGCAGTTTTACCGGCATAACGTACACGGCGACGGATGCTTGACGCGCTGCGGCCACGCACGGGGACCGGCGGGCGCGAGCTGGGGCTGTGGAAGGCACGGGGCGACCAGAGCCGGGGCACCGGGACGGCCAGCGCCGGAGGGCACGGGGTGGCCAGCGCCGGAGGGCGCAGGGCGGCTAAAGCCAGCTGCGGCCGGCGTCGGCGGAACGAGCGGTGGCGTCGCCGATCCACAGCCACAGGGTGTCGTCGGCGACCGCGACGGCAACATTGCCGGCCAGGGCGGTTGGCGTCTCCTCGGTCTCGTAGCAGCCGGTGACCGTGGGTACGAGGTCGACGCTGAGCGCGACGAGGTTCACTCCGGCGCAGGTCGCCGGGTCGGCGGTGGCTGATCGGGCCGTGACGGTGGTGGTGACCGCCAAGTATCCGGTGGGTGTGCCGGTGAGGGTGACCATTCCAGCCACGGTGACGGGCGGTGACCAGGTGGCGGCGGCATCCGTTGTGGCGAAGAGGCGACCGTCGGTGCAGAGCACGGCGGCGGAGTCGGCATCGTCCGAGCTCGCGGCCAAGGTGACGACGGCGTCGCAGGGAGCCGGGGCGAGCCCGTCGGGGCCGTGTACGGTGGCCCGGTCGGCGGGGTCGACGTACCAGGCGGCGTCGAGCTGGTCGGGGTAGCTGGAATAGTTGTCGCCACCGATGAAGGTCTTCACGAACTGCGGAGCGCAGTCTGCGTCGTCGAGGCCGATGAATTCTGCGACCGACTCGCTCTGGGCGGTGATCGATTGCAGGCCGGTGACACCGGTCGGTGCGGTGGCGTTGCTGGCGGTCCAGCTGGCACCGGAGTCGGTGCTCAGTTCGGGCGACGCCGGGGTGGCCGGGCAGGGTCCGGTCGTGGCGCGCCAGGCCGCGGTGTTCGACACGGCGGAGAGCAGGCGGGAGGCCGGTACCGGGGCGACGGTGGGTGCCGCCGTGCGCGTGGGGGTGGGGGTGGGCGACGGAGTGGGACTTGCCGTGGGGAAAGCGGATGCCGCCGGCGTCGACGACGCGTCGACGGCTGCGTCGACGGAGGTGGAGGTGAGCGCGCTCATGATGAGCACCGCGTCGATGAGCAGGAACAAGCCGACGGCGGCATAAGCGATCAGGCGGCGGCGACGGGACTGCTGGGGCATCAGGCTCCGGCGACGACGACGGGACTGCTGGGACATCAGGCTCCGGCCGCGACGAGGGCGGCCGTGATTGTGGTGACGGAGGCGTTGATGGCCGCGGCCGCGCGAGCGTAAACGGCAGCCGACTGGCGGTAGGGGTCATCGACGTCGTCGAGGGTCGGCGGGTTGGGCGAGGGGTGGAGTCCGCGTGTCGAGGCTACCTCGGCGATGAAGGCGGTGAAGTCGAGGGATGGCCGGGATGCTGAGGCGGCGTGCGGCAGTCCGATGGCGGTCTCGGCAGGCTCGACCAACGGATTTGTCCCGACAGGCTCAACCTGCGGGTCGGTGTTGACCGGCTCGACGAACGGATGGGTGGCGATCGACTGGGCGGAGTCGGTGCCGGAGGTCGGGTTCGCGGCGACCAGGCGGGCGAACTGGTTGAGGGTGAAGGTGTAGCGGGTGGCTTTGGGCAGCAGCGTGACGACCTCGCGGCGATGGTCGCGGGTGGCGGTGAGCACGAGGTCGGCGTCAGCGATGAGCTGCTCGGTGAGCTGGCGAGCAACGTGCTGGGTGCTGGAGGCTCCGTATTGCGACGACAGCGCGGCAGCCTCGGGGGTCATGACGCTGCCGATCATGGCGTGGGTTCCGGCGCTCGAGACGACGGCGTCAATGCCGGCGGCCCGCAGGTTCTCACGCAGCAGCTGTTCGGCGAGCGGCGACCGGCAGATGTTGCCGGTGCAGACGATAAGAATGCGCGGGGTATGGAGAGCGGGGCGCTGGGACGCCGCGGCAGCACCAGGCTCAGAGCGGGCACCAGACACCGCACTGGCGCCAGACTCAGAGCGGGCACGGGCGGCGGCCGGACGGTCGGGGTGCAGGGGCGCGATCATGCTTTGGACCTCAATCGACGGGAGTAGTTGGGGGCGACGATCTCGGGAGCCGGGCCGACGTCGCCGTAGGTCTGGCCGTACCCATACTGGCCGTAGTTGCCGTAACCGTAGGCATCCGGTCCCTTGGTGGGCAGCATGGTCATGACCACCCCGCTGATTGGGGCGCCGACCTTGTCGAGCGCGGCGATGGCGCCGGTCAGCTGGTTCTTCTGCGTGCGCCCGGCCGCGACAATGAGAATGGCACCGCCGACGCTCTTCGCGAGGATGGCGGCATCCGTTACGGGAAGCAGCGGCGGGCAGTCGAAGATGACGACGTCGAAGGTGCGGTTGAAGTCCTCGATGATCTGCGCCATGCGCGACGATCCGAGCAGCTCGCTCGGGTTCGGCGGAATGTGGCCGGCGGGCAGCACGAACAGCTGGCCGCGACCCCAGGGCTGGATGACGTCTTCGAGTTCGGCCCGCCCGACGAGCACGTCGGTGAGACCGACAGCGCCCTCGATGTTCATGTACTCGGCGATGCGCGGTCTGCGCAGGTCCGCGTCGACGAGCAGAACGCGGGCACCGGCATCCGCCAGGGAGATGGCGAGATTGGCGCTCGTGGTGCTCTTGCCCTCGCCGCCGATCGACGAGGTCACCACGAACGAGCGGTCGGCGCGCTCCACGTCGAGGTATTGCAGGTTGGTGCGCAGCGTGCGAAAAGACTCCGCTCGGGGGCTGCGCGGGTCGGCGTGCACGATGAGCGGGCGCTCGGTGGCCTTCGGGTCGAACACGATGCCGCCAATGATGGGCAGGTCGGTGACCTGTTCCACATCGCGCTGGCTGCGAATGCGGGTGTCGAGGGTTTCGCGCAGAACCGCGAGGCCGACGCCGAGGGCCAGGCCCACAAGCGCGCCGAGCGCAATGTTGAGCGGAACGTTCGGAGCCACCGGCGACGACGGCACGCTCGCCACCTGCACCCGGGTGAGTTTCACGGCCGGTGCCCCGGTGACCGCATCGGGTTGCTCGATCTGCTGCACATTGCGGGCGAGGCTCTGCGAGATGGCGTTGGCGATGTCGGCGGCGCGCCTCGGGTCGGCGTCGGTGACGGCAATATCAATGATCGAGGTGTCCAGCGGCGCCGATACGGCCACGCTGTCGGCCAGTTCCGCCGCCGACACGTCGAGCTTCAGGCTCTCGATGACCGGCAGCAGCACGAGCGGCGTGACGGCGATACCGGAGTAGGACTTGACCCGGGCCACGGTGAAACTCGCCCCCTGCACGAGGTCGCTCGTGGTGCCGCTCGACTGCGTCGACACGAACACCTTCGAGGTGGCGCTGAAGGTCGGCGTCTGCAGAATCGAGAAAACGGATGCCGCGGCGACGGCCACGAGGGTCAGCGCCACGATGAGCATCCAACTCTTCTGCAGGATACGGATGTAGTCGCGGAGTTCCACGCTGCTACCTTTCGTTGCGATACAAAGCTGCCAACCCGTAGCTTGACACAGGTGACGGGGCCGTCTGGGTGCGTCTGCGGCCCGCAATCAGGGGGTGAGCCGTTGAACTAGACGGTGGCGGCGCGGCGGCGCAGGGTGAGACGCAGCGCAATGACGAGGCCGACGCCGAGCAGCAGCGCGCCGGCGGCACTGAAGATGAGCACGATCGGGAGGTCGAAACCCGCCGCGGCGAGGTCGGTGCCATCGGCGGCGGCAACCGTGATGGTGGCCGTACCGACGTTCTGTGAGCTGAGCCCGGTGGCGGTGAGCGTGTAGGAACCGGTTGCCCCGGTGGGCAGGGTGACCTTGAGGTCGAGGGCGCCGGCGCCGGTGGCCGTCTTCCGAGTGTCGACGGTGGTGGCGCGCAGGGCGGCCAGGGTGACCGACCCCTCGCCGGAGACGGCGACGGCGACCTTTTCGGCAGCGGTGAAGGCGCCGTCGTTGAACGCCACGGTGACCGTGCTGCCGGCGCTCTGGCTGCCGGAGACGGTGATGAGATCGGCGGCAACGTAGCCGGCGGCGTGCGCGGCGACCGGGCCAGCCAGCAGGGCAACGCCTACGAGCGCGAGTGTGGCCAGAAGTTTTTTGATCAAGGTGAATCCCCCGTAGTGCGTTGGTGCCGGATCACCGTGGTTGCCCGGATCTCTCTGAGTGTGCGATCGCCGTGGTCACCCCGTGGCGAACCCTAACAACTGAAGTCTAGTGATGCCGTCTCGTTCAGCGCGATCAGCGGAGTGCTGCGCAGCTCGAGGTTGCCGCTGAAGGGCTTGGGGCCGAGCCAGTTGAAGCGCAACACGGTGCTTTCGCCGGGCGCGAGCTCGATACCGATGGTGCTCACCGCGTAGCCGGCGTCGATCGCCGGGTGATACGGCACCTCGGCGCCGTCCCGGGTGAGGCCGAGGTTTTGCACCTCGGGAGTGCCGTAGCCCGACACCATGGTTTTGATGTTGCCGAGCGGTACCCCGAAGGCGCCGCCGCCGGTGACATACGCGGGGAGGGTGGTGGCGGCATCCGCTGGGGCCGTGTTGGTGAGGGTGACCTCGAGCGCGTACTGCGGGCGCAGGTCCTTGCGGCAGGTCTGCTGGCCGATCGCGGTCTGCACATCGAGGTAGAGGTCCATCTTGGCGCCGGTGCCGTCGTTGAGGTAGAGCCCGAAGCGGTTGGTCATGTCGTCGCTGATCGGGCGAGCTCCGGCCAGGGTGGTGCCGTGGAGGATGGCCTGCTCGGCCGGGTCGGCGTTGTAGACCAGCACCCGGTTCTCGGTGGCAGCGCGGGCCAGTGCCGCGATGAGCTTGGTGGGGTCGGCGTTGCCGCTCTTGACGGCGTCGAACACGGCACCGGCGGCGGCGGCGAAGAAGATGTCCTGCTGCTGGGGGTCTTCGTAGCGGGCGTAGACCTCGCTCAGCAGCAGTTGCACGGCATTGCCGGCGGTGAGTTCGTCGCCCGTGGCGAGGGTGATCGGGCCGGTGGCGTCGAGCAGGTAGCTCAGCGCGACCGGGTCGACCGAGAGTACCCCGTTGGCTTCGGTGCCGAATTCGAGACGCCACATTTCACGCGCGAGCGCGCCGCTCTGCGCGAAGTCGGGCGTCATCGTGACGTTCTGAATGAACTGGCCGGTGATGTCGCCGTAGATGCTGCGGGTTTCGTCGCTGAGCGGCAGCACCGGGGCCGGGTACTGGGGAAAGGAGCTCGAGGTGGCCTGCTGGGCCAGTTCGATGCTGCCGCTGTCGGTGTGGAGCAGGGCGAGCGCACCCGGGATGCCGCCGGTGGAGCGCAGTTCGGCCGGGTTTTGGAACAACAGAATGTAGTCGCGCGGTGCCGTGGCGCCGAGCATAACCGGCAGCAGGGTGACCGCGCGGTTCATGCCGTCGAGGGTGACAGAGGTCTCGACCGTGACGGTCTGCAGCCGGGTGACGGCGCTGCGCACGACATCGAGCACGGTGTCGGTCTCGATGGCGCTCACGTCGGTCGCGGCGCGCTCTAACGCGGTGTTGGCCGCCGTCACCGCGGGCTGGGCATCGAGCAGCGGCTGCAGCGCGATGGCGCCGTCGACCGGCTTGAAATCGGCCAGGTTCAGGTTGCCGGCCAGCGCGGCGAGCGGGGTGACGGCCTTCTGGGCGACATCGTCGACCACGGCGGCGAGCTGGCTCACGGCCACGAGGTTGGGGCCGAGGAACGGCAGCAGTTCGTAGGTGTTCCAGATCGGGTCGCTCGTGCGCTCCTGGGCGGTAGCGGCGAAATCGGCCAGCTCGGCGGCGGTCACGGCGGCGGCCGCACCGTCACCAGCGGTGATCTGGTCTTTGATGTTCTCGGCCAGCGGCACGGCCGCTTCGAGGGCGTCTTTGGCCTGCAGCCCGCGAATGCCGACCCAGGCGGTGGCGGCCACCACCATGACGAGCAGGCCGAGCACGACCAGCCCCACGATGGTGCGCGTGCGCTTCGGGGGTGCTGCCGGTGCCGAGGGGGAGGAAGACATTGCCCTATTCAAGCAGAGCGCGCGGCCGGTTACGGCTTGACGCGAGCGCCGCGAGCGCGGGCCGGCGCGGCATCCGCTGTGGGAATCGACGCGGGGGCGACCGGGTCGGTTTCGCCGTAGCTATAGCCGTAGCCGTAATGCCCGTAGCCGTAGGCGTCGGGGCCGCTCGTGGGCAGCATGGTGAGCACGAGACCCGAAATGGGGGCGCCCACATTGCCCAGCGCGGCAATGGCACCGGTGAGCTGGTTCTTGTGGGTGCGTCCGGCCGCGACGACGACCAGGGCGCCGCCGACGTTCTTGGCGAGCACCGCGGCATCCGTCACCGGAAGCAACGGCGGGGCGTCGAACAGCACAACGTCGAAGGCCCGGTTGAATTCGACGATGAGCTGGGTCATGCGGGTGGAGCCGAGCAGCTCGCTCGGATTGGGCGGAACGTGGCCGGCCGGAAGCACGAACAGCTGCCCCTTACCCCAGGGTTGAATGACGTCGGCCAGGTCGGCGCGGCCGATGAGCACGTCGGTGAGACCGACGGCGCCCTCGATGTCCATATAGTCGGCGACCTTGGGGCGGCGCAGGTCGGCGTCGACGAGCAGCACGCGGGAACCGGCGTCGGCCAGGGCGATGGCCAGGTTGGCGCCGGTCGTGCTCTTACCCTCGCTCTCGATCGAGGAGGTGATGACGAAGGAGCGTTCGACCCGGCCCACATCGAGAAACTGCAGGTTGGTGCGCAGCGTGCGAAAAGACTCGGCGCGGGGGCTGCGCGGGTCGACGTGCACGATGAGGGGCCGGTCATTGGCCTTGGGATCGAAGACGATGCCGCCGAGAATGGGCAGGTCGGTGAGCTGTTCCACGTCGCGGGTGTTGCGGATGCGGGTTTCGAGGGTTTCGCGCAGCACGGCGATGCCCACGCCGAGGGCCAGGCCCACGAGCGCGCCGAGGGCGATGTTGAGCGGCACGTTGGGGCTCACCGGAACGGTGGCGACGCTGGCCTCCTGCGCGCGGGTGAGCTTGACCGGGGAGGCCGCGTCGGCGGTGTCGGGCGTCTCAATGTCTTCGACGACCAGGGTGAGGCTAGCCGAAACGGCGTTGGCCGTGTCGGCGGCGCGCACCGGGTCGGTGTCGGTGACCGTGATTTCAATGATCGACGTGTCGAGCTGGGCGCTGGCGACGACCTTCTCGGCCAGGGCATCGGCCGGCACAGCGAGGCCCTGGCTGGCGATGACCGGCAGCAGCACGATGGGCGTGGTCACCAGCGCGGAATAGGTCTTGACCCGGGCCACCGAGAAGTTATTGCCCTGGGCCAGGTCGGCGGTCGAGCCGCTGGACTGGGTGGAAACGAACACCTTGGAGGTCGCGCTGTACTGCGGCGTCTGCAGAATCGAATAAGCGGATGCCGCACCCACGGCCACCAGCGTGCACAGCACGATGAGCACCCAGCTCTTGCGCAGAATGCGAATGTAGTCGCGAAGTTCCATGCGGCGGCGATCCCCTCTTAAACGAGGAATGCAGCCCCCGATTCGGCGCGTACTTCACCGCACGAACGTGCGGCTCCCCTCTTCCGAGGGTATCGAACTTTAGCGGGCACGCAGACCGGTAGTTTTGTGGTGATGGGGAGGGTGCATTTTATGGGGGCAATCGTTCACCCGGAGGCCCGGCGTCTGCTCGTGCCCGCCGGCATCGGGATTGTGGTGGCCATGGTGCTGCTGGTGTTCGTGGGCGCCACAACGTTCTCCGACCCTCATCTGGCCACGCTGCTGGGCTATCTGTGCGTCTGGGTGCCGCTGCTCGCGGCGATCGGGGTGGCTGGCGCTTCTATTGGGCGAGCCGGCCCGGCCGGCGCGGGTGGCCCGGGGCCGGGTGGGAGGCTCGCGGCCGACTCGAGGGGCGGCATCCGCTCGATGCTGCGGCTGTTCTTTCGCCCGATCGACCTGATCTGGGGGCTCGCGATCGGGCTGCTGGCTCGCACCCTGGCCAGCCTGATCGAGATCTGGGGGTACGGCAGCATGGGAGCAGCCGGCGCGACGTTCGGTGAGACCGTCTACGATTTCTGGTGGCTGTTCGGCGCGCTGCTCGCCCCCGTGCTGCTCGCCCCGGTCGTCGAGGAACTCTTTTTTCGCGGGCTCGTATTGCAGGCCGTCTACGGGCAGGTGGCGGCGAGTCGCGAACGTACCACCGGTAAGAATTGCGCCACACCGGATTCGGCGCCCGTTTTACCCGGCGTGTCTCAGATTGACCGTCATAGCCGATTGGGCGGGTGGGCGGCGCCGATCGCGATCGGTGTCAGCGGGCTGACTTTTGCGCTCATGCACCTCGTGACCATTGACCCCTGCAGCACCGATGCCGTCGTGGTGGTCGGAGTCTCGACGTTGATTTTCGGGCTGGCCGCGGCATCCGTTTCGCTGGCGACCGGGCGAATGGGCGGCGCGATCATTGCACATGTGACCTTCAACGGGCTCGTGATCGTGCCGGCTGTGCTGAGCTTCTGACGTCGGCCGGCCAGGGATCCAGATCGATCTGACTGTCCCCATCTTTGGGGCTGAACTTTGACTAACCGGGTTAGCCTTTTCGGGAACGGCTTCACTAGGATCAAAATCTGAGAGTAATCATCGGTCCCGCATTGGGAACGAAACCCCGGTTGCATGCGACTCGGCTACCCCGTTCGCGTTCGACGATGAACCAACGCGAGGCACGCTTATGGGCAAGTTCACGTACGACTCTAATCTGACTGTCGACTTTGACGATCGCGTGCTCGCGCACATTCAGATCGTGATCGGCGCCAAGCTGCGTCGCGGCGAATCGTTCTATTTCTCCTGGCGAGACGATCCGCTCGTGGGCGGAGGCCGCAGCACGGTCTGGGTGCATCCCGGCATCTCCATTGCCTACAAGTATTTCGGCAGCAAGGGGCCGGCCCTTAACCGGGACTGGGTCGAAGCCCTGTCGTTGTCGGCCAACTCGACGACCGGCCTGCAGATTGTGAACGAGCCGCCTCAGCGCGTTGCGTAGTTTTTTCGCACAAACGGATGCTCCGGCCCGGCCAGACTTCTGGTCGGGCTTTCTTGCGCCCGCGGGGGTTTGGGCTCGTGCTGGGCGGAGGCGGCCTGTGCGCGGGCACAGCGGGCACGCAAAACGCCTCGACTCCGTCTGGAGTCGAGGCGTGTTGGTGTAGCGGGGGCTACGCGGTAAAGCTAATTACGCTGCAGCGTGCTGACGACGAACCGAGATGCGCACGGCGACGAGAGCGGCACCGAGGATCAGGAGGCCAGCGGCACCCCAGATGACGAGGACCGGAGCGTTGTAACCGGTGGACGGAAGGGCATTGCCCGTGGCAGTGCCGGCTCCGGCGTCGCCTGCGACGACTGTCAGGGTCGCGGTGTAGGACTTAGTCGCGGACTTGGCAAGGACGGTGTAGTCGCCGGTGGCATTGCTCGGAATAGCGACATTGACGAACGAAGAACCGTTCAACTCCGCGTTCTTGGTGAGAGACGAGGTGACGGCGGTCTTGATGACGGTCAGTACGGCGGTGTGCGATCCCGACACCGTGTAGGTGACGCTCTCCTCGCTGCCGAAGGCGCTGGCTGCAAACCCGACGACGGCGGTCTCGCCGGCGACGGGAGCAGAGACAATGCTCACCTTGGCGTCGGAGACGTAGTCGACAGCGTTGGCGGCCGGAGCGAAGGCGAAGATGGCGACGACGGCGAGTGCCGCTGTAGCGAGGCTTTTCTTGAACATAGTGAGGGTCCCCCCGGGTAAGTGAATGGCTGATGCGCCGAAGTCGGCGCCTCCCGGCATATCGTCGTGAAATACCTAGGCGACTTTCAGGTTAGCGGGCTGGTTGGTGCAATACACAATTGTTTTGTCATCTTGTGCGCAAAATATGCGAAGAAACGCGGTTAAGCACCCGTAGTGGGGGTGTTTAATTCAGTCGTGTTCGCTCCAGCTAGGCGGGGGTCGGCCGGCTGCGGTTGTTGAGCACGCCGTGGCTCTCTTCGAGATAGCAGCTGCCGCAGAGCGACTCGTAGGTGACCTCTTCGCCGTCGATGGCCACCTGGTCGCCGTCGAAAACGTAGACGCCGCCAATCTTGCGACCGTTGAAAACGGCCTTGCGCCCGCATCGGCAGATAGTCTTGAGCTCTTCGAGGCTGTGCGACACCTCGAGCAGGCGGCGGCTGCCGGGAAAGGCGACGGTCTGAAAGTCCGTGCGAATGCCGTAAGCCAACACGGGCACGTTCTCGAGAATGGCGATGCGCAGCAGATCGTCGACCTGGGTCTCGGTGAGAAACTGGGCCTCGTCGAGCAAGAGGGCGCTCACATCGCGGCCGGACTGTTTCAGCACCTGCGCGCGGTGCTGCTGGAAGGCGGCGTAGGCATCCGTTTCGGGGGTCAGCAGAAAATCAACGGCCCGTGTGACGCCGAGGCGGGAGAGAATGCCGCGGTCGCCCTTGGTGTCGACGGACGGTTTGGCGAGCAGGACGTGGTGCCCGCGCTCCTCATAGTTGTATGCCGCTTGCAGCATAGACGTACTTTTGCCGCTGTTCATGGCGCCGTAGCGAAAGTACAGTTTGGCCATTATCGGGTGCCTTTGGTCTGGAAGCGTTCAGCGTCAAATTCTAGCGTGAGCAGCGGATGCCGGCTGGTCACGCGCACCCGGGTGAACACGGACCGCAGCACGCTGAGGTACGGGCGCAGGGCCCGGCGCCGCTGAAACGGCGGCAGGGAGATGCCGGCCTGGATGGTGATCGTGTCGCGCGGGGCGGCGGTGCCGGGGGTTCGGGGCGTGGTCGCGGCGTGCACCTGGGCCTGCGCGAGGGCCTGGGCCCTGGCCTGCGCGGCCGCCTGCGTCTGCGCGGCGGTGACGATGGCCATGGTCGTCGTGTCGGTGGCCGGGGTGGGGCGGGCTCCGCGCTGGCCGAAGGCCTGGGTGATCTGGTCGGTGTCGGCGGGGGCGGCGCCGGATCCGTCGATCTGCACGACGAGGCTCGTGGGGTCGAAGCCTTTCAGCCGGCAGAGAGCCACGATCAGGGCTGCGACGGCGGCGCGCTGGTCGGAGTCGAAACCGGTCGCGCGACGCTCGGGGTCGGCGATGACGCAGAGCGGGGTGAGGCCGCGGGCGGTCAGGGCTGCGCGTTCGCGGTCGATGAGGTCGTCGAGCCAGGTGTGGTCGACCTCCGCGACGAGCACCCGACGCACCTGAAAAGCGAGGGAGCGCGCGCGTTTGATGTCGGCCGCTGTCAGGGTCTGTCGCTCAAGAACGTCAGCCAGAAAGGGCAGCACATCGGCCCCGAGGTTCTTGAGCCGATGGTCGACCACTTCGGTGGCGAGGAGGCCGCGACTGGCTTCCGTGCGCGCGCGGATGGCGCGGCGGGCATCCGTTTGCCAGCGGTGAATGGAGTTGACGACCTGACGCGAATACGCAGCGGAGGCGAGGGTGGGGGCGAGCACCTGGGTCATGGCAATGATGGCGAACAGCATGGGCGGGGTCTGAATGCCGAGGAACGGCGATTGGGCGAGGGCGGTGATGCCAACGGTGAGCGCTGAGCCGGTTCCGAGGACGAGGATTTCTTTCCAGGGCCGGAAGGGCGCGAGGGCGAGCATCAGCAGGCCGAGGCCGATCGGGGCGAAATCGTCTTGCACCGTGCCGTTGAGTTGCCAGGTGCTGGCCGCAGCGAGCAGGTGCGCTGTGAGGCCGAGGGCCACGATCATGACGGCTCGGGTGCGGGTGAAGGGAGCCAGGTCGGGCCTGGCCGACCAGACCAGCACGGCAGCCGCGATGATGAGCACGGCAACGGCGGCCGCGGCGAACTCTTCGAGCTGAATCTCGTGCTGGCGGCTGGTGGTGGCGACGACGGCGTAGGTGACGACGATGACGGCCACGACGGGGGCCAGAGGCCAGGCAGCAAGGCCGCCAATCGGGTCGAGGCGCTGCTGTGAAGCGGATGCCGGCGCGCGCGGCCGTCGGGGAGTGGGGGTCGCGCGAGTCATGAGTCCTTCTGAGCCGCGGGTACGGTCAGACGAATACTCGTTCCGGCGCCGGGGCGGCTCCAGATCAGCACGGATCCGCCGAGCTGTTCGATGCGGCGCCGCACGGACTGCCGGAGTCCGAGGCGGTCGGAAGCGGATTCGGATTCGGTGAAGCCGCGCCCGGCATCCGTTATGCGCAGGGAAATCGTGGTCAGGTCTTGTTCGATGGCCACCTCGGCCGAGGCGATTCCGGCGTGGAGGATGACGTTGACCAGGCACTGCTGCACGGCGAGGCCGACCGCGCGGTCGCTGCCGGCATCGAGGCGGGCGAGGGCGTCGACGTCGCCGGTGACGTCGATCTTCAGCCCGCGGTCGCGGCCCCGTTCGATGGCAGCGGTGACGGCGCTGGTCACGGTTTGCTGGGTCGGTTCGGGCGTGTGCTGGTGCGATGGTGCGGGTGTTTGAGCCTTAACGGGCGACGTTGGTTGCGGGCCGGTGTTGCCGCGGGCGTCGATGTCGGTGAGCCAGTCGGTGTCGTGCAGGGTGGTCAGGGTGTAGCGGAGGCTGGCCTGGAGGGCCGGAGAGAGAGCGCCGGGTTCGGCGAGGGAGAGCGCGACGAGCTGGGCCACCGTCGTGTCGTTGAGCAGGGCGATGGCGCGCGTGTCGAGGGCGTCGCGCAGCTGCCGGTTGGCGCCGTCCTGCACCGCGCGGTGAATGGCGGGCTGGGCGGCGTTGCTCAAGCGGCGGTCGATTCCGGCGAGCACCATGACGCCGACGAGCACGAGGTAGGTCGAGAGGGTGAACAGGTCGGGGCGGTAGGGCACCGCGGTGCCGAGGATGGCGAGAAGGGCGGCGAACTCCGCCAAGAGGAACGCCGCGGTGCTCCAGAGCACGCCGGCGAGGGCGGTGGATCCGGCGCCGCCGACCATGACGAGCGCCATCTTCGGCAGGGCCACGAGGAACATATTCGAGGCGGGGAATACGTCGGGAACGCCGAGCACGGCCTGGGTGAAGACGTAGACGCCGAGGGTGCCCACGACGAGATAGGCGACCGCGAACCCAATGCGACGGTGCCGGGTGAAGAGCACCAGCAGGGCGCCCATGGCAACGACGGCTACGACGGTGATCCAGAGCTCGGGCCGGTTCAGGCTGAGGATGGAGACCGACACGGCCCCCGCCATGAGGCAGGTCAGCGCAAACCAGTGAGCAGCCCGAGCGAGGGCGCGCGCCAGCGTCAGCTGCACCAGGTGGCCGGGTAATCCTAGAGACATTTTTCCCCCTCGGTAAGTATGGCATTGGGGTGGGTGTGGGTTTGGTGGGGTGGGCAGTGGGAGTGGTTGTCTGTGCTTCCGTTCGTGGGTGTGCACCCTGGGCAGGGCGCCCAGCCGTGAGTTTCGGGAGTCATCGACGCTTCGGGCCCACCTTATGGCCAGGGGCCCAGTTTCTAAACTGGGCCCCTGGACGGGGCCCGGGCCCCGTCCGTAAGTCAGGGTCAGAACAGGGTGGGGGCCAAGTCGGGCGGCAGCTCGGCGGCGATCAGCGATCCGGGCGCCTCCGCGGTCTGGGCCCACCTTATGGCCACGGGCCCAGTTTCTAAACTGGGCCCGTGGACGGGGCCCGGGCCCCGTCCAGAATTTGGGGCGGTACCGAGGGCCGGAGCGAGAGGTCGGGTGGCGGGCGCGGGCATCCGCTCTGGCGACGACGGCAGAGCACTCGAGCGGATGCCGCCGGTCGCGGGGTCGACGACGCCACGCTCGAGGCCGTGCGCGCGAATGAGCGGGCGAATGCGGGCGGCGAGCCAGGTGCGGTACTCCTTGGGGGCGTATTGTCCGCGGGCGTAGAGCTCCTGGTAGCGGC
This sequence comes from Cryobacterium sp. TMT1-3, assembly GCF_004402315.1. NCBI lineage: Bacteria > Bacillati > Actinomycetota > Actinomycetes > Micrococcales > Microbacteriaceae > Cryobacterium > Cryobacterium sp. TMT1-3. The sequence continues at coordinate 14,449 of NZ_SOFW01000040.1, forward strand.
CGACGAGTTCGGGGTGCTCGCGATCAAGCCAGCGCAGGTACCAGTCCTTGACGGCGGGCTTGAGGTTGAGCCCCGAGTAGAGCACGCTCGTGGCGCCGGCCGCTTTGGCCTGCCGCAGGGCTTCGTCGAGGTGGGCGCGGGTGTCGGTGAGAAAGGGCAGAATCGGCATGAGAAAGATGCCGCAGTCGAGTCCGCGCTCGCGTACCGCGGTGACCGTGGCGAGGCGCGCCTTGGTGGTGGGAGTTCCGGGCTCGACCGACTGCTGCAGTTCGTCGTCGTAAATGGCGATGGACATGGCGAGGTCGACCGGAACGTGCTCACTCGCCTCGACCAGCAGGTCGAGATCGCGCCGCAGCAGGGTGCCCTTGGTGAGAATGGAAATGGGCGTGCCACTGTGGGCGAGCGCCGCGATGATGCCGGGCATGAGCCGGTAGCGTCCCTCGGCACGCTGATACGGGTCGGTGTTGGTGCCGAGCGCCACCGGATGCCGGCCCCAGGTGGGTTTGGCGAGTTCTTTTCGCAAGACCTCGGCCACATTGACCTTGACGATGATCTCGCTGTCGAAGTCTGTGCCGGCATCAAGGTCGAGGTACTGGTGCGTGGGCCGCGCGAAGCAGTAGGTGCAGGCGTGGGAGCAGCCGCGATAGGGATTGATCGTGTAGCCGAACGGCAGCGCGCTCTGCCCGGGCACATGGTTGAGCGCCGACTTACAGAGGATCTCGTGGAACGTGATTCCAGCGAACTCGGGCGTCTGAACGCTGCGCACGAGGTTGTTCAAGCGGGCAAGGCCCGGCAGCGCGCCGACCTGCTCGGTCTGTAGTTCTTGTCCGCTCCACCTCATGCATCAAGTCGAACACAAGTTCTAGTGATGTGCAAGTGTGCCCGGCAAAACCCACACCCAAGCGGATGCCGCGTTCCGCGTCGCGCTCACTCCTGCCTCGCGGCACGTGTTTGAGAGGTTGGCACTGGTTTGCACGCGGGCGGGCTTCCCCAACACGTGCCGCGAGCGGAAGGGCGCCGCGGCGTAGGGTCGAGCTGAGGGCGCACCTACGCCGGGGCCACGAGGGGACGGGCGTCACGGGCCGGCGGCATCCGCTTCACGCCGACCAGGACGATTCGCAGTACTGTGCCCGCATGCGATCACAGGCACAAGCGGCATGACCCGGCTGCGACGCAGCGACCCGACCCGGCCGGGGTACACGAGAAGGCGGTCGGGCCGGGGCTTCAGCTACCGCGACCCGGCGGGCGAAACGGTCACCGACAAGGAGCAGCGTGAGCGATTCGCGACGCTCGCGATTCCGCCGGCGTGGACCGACGTGTGGATCAGCCCGCACCCGAACGGGCATATCCAGGCGATCGGACTCGATGCCGCCGGACGCCGCCAGTACATTTACCACCCGGCCTGGCGTGAACAGAAGGACCGCCTCAAGTTCGAACGCGCGCTGCAGCTCGCCGAATCGCTGCCGCGGGTACGCGGTCAGGTCACCCGCGAGCTGCGCGGCAACGGCCCACCACGCGCCCGGGCCCTCGCCGCGGCGTTTCGCATGCTCGACCTCGCCTCCCTACGCATCGGCAGCGAGCGCTACGCCGATACCTACGGCAGCCACGGCCTCTCCACTTTGCTCTGCTCGCACGTCTCGGTGCGCGGCGACGTGGTGCGCCTGGATTTTCCCGCCAAGAGTGGGCAACAGTTTCAGGGCGTCATAACGGATGCCGACCTCGCCACCTACCTGCGCGCTCGCCTGCGCGAACGGCCGGCCGCACCGCTGCTGTCCTGGGTGCTGGATGATGTCGAGGGTGTCGTGTCGGCGTCCGAGATCAACGATTTCATTCGGGAACGCACCGGCGGGGAGTTCACCGCGAAGGACTTTCGCACCCTGCGCGGCACGGCCGCTGCCGCGCAGAGCCTGGCCCAAAGCCTGGCGCAAAGCCTGACGGCGAGCATGGGCCCGACAACCGGGACGGCCGCGGCGAGCGGGGCGTCGGCGAGCGGATCGGACGCGGCTGGCGGGGCGGCCTCAGAACGCGGATCAAGGTCAGCAGGCGGGTCGGCTGCGGGCGCAACGACCACGCGCGGTTCGAGCTCGGGCGGAGCGTCGGCGACGGGAGCGGCCTCAGCGTCGGCGCCCGACGCATCCGCTGCCCGACCGCCGCGCGCAGCGACGCGCAACCGTCGCGCCGATGACCGCGCCATCGCCGAAGCGATGCGTCAGGCCGCCGACGCTCTCGGCAACACGCCGGCGATCGCGCGCACGAGTTATGTCGACCCGAGAGTCGTCGATCTGTTTCGGGCGGGTGAAACCATCGACCCAACGGGCCGGGTCTCGGTCGAGACAGCGCTGCGGGCGCTCCTGCTCGGCGACAGTGAATGAATCGGGCGATGTCGCCGTGGACTTTAAGTGAATGTCACCCGTTCGGGGTATAACTTGAATGCCGCCCAGCCGGGGCGAAAGTGAGGCCGTCAAGAAAGGCATGCCCGTGAACCACGATTCTGACCCCGTTGAAGAGCCGCCGCTCGGCGCCCCCGAAACGCCCAGCACACCGACGAACCCGGAGCAGCTCGTGGGACCAGACGGCCCTGACGGCCCGGCAGAGGAACAGGCGGGGTCCGGCACACCTGCCGGGGAATCCCCCGGCCCGGCCGTTCCGGTCGCGAGCGCGAGCACCGGTCCCGACGGCCCAGCCCCGAGCACCGACGGATCGACCGCCGGAGAATCCGCCGCCGCAACCCCGATCGAGCCAGACAGCGACACCGAAGACGACCAGGACAACGCCGACAACGAGCCGAACCTCGCCGATATCGACCCGGCCGATAACCCATCGAATCCCGATCTGGTCGGTCACGACATCGACGAAGAAGACCCCACCCTCGCTGAACCCACCGCCTAACCACAAGGAGCCCCCATGAAAGGCAAATTTCTGTTCCTCGCCGGCACCGCGACTGGCTTCGTGCTCGGATCCAAAGCCGGCCGTCAGGCTTACGACCGGCTCAGCGCCAAGGCGCACGAGTTGTGGGGCGACCCCACCACCCAGAAGGTCATCTCACAGGCCGAGACCATCGCGCGCGACGCAGCATCCGTGGCGCAGACCAAGGTGAGTGATCTGCTCGACCGCACCGAGGCATCCGTCAAGAATGAAGAACGTAAGGCAACCCCCTCAGCGGATGACGGCAGTCACGAAATCTAGACCCGCTGCGGCGCAGACACCCCGGCTGGTACGCCGGGCCGGGGTGTCCGCGCCCGACTAGTCCGGTTGGCGAGGGCGTAGCGCCCGGCTAGTCTGTTTAGCCGAGTGTCGCGCCCGACTAGTCCGTTCGGCCGAGTGTCGCGCCCGGCTAGCCCGCCGGGCCGAGGTGTCGCGCGCGACTAGTCCGTGAGGCGCAAGGCGAGCGGTTGGATCGACCGCGTAGCCGGCCGCTTCGCGGGAGCGCCCCGCACCAGAAAGCTGGCCTGAGCCCGGTCGAACGAGGAGTAGAACCACCTCGTTGTGAGAATGCCGAGCTTGGTCACCTCGTAGGCGTCCCCGCTTTGCTCGATGACCCCAAGCAGGGCGGCCGGGTCGCCATCAAGAATTTGCGGATCTCGCACCAACCATTCGGTCGGGGTGAGCTGGAGAATGCCGAGCTGCGATACGCGCAGGTTTTCCGCATCCGAAACGCCATTGTTCGGGTTCACTTGCCGCCTCCGGGCCGGTTGGGCCTCAAGTAGACATCCGCTGGCCACCCGATTCAAGGGGTTGACAGCACCCTCCTACCCAATTCCCACGACGCTCCAAGGTGCCCGCTCCGCCCCGCGAGAGTTAACACCCGGCCACCCCGCTCGGTGCGCATAACTCCTGCAATTCGTTCTGGGCGCGCCGGCCGACCCGCGGAATCACGCGGAAGCTCACTTCTCGGCGCGCAGATTGCAGGAGTTATGCCCCGCGCAAGCCGACCGTACCCCGCCCACGGGGGCTAATTCAGGAAAACCAGCATCCGAACGGGCCGGAGAAGCCCATCGCCGGGCGACCGAAGCCCACCTGCCGCAGATTTCCTGAATTCGCCACCAGGCGCTTGAACCTAGTTGCTGAGGTGCAGTACCTCAGCGGTCGCGGCGAGTGACGCGGCGGCCGCGGCGGGATCGTCGGAAAGTCTGGTGCCGTAGCTCGGGATCATCTGGCGGATCCGCGGCTTCCAACCCTCAATGCGGTCGGGGAAGCAGCGGGCCAGGAGATCCACCATGATCGGCGCGGCCGTCGAGGCTCCCGGCGAGGCGCCGAGCAGACCGGCGATCGATCCGTCACTGGAGGTGATGACCTCGGTACCGAACTGCAGCACTCCGCCGAGCTTGGCGTCTTTCTTCATGACCTGCACGCGCTGGCCGGCCGTGATGAGTTCCCAGTCCTCAGAGACCGCGGCGGGAATGAACTCGCGCAGGGCTTTGAGCTTGGCCGCCCTCGACGCGAACACCTCGCCGATCAGGTATTTCATGAGGTCAAAGTTGTGGCGGGCCACGGCGAGCATCGGCCCGAGGTTGTGCGTACGAATGGAGAACGGCAGGTCAAACCAGGTGCTGGTCTTCAAGAATTTGGGGCTGAACCCGGCATACGGGCCGAAGAGCAGCGACATTTCGCCGTCGACGACGCGGGTGTCCAGGTGCGGTACCGACATGGGCGGAGCGCCCTTGGCCGCCTTGCCGTACACCTTGGCCTGGTGTTGAGCGACGAGCTTCGGGTTGGTGGTGCGCAAAAATTGGCCGCTGATCGGGAAGCCACCGAAACCCTTGATTTCGGGGATCCCGCTCTGCTGCAGCAGCGCGAGGGCGCCACCGCCGGCGCCGACGAAGACGAAGCGGGCGTCGATGGTACTGCGGGTCTGTCCGACCTGGCGCAGAAGCTTGAGATTCCAGGTGCCGTCCGCTTTGTGCTTGAGGCCGACGACCTGCTCGTTCATGTGCATCGTGACCCCCTGATTCTCGAGGTTTTCGAACAGCAGACGGGTGAGGGCGCCGAAGTCCACGTCGGTGCCGCTCACGATGCGGGTGGCGGCGATCTTCTGGCCGGCCGCACGCTTGCGGGTGAGCAGCGGGGTCCAGGTACCGATCTTTTCGACGTTGTCGCTGAACTCCATACCGGCGAACAGCGGCTGGGTCGCCAGAACGGCGTGACGCTTGCGCAGGTACTCCACGTTGGCTTTGCCGTGCACGAAGGTCATGTGCGGGGTGGAGTTGATGAACTTGTTCGGCTCCGGCAGGGCCCCACTCGTAACGAGGTGCGCCCACAGCTGCCGGCTGATCTGGAACTGCTCGTTGATGACGACGGCTTTGTCGGCGGTGACCGAACCGTCTGCGGCCTGCGGCATGTAGTTGAGCTCGCACAATCCGGCGTGGCCGGTGCCAGCGTTGTTCCACGGGTTCGAGCTCTCCTGGGCCAGTTCACCGAGGCGCTCATACACCTCGATCCGCCAATCGGGCTGCAGCTCCTTCAAGAGCGTGCCGAGGGTGGCACTCATGATGCCGCCACCAATGAGGACTACGTCAACGGTTCCCTGAGAATTCACACCTTCGAGTGTATCGCTGCGAGTGGATGCGCCCGACCGCACCCGGGCCTGCACCCGCCTGTCGACCGCTCCCCGGAGTAGGGGATACTTAGGTCATGGGGCCAGAACGTACCGATCGTCGCATCGCCGTTGTCATCGAGGATGACGCTGACATTCGCAGCCTGCTGGAGGCCGTGCTGACCCAGGCCGGGTTTGACGTCGTCGCCACGAGCAACGGCCTTGACGGCCTCGCTGCGGTGCGCGCCTACGATCCGGTCGTGACCACTCTCGACGTGAGCATGCCCGGCATCGACGGCTTCGAAACCGCCAAACGCATTCGGGCTTTCAGCCCCACCTACCTCGTGATGCTCACCGCCCGCGACGACGAGATCGACACCCTGCAGGGCCTCGAAGCCGGCGCCGACGACTACCTGACCAAGCCGTTTCGACCGCGCGAACTGCGCGCGCGCATCGAAGCTATGCTGCGACGTCCCCGTCACTCCCTCACAGCGGATGCCGCCATCCCGTCGGCGCCGCTGGCTGTGCCGGCCGCGTCCTCCACGGCAATGACCAGCGCGAGCGCCGTCACCGGTCCCCCGAGCCTTGATGCGGCGGCCGAACGGCGCGTCGCCGCGCCGATCAGCCCTTTCGTGCGCACCGCTTCTGATGGGGCGGTTGCGACCCCCCTCGCCACGATGTCGTCACCGGCATTTCGACCGACTCCCGTGGCTTCCGCTCCGACTTTCGTGCCGGCCGTCGACGCCGCCCGTGCGGTGCTCGATCCTGCACCGCACGAAATGGGCGATTCGAACACAACGACCTGCGACTGAACCCGTCGGAGCGCCTGATGCAACTCGCCGCGACCAGCGATCAGCCGTAAATCTGCTGCGCCGCCAAATAATCAGGATGCGAGCGGCGCGAGCTGCACGGCGATGTCGTTGCCGCCGCGCACCGTGACGGTGCCGATGGCGGTGTTCACCGCGTCACCGAGCGCGGTCAGGCTGTAGCCGTGGTCGAAGGTGTCGGCGATGCCGAAACTCGCCGTCAGCCGAATCAGGGAGGCCTCCGTCATCGGCTCCTCGACGAGCGCGGTCTGGATGCGCTCCGCGAGTGCGCGGGCTTCAGCCGCCGAGTCTGCTGCAGCGAGAACCAAGAACCGTCCGCTGGCCCGATGTCCGATGATCGAGAGCACCGGGGCGCTCTCACGCAGTTTCGCGGCAAACCGGGCGATCGCCTCATCGCCGGCGACCCGGCCGAAGGCGGTATTGATCTCCGGAAGGTTATCGATGTCGGCCCCGATCAGGGCGAGTCCGACCCGCGCGGTGTGCGCACGGTCCAGATGGTCCGTGGCCGCCTGCACGAACGCTGCCGCTGACAACACCCCGGCCGCCGAGTGGATGCCGTCGGTCAGGTCTCCGACGGCGCTCGTCGTCCCCTGTTCGGCACGGAGGACCGAAGCGGCTATGGTCACGACCACGACGAGACACAGGCCGAGAGCGGCCATATTGGCCGTGTTGAAGTAGGTCAGGAACATTTCCCCGGTAACGCCGTCGACCGTGAAGACGATGGCACGCACCAGGGCGGTCAGCGCCGCGACCCACAGGGCGACCGCCAGGATGCGACCGCTCAGGTTGCGACGCAACCGCCCGCGCACGGCTTCGAGCGCGCCGAGCGCCAGCATCACCGCGAGGCCGATCCACATTTCGGCAGCGCCAGCCCAACGACCGGCCGATTCGCCGTGCAGCAGCGTTGCGGCCAGCACAGCCACACTGATCGTGGCGATCACCCAGGAGCCGCGGCGGCGCCGGTTGTAACGGCGAAGTCCCAGCCAGACCGCGCCGACGGCGATGGTCAGGGCCACGTTGGCCACGACGATGGCCCACCAGATAAACTGCCCGGTCACGGAGGCGCCGTGCGCGACGGTCACCGTCATGGCAGCGATAAAGGCCATGCTCCAGATACGGCCGACGGCATCGTTGCGGTTGAACGCGGTGTTCAGTACGAACGACACCCCGCACAGGGCGACGACCACACCGTTGAGCAGGAGCAGGGTCAGAGTGTCCAGGTGCATGCGCCTATTCCTTGATGGCCGTTCATGAGGTGCGCGGAAGCGTCGCGATGGCGGTGGTGCCCTTGCCGGGAGCCGATTCGAGTCTGAGGTCTCCCCCATGCTGGCGGCAGATGTCCCGGCTGATGTTTAAACCGAGGCCCGTTCCGTGAATGCTCGAGCCGCGCACCGAGTCGGCCCGGTAGAACCGGTCGAACAGGTGCACTTGCTCGCCGGGCGTCATACCGCGACCGGTATCAGCCACGCGCAGCTCGACCTCGGTGCGGGAATCGAGCAGCGTCACCTCAATCCGGCCCGAGGCGATGTTGTACTTGATCGCGTTGGAGAACAGATTGTCGACGACCTGGCGCAGGCGGAGGGCATCCGCTTGCAGGCGCAGGGTCGGCATCGCCGTAAGAACGAACGTGATACCCCGTTCGGCCGCGACCGGCCGGAGTGATTCGATCGCGTCGGTGACGATCACCGACAGGTCGCACGGAGCCAGGGTGATGGCGAGCTCGTGTTTGGTCGCGGCCGCGGTGCTGAGCAGGTCGGCGACCAGCGCCAGCAACCGGTCGGAGTTTTTGGACGCGACCTGGAGCATGCGCCGGGTCGACGGGTCGAGGGTGTCGTCATCGAGGGCCAGCTCCAGATACCCCATGATCGAGGTGAGCGGGGTGCGCAATTCGTGCGAAACGGATGCGACCAGGTCGTCCCGCGCCTTGACCGCGCGCAGTTCGGCGGTGACGTCCCGGGCAACCATGACGCCGCCGTCGTAGTTGTCGTTTTCGTCGAGGATGGGCCGGGCGGAGATGAGCACGGCGGCCTTCCGTTGGCCCTGCTCCCCCACCCAGATGGTCGTGTGGTCGACCGTTTCGCCGCGCATTGCGCGCTGGAACGGCCGATCTGCTTCGGCATACGGCGTCACCTGGTCTTCGTGATAGACGACGGTGGGGGAGAGCTCGCCGTCTTTCACTCCAAAGCGGGCGAACATCTCCCGCTGGGCGCGGTTGATGAAGTTCGGTTTGGCCTCACGGCTGAACCCGACGACGCCGAAGTCGACGGTGTTGAAGATCTCGTCGAGGGTGCGTTCCTCACGGCGGGAACGGCGCAGGGCTCCCTCGAACAGAACCGATTGTTGGGTGAGCAGCACCCGCTGCGCCGCTGCACGCTTGGTGGTGGTGTAGGTCGTGGTAGCGACAAAGGCCAGCACGATGGGCACGATGGCCAGTCGCGGAATCTCATTGCCCGTGGCCGGCTCTGCGCCCAGCAGCCCGCCGGTCCAGAGCAGCACCGACGTGAGCACCACCCCGCCGATAGCACCGCGGCCGCCGAAGTGCGCCGACAGCCAGATGATGGGGAAAACGAGCAGAATCGTCGTACCGAGCAACGGCTCACCCTCGCGCACGATCACCAGCCCGACCAGGTCGACGATCGGCAGCACGACGATCCACTTCTTGTCGAGGTGACGCCAGGGCACTCCCGCCGCAGCTGCGGTGGTGACGAGGATGATGAGGATGCCGGCCAGAAACAGCTGGTTGGTGAGGAGCTGTGGATCAAGCAGCCCCGAAACGGCCACCAACAAAAGGGTCGCTGCCCCGACCAACAGCTGGGAGAGAAAGACGGAACGTTCCACCCGGTAGCGGTGGGCTCGGTCGGGTCGCGGGCGGCGCTGCATCACTGAGGCGGCACCGTGACAGTCTGCGTCGGCAGCACGGCCTTGGCCCCGAATTCATCGAGCCGGTCGATGGTCTCGGCGAACCCCTGCGGCACACCGAAGTGGAACCCCTGGGCGCTGCGAATGCCGAGCCGGGCCAGGTGCTCGGCCATCGCTTCGTTCTCCACGCCCTCAACGATCATCGAATACTCAAGCTTGTCGCCGAAACTCTGCAGCGCCGTGAGTACCTCGCGCTGGCGGATATCGTCGAGGTCATCGACGAGGCTGCGGTCGATCTTGAGAATGTCCATCGGCACGCGCACGAGCGAATCGACCGAGGAATCTTCCGAGCCGTAGTCGTCGAGGGCGATGAGAATTCCCAGGTCGCGCAGCCGGTCGGCCTGCTCACGAATCTGCGTCGATACCCGCGCAACCGAACGCTCATTGAGCTCGAGGCAGAGCGAGATCTCGGGGTACCGCGTGTTCAAATCTTCCACGAACCGGCCGAGCCGTTCCGGTGCCAGCTGGCCGGCTTCGACGTTGATGGTCATGCAGACGATGCCCGGTTCAGCCAGCCGAAACTCCGCAGCGGCGGCCAGGGCGGTCTCGGCAATCTGCCGGGTCAGCTGGTCGAACCGACCCAGGCTCTTCGCCTTTTCGATCAGCGACGGCGGTGAGATCGAACCGAGTTCCGGGTGCACATAGCGCAGCAGCGCCTCGAAGGCCCAGATGCGGCCGGTGACCAGGCTGACGATCGGCTGATACGCCAGCGGCAGCTGGTTCTCGTCGATGGCTTCGGCGACCGTGTCATTGAACTGCGAGGAGCGATGACCAGACACGTTGATGCTCGACTGGCAGTCGCCCCGACGTCGGTTTTTCTTGACCAGCAGCATGCTGTGGTCGGCGTCGTGAACGAGGGAGGCGACATCCGTTTCAACCAGAGCGGAGTAGGCGAGGCCGATACTGAGGCTGGGCGTGACGGTGACGGCACCGACGACGAGCGGTGTGACGCAGGCGTCCAGCATCGTTTCGGCAATGGTTTTTGCTTCGGCGAGTGTGGCCAGGCGGGTCAGGATGATGACGAATTCGTCGCCGCCGACCCGCGCGACGACGTCGTGCGGACGCACCGACTGGCGCAGGCGCTGGCCGAGGACCCGCAGCACTTCGTCACCGGTCTGGTGCCCGTGGGTATCGTTGAGCCGTTTGAAACCGTCGAGGTCCACGAACAGCACGGCGATGCTTTCGGCGTCGCTGCGGGTGGTGTTGATGGTATCGAGGGCCTCCTGGAAGGCACCGTAGTTGGGCAGGCCGGTGAGCGAGTCGGTGTTGGCCTTGGCCGTGAGCCCGGCCACATTCTGCCGGGCCTGCACGGCCAGTTCCGCGGTGGCCGCGAGGGCCTGCAACGCCCGCCGGTCGAGGGAGGAGAAGGCGCCGTCCATCGGGTCACGGCGGGCTACGAGAAATTGCCGCACGCCGGGCGTGAGCGTGACCGGCACCCCGATGGCCCCGGGTTCGGCGGGGCCGGCCTGCACGGCGATGGACTGCACGCCGACGGCCGTGGCTGCCGCCGCGCACAGTGCCTCGCTGAGTGCATCGCCGACGCTGTCCGCACTTCGCATGGTGCTCAGCATGCTGCTGCCGACGACGAGGCCGCTCAGCCGACGCCGCATGTCCCAGACGGAGCGCAGAACGATGAGCACCAGCGCCACCCCGACACTGCCCAGCAGCGTGCCGACGGCGGTTTCGATCGGGACGCGGCCGACTCCCGGTGTGGGCAGGCCGACCACGGCCCAGTGCGCCGAGAACACGGTCAACGCCGCGACACCGCCCAGCAAGGCGCTCAGCCGCACGGCGGAGATAAGCGGCTGGCGGCCCCGCTCAGCGGGAGCGTTGATCAGGCGCAGGCGCAGAACTTCGAGCCCCAGCACCAACAGCACATACCCGACGGATGCCGCGGCGACGGCTGGCAGCGTGGCCACCCCCATCCCGGTCAGCAGCCCATCGATGAGGAAATAGACCATGCAGCCGAGGCCCGCGAGGCCAGCGCTGTAGACGGAGACGCCGATGCGGCGGGATTCCAGGAGCAGGGCAACCAGAATACCGAGCATGAGCACGCCGATGATGGCCTGCGCCGGCAGCACCGGGGCCAACGCCGGAACGGCAAGAACCGGCACGCTGATGGCCGGGGTGCGATGGGGCACACTACCGACGCGAATCCAGGCTATTTCGAGGGCGGCCACGCAGACGGCGCCGAAGAGCGCAACGACGATTCTGGTGGCAGGCTCAGCGAGAACAATGGCGAAGGCACCGGGAATGAACACCAGCCCCAGGGCCGTGAACACGCCAAAGGCGACGCGCTGCAGCACGCCCGACACCCCAATTCGGCTCACACAGTCAGAGCCTACGCGAGTTGACCTCGGATGAGGACGCGCGGGTGGGATTTGGTGGGGTTGGTCGGGGCCGTCGGTGCCGGGCGCACCTTGTGAAAGCGGGGCCATGAACTATCGTGCTCCCGCTTTCCGGGCCCGGGCCCGGGAAGATGGGGTCACGGTGTGGCCGTGCTCGTGGCCCGCGTCCGAGCTCAGGGGCCCACCGAATTTGGGACGGGGCCCGGGCCCCGTCCGCCAGAGCGAGCGGGGAAAGCCCCAGCAGCAGGCGGGCTCAACTCAGGCGACGACTCGCGCGGCGGCGATGAGTTCGGCGATCTGTACGGCGTTCAGCGCGGCCCCCTTGCGCAGATTGTCATTGCTGATGAAGAGGGCGAGGCCGCGGCCATCCGCTACGCCTTCGTCCTGCCGGATGCGACCGACAAAGCTGGCGTCCTGTCCGGCCGCCTGCAGGGGTGTCGGAATGTCAGTCAGTTCAACGCCGGGGGCGGTTTTTAGCAGTTCCTGGGCGCGGGCGACGCTGATCGGCTTGGCGAACTCCACGTTGATCGACAGGGAATGGCCGGTGAAGACGGGCACGCGCACGCAGGTTCCGCTGACCAGCAGCTCGGGCAGGCCGAGAATCTTGCGGCTCTCGTTGCGCAACTTCTTCTCTTCGTCGGTTTCGAACTGGCCGTCGTCGACGATGCTGCCGGCGAGCGGGATCACATCGAACGCGATCGGACGGGCGTAGATGGTGGGCTCCGGCAGGGTTACGGCGCTGCCGTCGTGCACGAGCTGGAACAGGTTCTCATCCTGCGCTGCGACGCGCACCTGGCTGGCCAGTTCGAATGCGCCGGCCAGACCGCTGCCGGAGACCGCCTGGTAGGTGCTGACGATGAGCCGCTTCAGGCCAGCCTCATCGTGCAGCACCTTGAGCACGGGCATCGCGGCCATGGTGGTGCAGTTCGGGTTGGCGATGATGCCCTTCACGGCCTGCTTGATGGCTTCAGGGTTGACCTCGCTGACGACGAGGGGAACGTCCGGGTCCATGCGCCAGCCGCTCGAGTTGTCGACGACGAGCACACCGGCCGCGGCGAAACGGGGCGCCTGCGCCTTGGAGAGGGTGGCGCCGGCCGAGAAGATGGCCACGTCCAGCCCAGTCGGGTCGGCAACGGAGGCATCTTCGACCGTGATCTGCTCGCCCTTGAAATCGAGGGTGGTACCGGCCGACCGAGCCGAAGCGAAGAAGCGGATGCTGTTGACCGGAAAATCGCGCTCCTCCAGCAGGCGACGCACCACGGCGCCAACTTGTCCGGTGGCTCCGACGACGCCGATGTTGATGCCGGGGGTGCTGGCTGAGGTGGTCACGTGTGTTTCCTAACGTCGTTGGGGCTGTCTCCCGTGGCTAATTCAGGAAACGTCAGCGATTCTGCCGATATTTCCTGCCCAGAGCGGATGCCGGGGCTCGTTTTCCTGAATTCGCCACCGAGAGTCGGCGTGGTGCGGTGTTGCGGATAGTTGGAGGGAGCTGATTTTCCCGGTGGCTAATTCAGGAAAAGTCGGCAGGTGGGCGAGCGTTTCGGCCCCAGAGCGGATGTTCGGGTTTGGTTTCCTGAATTAGCCCCCGGGAGGAGCGGGTGACGTCGTGCGGGGGTGGGGGCATCCGCTTGGCGAGGTGTGAGTTTGCGGCCGTTGCGGGCCGCGAACGAGTCGAAACTCACACCTCGGCGACGGGTTAGCGGCCGGAGCCGCCGTGCACGACTGCTTCGATCTCGCCGTCGAGCCCGAACGCGGTGTGCACCACGCGCAGGGCCTCATTGATGGTGTCGGCGCGGGTGACGACCGAGATGCGGATCTCGCTCGTGGAGATCATCTCGATGTTGATGCCGGCCTCGTACAGCGCCTCGAACAGTTTGGCTGAGACGCCGGTGTTGGTGCGCATGCCACCGCCGACCAGGGCGAGCTTGGCGATTTGGTCGTCGTACTGCAGGCTTTTGAAGCCGATGAGTTCCTTCTCGTTGGTCAGGGCGGTGAGCACCTGCTGGCCCTCGGACTTGGGCAGCGTGAAGGAGATGTCGGTGAGCCCGGTCGAAGCGGCCGAGACGTTCTGCACGATCATGTCGACGTTGGCGTTGGTGCGCGCGACGATCTTGAAGATGAGCGCGGCCTTGCCGGGAATGTCGGGAACACCAACGACGGTGACCTTGGCCTCACTCAGGTCGGCGGCGATTCCGGCGATGATTGGTTCTTCCACAATTTCTCCATTTTCTCGCGCGGTCGCGGCGTTGTACACGATGGTGCCGGTGTTGTTGTTGAACGAGGAGCGCACGTGCAGCGTGACCCCGTGGCGGCGGGCATATTCCACAGCGCGAATATACAGAACTTTGGCCCCGGCAGCGGCCAGTTCGAGCATTTCTTCGCTCGTGACGCGCTCGAGTTTGCGGGCGCGGGGCACGACGCGCGGATCCGCGGTGAAGACGCCATCGACATCCGTGTAGATTTCGCAGATGTCGGCGCCGAGCGCGGCGGCGAGGGCTACGGCCGTGGTGTCGGAGCCACCGCGGCCGAGGGTGGTGATGTCCTTCGTGTCGCGGTTGAAGCCCTGGAACCCGGCGACGATGGCGACGGCGCCCTCGTCGAGGGCCGAGCGGATGCGCCCCGGCGTGACGTCGACGATGCGCGCGGAGCCGTGGCGGGCATCCGTGATCATGCCGGCCTGGCTGCCGGTGAAGGAGCGGGCGTCGTAGCCGAGGCTCTTGATGGCCATCGCGAGCAACGCCATGGAGATGCGTTCGCCCGCGGTGAGCAGCATATCGAGTTCGCGCGGGGCGGGCAGCGGGGTGACCTGGTGGGCGAGGTCGAGCAGTTCGTCGGTGCTGTCGCCCATTGCCGAAACGGCGACGACGACCTCGTTGCCGGCCTTGCGGGTATCGACGATGCGCTTGGCGACCCGCTTGATGCTTTCGGCATCGGCGACGGATGACCCGCCGAACTTCTGCACAATCAAGCTCATGTGACTCCTGAGATGGGGGTGCGCGGGCCTGTCGTTCGGGCTCGCGTCCAAGTTCCCATCCTAAATGCTGGTGCTCGGGGGTGGGTGCCATGTGACGCTGCGCGGCGGTGGCCACCTGCGGGCCCGGGCCCAGCAGGCCGGACCTGCGCGGCCGGGCCCACCTTCGGGAACCAGGCCCATGATCTATCGTGGGCCCAGTTTCCGGGCCCGGGCCCGGAAAGGGGTGAAGGCTAGTGGATGACCTCGCGGCGACCCTCGAAGGCGCGGCCGAGGGTGACCTCGTCGGCGTACTCGAGGTCGCCACCGACGGGGAGCCCGGAAGCGAGGCGGGTGACCTTGATTTCGAGGGTCGTCAGCAGGCGGGAGAGGTAGGTGGCCGTGGCCTCCCCCTCCAGGTTCGGGTCGGTCGCGATGATGACCTCCTGCACGGTGTTGTCGGCGAGGCGCTGCATCAGCTGGCGGATACGCAGGTCGTCGGGGCCGACACCGTCGATTGGGCTGATGGCTCCGCCGAGCACGTGATAGAGCCCCTTGAACTCGCGGGTGCGCTCGATCGCAACGACGTCCTTGGCCTCTTCGACCACGCAGATCGACGTGGGATCGCGGCGCGGGTCCCGGCAGATCAGACAGGTCGGCTGCTCGGAGACATTGCCGCAGATATCGCAGAACCGCACCTTGTCACGCACCTCGAGCAGCACGTTGGCGAGCCGGGTCACGTCGAATTTCTCGGTCTGCAGAATGTGAAACGCGATGCGCTGGGCCGACTTCGGGCCAATTCCGGGAAGCTGGCCGAGCTCGTCGATCAGTTCCTGAACGATGCCTTCATACATGGGTTAGTGGTCGTTTCTGGTTCGGGGCGCCGCGGAGTACGGCTGCTCTTCGATGAAGGTGGCGCCGAGAATTTCGCGCACGACGGCCTCGCCGTAGCGCTGTTTCTCGGCGAAGGACGGCGCCCGCGACGGGCTCTTCGTGCGCTGGCCGGAAGCGTTCGGATGCTGGCGCTGCGCGGAGTCGCGCTGGCCCTGGCCCGAGTTCTGCTGGCCCGAGTCGCGCTGGCCCGAGTTGTGCTGGCCCGAGTTGTGCTGGCCCGAGTTCTGCTGGCCCGAGTTCTGCCCCGGTACACCCTGCTGCTGCCGCCGCTGATCGGGGCTCGCCGGCAGAGCGGATACCTCGGCGTGCGCCTCGTAATCGGGTACGCGTTCATCGGCGGGTGCGTCAATCTCGGGGGGAACCTCGTCGTCGAACGGCGGCGGCACGTCGTGGAACGGGGGTTCGTCGTCCCGAGACGGCGATGCAAACGACGCCGCGGGCCAGGGCTCGTCGGATGACGGGCCGCCGGGGGGCTCTGCGGCACGAACGGACGGTGCTCGAACGGGCGGCGGGGAATCCGGGGCAGCCTGGACGTTCACTGGAGGTGCCGCGGACGTGTCGGGAGCATGCGCTGTGTCGTCGTCGGTGACGGGGAGCGCCGGGCCGTCGGGCGAGCCGGGGATGGCGACGGTGGCCCACCCGCTGGTGGACGCGGAGACGGGCGACGCGCCCTGTGTGGCCGGCACTCCAACCTCGCGCGCAGCGGAACGGGCCGGCGCAGTGCGGGGGCTTGCGCCGGCCTCGCCGGCGGGCGCTGCGGTTACCGTCGACGCGGTCGGCGCGGTCGCCTCGCGACTGGGCTCGACCGATCCGACAGCATCCGCTGTGGTCGCTGAGGCTCGAGGTGATTCGGGTGCGGGGGCCGCTGGCGCAGGCTCCGCGGCGACGGCCGGCGAGGAGCCGGACGACACGCTGGCTGAGGAGGTCTCCCGGCCAGCTTCGACCCGGGCGATGAACTTGACCCGCAGGCCCAGCACAGCCACGATCGCGGTGCGCAGAAAGTCACTGGTTCCCATGCCGGGAACCTTCTGCTGCTTGAAACTGTCGACATCGGCCTGGCTCGGGAATGAGAGCGCGAGCACGTCGCCGTTGAGACCGAGCACGTGCGCTGTGTAGACGACGAGCCAGGCGGTGGTCTTCTCGTTCTTGACGGCCTCGAGAATCTCGGGCCAGGCGTCCTTGAGCTGCTGCAGGGTGACGGGAGCTCCGGGGACGACGGCCGGGCGGACGGGCGGGCTCGCCGGGGATGGTTGGGTTGGTGAAGCAGCCGGCGTTCCCGGAACGGCGGTCTCGGCTACCGGTTGTCGTGCCTGTCGAGACTCGACCAGCGGATTTGGGGCGGTCTCGGCTACCGGTTGTCGGGCCTCTCGAGACTCGACCAGCGGATTGGACGCGGAGCCCGCTGGCGGGCCAGCGCCACCGATTGGGGCCGCACCGGGCGCAGCCGCCACACCGTCGACTCCGATTCGTCGTTCGAGTCGCTCGACCCGGGCGAGGGCGCCGCGGGTCGTGTCGTCGGTCGCCGGAATGAGGGCGCGCGCGATCATGAGTTCGAGGTGCAGGCGCGGAGAGGTGGCCCCGCTCATCTCGGTGAGCGCGGCGTTCAAAATATCGGCGGTACGCGAAAGTTCGGCCGGCCCGAAAGCTGCGGCCTGCACGTTCATACGCTCGAGCTCGTCTTGCGGCACCCCGCGCAGCACGGCCGCGGCGCCCGCCACACTGGTAGCCGCGACAATAATGAGGTCGCGCAGGCGCTCGAGCAGGTCTTCGACGAACCGGCGCGGATCTTGCCCGGTCTGAATGACCCGGTCGACCGCGTCGAACGCGGCGGCGGAATCGCGGGCGCCGATGGCGTCGACGGCCTCATCGAGCAGGGAGGCGCTCGTGTAGCCGAGCAGCGCGACGGCGCGCTCGTACTCGATGGACTGCCCGTCAGACCCGGCCATGAGCTGGTCGAGCAGCGACAGGGTGTCGCGCGGCGAGCCTCCGCCGGCACGCACCACGAGCGGCAGAACGCCGGGCGCGACGACCATCTTCTCGGTCTCGCACATCTGCTGCACGTATTCCAGCATCGGCCCCGGCGGCACGAGCCGGAACGGATAGTGATGGGTACGCGAGCGGATGGTGCCGATCACCTTTTCGGGTTCGGTGGTCGCGAAGATGAACTTCACGTGTTCCGGGGGCTCTTCGACGATCTTCAGCAGCGCGTTGAAGCCCTGCGGCGTGACCATATGGGCCTCATCGAGGATGAAGATCTTGTAGCGGTCGCGAGCGGGCGCGAAGATGGCGCGCTCGCGAATGTCGCGGGCGTCGTCGACACCATTGTGGCTGGCCGCGTCGATCTCGACGACGTCGAGCGAGCCGCCGCCGTCACGGGCCAGCTCGACACAGCTGGGGCAAACGCCACAGGGTGTGTCGGTCGGTCCCTCTGCACAGTTGAGGCAGCGGGCCAGGATGCGCGCCGACGTGGTCTTGCCACAGCCGCGCGGGCCGCTGAAGAGATAGGCGTGATTCACCCGGTTGGTGCGCAGCGCCGTCATCAACGGATCGGTCACTTGGGACTGGCCGATCATCTCGGCAAAGGTCTCTGGCCGGTAGCGGCGATACAGGGCGGTAACCACGTTCTCCATGGTACTTGCCCGCACCGACACTCGCCCCCGCGAAGCCTGACCAGGCAGAGCCAGGTACGCAACCACGCAGGATCGCTCGCCACGAGGCCGATTCAGAATGCGGTGAACCACATCTCCGCAATTACGTACGGGTCAGGGGTCAGCGATGCGTGCCTGACCACACCAGGAATCGCCCGGCCGAACGCGACGATCCTCGGCAGTTATGCACTGCACGGCTGGAAGGACTCGCGGGATGCCGCTTAACCCACCGTCGCCAGGGTCTGGCGGGCGATCTCCAGCTCCTCGTTGGTCGGAATCACCAGCACGGTCACCGCGGAGTCGTCGGCGCTGATGATGCGGGCGCCGCGGTCGGCCGCGGCGTTGCGCTCGGGGTCGATGCGAATGCCGAGCGCCTCCAAACCCGCGAGGGCGCGCTCACGCACGAGCGGCGCGTTCTCGCCGACACCGGCGGTGAAGGAGATCACGTCGACCCGGCCGAGCTGCGCGTAGTAAGCCCCCACGTAGCCCTTGACCCGGTGCACGTACACGTCGATCGCGAGCTGCGAGGGCCCGTCACCGGCGGCCGCCGCGATGATCACATCGCGCATGTCGCCGCGTCCGGTCAGGCCGAGCAGCCCGCTGCCCCGGTTGAGCAGCTTGTCGATTTCGGGAAAGTCGAGTCCGGCTCGGCGGTGCAGGTGAAACAGCACGCCCGGGTCGATGTCGCCGGACCGGGTGCCCATGACGAGCCCCTCGAGCGGCGTCATGCCCATGCTGGTCTCGACCGAACGCCCACCCTCGACCGCGCAGGCCGACCCGCCGTTGCCGAGGTGCAGCACGATCTGGTTCAGGTCTTCGACCGGGCGCTGCAGAAAGTTGGCCGCCTCGCGCGCGACGAAGCCGTGGCTGGTGCCGTGAAATCCGTAGCGTCGGATGCGAAACTTCTCCGCCAGGTCGGCGTTGATCGCGTAGGTGAACGCTTCGGGCGGCAGCGTTTGGTGAAAGGCGGTGTCGAAAATGGCCACGTGCGGCACGTCGGCGAACGCCTCAACGGCCGCGACGATGCCCTGCAGCGCGCCCGGATTGTGCAGCGGCGCGAGCCCCGACAACTCGTCGATGTCCCGCTCGACCTGCGGCGTGACCAGGGTGGGCTGGTGAAAGCGCGCCCCGCCGTGCACAACGCGGTGCCCGACAGCAACCGGCACGTGGATGGTGAGCGACGGCCCGTGGGTGGCGAAGGCTTCGAGCATCACGGCGAATCCGGCCGCGTGGTCGGGAATGGGCAGCTCGCGCTTCCATTTTCGATCAGCGGATGCCGGCACGTGCGTCTCCGCTGCTGCCTCCGCCGCCGACACGGTCGCCGCCACCCCCGCAATGGAGTGCACGGAATCGCCGATGACCTCGCCGATGCGCTCGACCAGCCCGCTGGCCAGGGTGGTCTCCGTGTCCATCTCGATGAGCTGGTATTTGAACGAGCTCGAGCCGGAGTTGACGACCAGAACCGCGGTCATCGGGTGGCTCCGGCCGGGGTCGCGACGAGAACCGGGGTCGCGGCATCCGCTAACCCGGCCGCCTGGATGGCGGTGATCGCGACGGTGTTCACGATGTCCTGCACCAGGGCGCCGCGCGAGAGGTCGTTGATGGCCTTGCGCAGCCCCTGAAGCACGGGTCCGATCGCGACGGCGCCGGCGCTGCGCTGCACCGCCTTGTAGGTGTTGTTGCCGGTGTTCAGGTCGGGGAAGATGAACACGGTGGCGCGGCCGGCCACGCTGGAACCGGGCATTTTGGTGGCGGCGACGGCGGCATCCGCTGCTGCGTCGTACTGGATCGGGCCCTCGACCAGCAGGTCGGGACGCCGCTCACGCACCAGGGCGGTGGCGGCGCGCACCTTCTCGACGTCGGCGCCCTCACCCGACGAACCGGTGGAGTAGGAGAGCATGGCGATGCGCGGCTCGATGCCGAACTGCACCGCCGTCGCCGCAGCCGAGATGGCGATGTCGGCGAGCTGCTCGGCGGTCGGAACCGGGATGACGGCGCAGTCGCCGTACACGAGCACCCGATCGGCGAGGGCCATGAGGAACACGCTTGACACCACACCGACGCCGTCCTGCGTCTTGATGATCTCGAAGCTGGGCCGGATGGTGTGCGCGGTGGTGTGCGTGGCGCCGGAGACCATGCCGTCGGCAAGCCCCTGCTGCACCATCATGGTGCCGAAGTAGCTCACGTCGGTGACGGTCTCATTGGCCTGGTCAAGGGTGATGCCCTTGTGCGCACGCAGCTCCATGTATTCCTGCGCGAACCTGAGACGCAGCAAGTCGTCGTAGGGGCTCACGACGTGGGCCCGGGAGATGTCGAGGCCGAGGCCGATGGCGCGCGAACGCACCTCGAACTCCTCACCGAGAATGGTCAGCTCGACCACATCACGGGCCAGCAGGGTGGCGGCGGCGCGCAGCACGCGGTCGTCCTCACCCTCGGGCAGCACGATGTGCTTGCGGTGCTGGCGCGCTCGCTCGAGCAGCGCATACTCGAACATGAGCGGGGTGACGACCTCGGTCGGGCTGACTTCAAGCCGATCGAGCAAAGCGGATGCGTCGACGTGCGTCTCGAACAGAGCCAGCGCGGTGTCGTGCTTGCGCTGCGAATCCGCGGCGAGTCGCCCGCGGGTGCGAGTGATGCGCATGGTCGTGTCGTAGGAGCCGAGCGAGGTTCTGATGATCGGCAGCGACGGTGCGAGGCCCTCCATCAGCCGCTGGATCGCGTCGGGCAGCTCGAAACCCCCGTTGAGCACGATGCCGGCGATCGACGGGAACGTCGCGGAGGCATTGGCGAGCAGCACGGCCAGCAGCACGTCTTCCCGGTCGCCCGGAACCACGACGACGGCGCCCTCGATCAGGCGCGGCAGCACGTTGACCATCGACATGGCGGCCACGACGACGCCGAGCGCCTCGCGGGCCAGAAGCGCCGGGTCGCCCTTGATCAGGGTGCCCTCGGTCGCCTCCATAATGCTCTGCATGCTCGGGGCCACGAGGTAGGGGTCTTCCGGAATGGCCCAGATCGGCACGCCGAACGCTCCGCCCGAGCGCGCCGGCTGCGCGTTGGTCGTGGCCCGCACCGAGTCGATGATCTCGGTCAGGGCCACTTCGTCGGCCCGGTTGACGATGATCGCCAAAATGGATGCGTGTTCGTCGCGTAATTCCGCGAGCGCCACGTCGGTCTGGTGCCCGATGTCCACGGCCGAGCGGGCGTCGCTCTGGCCGAGGCGTTCGCCCTCGCCGGGGCCGACGCGGCCGCCGAGCACGAGCAGCACGGGCGCGCCCAGGTTCGCGGCGATGCGGGCGTTGAAGGCGAGCTCGGTGGGACTGCCAACGTCGGTGTAGTCGCTGCCGATGACGACGACCGTGTCGCAGTTGGCCTCGACCGCCTTGTAGCGCGCCACGATGCGGGCCAGCGCGGCGTCGGGGTCGGTGTTGACGTCGTCGTAGCTGACACCGATGCTCTGCTCGTAGGTCTGCCCGGCTGCGGCGCCCGGACCGGCGTTGGCCTGCAGGTGACGCAACAGAAGGTCGACGACATAGTCCGGTTCGGTCGAGGTGCGGGCGACGGGGCGGAACACGCCGACCCGCTCCACCAGGTGGGTGAGCGTGTCGACCACGCCGAGCGCGATCGAGGATTTGCCGGTATTACCTTCGGCACTGGTGATGTAGATGCTTCGAGCCACGATGTCCATTTCAAACGTATTCGGGTTGGGAGAGAGCCGGGCGGGCCCGGGATGTCAAAAAGTGTCAGGCGCTAGACATTGTCGCTGCCGGTCTCGGCGGCGGTCGGGGCGGCATCCGTTTGGGACGACCAGGACCATTCGGTGACCGCGGGGAGGTCTTCCCCATGGTCGCGGGTGTATTGGCGTGCGGCCAGGCGGGCATCCTGCATCTGCTGCCGGAGCAGCCCGGCCCGTGCGGCAAGACCGGGGGTGCGGTCGATGACGTCCATGACGAGGTGGTACCGGTCGAGGTCGTTGAGCATGACCATGTCGAACGGGGTCGTCGTGGTGCCGATCTCCTTGTAGCCGCGGGCGTGCAGGTTTTCGTGGCCGTGGCGCTTGTAAGTGAGCCGGTGGATCAGCCACGGATAGCCGTGATAAGCGAAAATGATGGGCTTGTCGGGCGTGAAGACGGCGTCGAAGGCGCTGTCGCTCAGGCCGTGCGGGTGGTCGTCCTCGGATTGCAGGCGCATGAGGTCGACCACGTTCACGACCCGCACCTTGAGATCGGGCAGGTTCTGGCGCAGAATCTCGGCGGCGGCGAGCACCTCGAGGGTCGGCACGTCGCCGGCAGCGGCGAGCACGACGTCGGGCGCGAGGCCGGGCACCTCGGTGCCGGCCCAGTCGAAGATGCCGAGCCCGCGGGTGCAGTGCGCGACGGCCTGTTCCATGGTGAGCAGGTTGGGCGCCGGCTGCTTGCCGGCCACGACGACGTTGACATAGTTGACGCTGCGCAGGCAGTGGTCGTAGGTGCTCAGCAGCGTGTTCGCGTCGAAGGGCAGGTAGACCCGCACGACGTCGGCGCTCTTGTTGACGACGTGGTCGATGAAACCGGGATCCTGATGGCTGAACCCGTTGTGATCCTGCCGCCAGACGTGCGAGCTGAGCAGGTAGTTCAGGCTCGCGATCGGTGCCCGCCAGGGAATGTCGGCGGTCACCTTGAGCCACTTGGCGTGCTGGTTGAACATCGAGTCGACAATGTGGATGAACGCTTCGTAGCAGTTGAACAGCCCGTGCCGCCCGGTGAGCAGGTAGCCCTCGAGCCAGCCCTGGCACTGATGCTCACTCAGCATCTCCATGACGCGGCCGGCCCGGGCGAGGTTGGTGTCGCCGGGTCGCAGCTCGGCGTTCCACTGCTTGGCGGTGACCTCGTAGACCGGCGGGGCGAGCCGGTTGGAGGCGGTTTCGTCGGGTCCGAAGATGCGAAAATTATCCGGGTTCAAGCGGATGACCTCGGCCAGGTAGCCGCCCAGCACCCGCGTGGCCTCATCCACCGTTGCGCCCGGCTTCGGCACGTCGACGGCGAAATCGCGAAAGTCGGGCAGGTGCAGGTCGCGGCGCAGCAGGCCGCCGTTGGCGATCGGGTTGGCACTCATTCGCAGGGCACCCGCCGGGGCGAGATCCCGGATCTTTTGCACGGGGGCACCGTGTGAGTCGAACAGGTCTCGAGGACGGTAGGACAGCATCCACTGTTCGAGAATTTTCGTGTGGGACGGGGTGTCGCGGGCGTTGGCGAGCGGAACCTGGTGCGCCCGCCAGGTGTTCTCGACCTGCACGCCATCGATCACGGCGGGGCAGGTCCAACCCTTGGGGGTGCGGAGGATGATCATGGGCCAGCGCGGGCGGGCGAAGTCTTCGTGGTTTTTGTCGGCCTCGGCGGCTGCGGCCTTGATCTCGGCGATCTGGTTGAGCACGGCGTCGAGGGTCTCGGCCATGCGCGCGTGCACGAGCATGGGGTCTTCGCCGTCGAAGCCGCCGGAGACTATATAAGGGGTGTGACCGTAGCCGCGCATGAGATCCTGCAGCTCGTCTTCGGGGATGCGCGCGAGCACGGTGGGGTTGGCGATCTTGTACCCGTTGAGGTGCAGGATGGGCAGCACGACGCCGTCCTGCAGCGGGTCGATGAACTTGTTGGAGTGCCAACTGGTGGCGAGCGGGCCGGTTTCGGCCTCACCGTCGCCGACGACCGCGGCCACGAGCAGGTTCGGGTTGTCGAATGCGGCCCCGTAGGCGTGGCTCAGGGCGTAGCCGAGCTCGCCGCCCTCGTGGATGGATCCGGGCAGCTCGGGCGAGGCGTGGCTGGGGATTCCGCCGGGAAAGGAGAACTGGCGAAACAGTTTCTGCACGCCGTGCGCGTTCTGCTCGATGTCGGCGTAGACCTCGGTGTAGGTGCCGTCGAGGTAGGCGTTGGCGACCATGCCGGGGCCGCCGTGGCCCGGTCCGGTGATGTAGATGGTGCTCTGGCTGCGTTCCTGAATGGCGCGGTTGAGGTGCGCGTAGAGAAAGTTGAGGCCGGGCGTGGTGCCCCAGTGGCCGAGCAGGCGCGGCTTGACGTGGTCGCGGGTGAGCGGCTCGGTGAGCAGGGCGTTGCTGAGCAGGTAGATCTGACCGACGGCGAGGTAATTCGCGGCACGCCACCAGGCGTCGATGCTGTCGAGGGCCGCTGCGCTGAGCGGTTTCGGCGCGCGCGAAGGCCAGGTCATGGTGCCGGAATCGTCGATCATCGGTCCTCCGCGTTGTCGCGCGGCGACACAGCCGCGCTGCTTCCATACTATTGAGCCTCGGCGTCTACCCCAGTGCCAAAGGTCCCGACTCCCGCGTGTTCGGCTAAATGGGGGTCACGATTTCACGCAATCTTTATGTTCGGGGACAGAAAAGACGCCTCGCGCACCTCGGCGCAGTCCCGGTTACCCTTGCGGCTTTCGGCACGAAAAAAGACTCCTCGCGCACCTCGGCACAACGGCGCAGCCCCGGTTACCCTTGCGGGGCGGGGCATAGAAAAGACTCCTCGCGCACCCGCCAGAGCCCGGTTACCCTTGCTACGTTTCCGTCCTGGGGGAATTGGCCAAGGTGGCGCCACGCGAGGAGCCGAAGTTTAGTTTAGGGCACGAGGCCGAGCGGCACCAACCGGGCGTGGTCTGCGCGAGGTGGCGGCAGCATCCGCTGGAAACAGGTAAGATTCTCTGGTGCCGTTGCTTTACTGCGATGGCGGCCAGGAGAATTCGCCTAGTGGCCTATGGCGCACGCTTGGAAAGCGTGTTGGGTGAAAGCCCTCGGGGGTTCGAATCCCCCATTCTCCGCCACAGCATCAACGCAGCGTGTTGGGTGAAAGCACAACGCCCACTCGCGGGGTCCTAATCCCCCATTCTCCGCCACAACATCAACGCAGCGTGTTGGGTGAAAGCACAAACCCCACTCGCGGGGTCCTAATCCCCCATTCTCCGCCACAACATCAACGCAGCGTGTTGGGTGAAAGCACAAACCCCACTCGCGGGGTCCTAATCCCCCATTCTCCGCCACAACATCAACGCAGCGTGTTGGGTGAAAGCACAAACCCCACTCGCGGGGTCCTAATCCCCCATTCTCCGCCACAACATCAACGCAGCGTGTTGGGTGAAAGCACAAACCCCACTCGCGGGGTCCTAATCCCCCATTCTCCGCCACAACATCAACGCAGCGTGTTGGGTGAAAGCACAAACCCCACTCGCGGGGTCCTAATCCCCCATTCTCCGCCACAACATCAACGCAGCGTGTTGGGTGAAAGCACAAACCCCACTCGCGGGGTCCTAATCCCCCATTCTCCGCCACAACATCAACGCAGCGTGTTGGGTGAAAGCACAAACCCCACTCGCGGGGTCCTAATCCCCCATTCTCCGCCACAACATCAACGCAGCGTGTTGGGTGAAAGCACAAACCCCACTCGCGGGGTCCTAATCCCCCATTCTCCGCCAACGGAGGAAAAACAGCGTCAGGGGTCGGAACGCTGGAACAGGGTGCCGCCGACCGTAGCGGCGAGGGCCTGCGCGATCGTCGTGCCGACGGCGCCGGCGGGACCGCGCGGCGCATACAGCTCGGTCCAGAACACCTGGTCGGCGGCCAGGCTCGCGCCGAGCAGGCGTTCCACGTCGTCGGCAACGTCGAATCCCTTGGTACGCAGCACCGTGAGGAGCGCGGTGCCGTCGACCGCGCAAACCTGTGTGCCGCCGCCGTTCCACACCGTGCGCAGCCCCAGATTCGGGTCGATCTCGACCGCTGCCACGAGGTGATCGGCCAGGTCGACAGGTCGCCGCGAGATGATAACGAGTTCGCGAGGCATCAGAGTCCCTCCGTCACAGCGGGCAGGCCGAGCGCCTTCGCCAGGTCGATCACACTGAACTCGCGGGCAAGGTTCACGAACTGCGGCCAGCCGTCGCCCTCGGTGAACGGTACGACAAGCGCCGGAATGCGCGGCCGACCGGCGCGGAAGGCCCCGAAGCGAGTCTCGAGATCCGTCAGATCCAGATGGAGATCCTGCACGGCGCGCGGACCCAGCACAACCGCCACCGGAACCGGCGGAGCGGCGAGTACCGGGTCGATCGACAGATCGGCGCGACCGCGCAGCAGCACAGCGGATGCGACCAGCACCGTCTGCGCATCGGCCAGCCTCCCCAAAACGGCCGGGGCGTCCACAATCCGCTGCCGGGCGATACCCTCATCGCTGCCGAGGGCGACGAGCATCTTGGTCTCCTCGGTGACGCCCCTGGCGCTGCGGCTGACCCGCACCGTGGCCGTCATCGCCCGTTCGCCCCGCCCGGCCACGTAGATTTTGGAAACGCGCGGCATGCGGCCGCGCACGAACCGCGTCACATTGGCGCGATTCCAGTGCAGGCCTGCCGGTTCGTTCACGCCCCACCCCACCGGCGCCGCGTCGGCAAGCTGAGCGGTGAGCAGCTCAAGGGTGCCGCCCAGCGTGGTCTCGTCCCGGGCCTGGTGGGTGACGGATGCGGTGACCTGCAGCCAGGCCTCGACGGGCTCGAGCGGCAATACCGGGTCGGCTGCGGCACCCGTTGTGCCAGTCTCCCGGAACGCGTCGTCGAAGGAAGCCAGGGTGCGGCCGGTCAGGGCGTTGCGCAGTGCCCCGTCGGAGCTGCGCACTACCCACGCAGCCCCGGTCGCCGAAAGCAGCTGGAGCAGGCCGAATGTGACCCGCGACCCGCGCCCGGTGACCAGCAACACGCGCCGGCCGACCCCGGCGGCGTCGACCACGAGACTCGCGAAACCCTCGGTCGCTGCGATGAGCGACGCCGTGGTGATGGTCGCGACGAAGCCGTCGCCGACAAAATCGACCAGCGGATGCTCGACGCTCACCTTGCCCGTCACCACGTCCCCCGATCCGCCCGTCAGCTCAGGATATCGGGTCGGGCGAGGGCGCCGGCATCCGTTGGGATGGCGGCGATGTGGTGTTCCAGCAGCCTCTCGTCTCTCGCTACGGGCAGGTGCGTCTTCCATCATCGCGCTTCGGCGAGGGCATCGGCTACACCGCGCGTCGTGGCCAGACCCTCGACTCCGGCCACGAGCGCTGAGGGCAGCGCTGACTCTCCATGGAGAGCACCGAGGATGTTGCCGCAGATCGCGCCGGTCGAGTCGCTGTCACCGGAGTGCGTCACCGCGAGCGTCAGGGCTTCCATGACCTGGTGCGCAGCCGGAAACGCGAGCGCGCAATAGACCGCAATGCCGAGGGCCTCCTCCGCAATCCAACCAGCCCCGAGAGATTCCACTGTCGCCAGCGTCGGGGACGCCGTGTGGGAAAGCCGCAAAGCCTGGTCCAGCGATTCCGACGTGAGCGTGAGCCGGTACCCTTCCTGGGAAGCGGCGTAATCCCGGGCGGCCAGAACGCTCAGCTCGAGATCGCCGCCAGCAGCCAGCAGCCGCACCAGCAGGGCCAATGCCCCCGCAGCGACGTGCGCAACCGGATGGCCATGGGTGATCGCAGCAGCGGATGCCGCGGCCGCGAAGACCGTCTCGGGGCTCCACCGCAAAACCAACCCGAACGGCGCGCTGCGCATGACAGTGCCGCAGCCCTTGCTGTCATTCTGCGCGTCGGGCACCGACAGTGTGCGATCCGTGATTTGGGACAGCGCCCCCATAATCGTGTTTCCGGGAGCTCGTCGAACGTAGAGCCACCGTTCGCTCATCAACGCCGAAGTCGCGGCTTCGCGCATAGGGCGGTTTTCCCACCCGTTCTGGGTGTCATACCAGTCGAGATAGGCCCGCGCGAGCGCGTTTCGCGTGGCCGGCGGGTCGCTGGCTCGCGTCGAGTCGCGAGCGAGCGCATCCGCTGTGAACAGCGTCATCTGCGTATCGTCGCTGACCACACCGAGCGAGCGGTTCGGCAGGGCCAGATAGTGCAGCACGCCCGCCGCGCCGACCGAGGCGAGGATGCGTTCGGCCGACCAGAATTCCACCGGATAGCCGAGGGCATCGCCGATGGCACCGCCGACCAGGCAGCCACGCACCCGATCCCGATGCCGGACCTGTGCCGCAGTTTTTCGCTCGGCGAGGCCGACCGAGTCGGGCACGGCGAGCGTGGTCGCGGCAGTAATGAGGTGAGCGATCGGGTGGGCGCAGGCCCGCGACAGCGTGATCGCATCGAACTCCGCCGCGATCTCGGGCCACGCCCCGCCGGACTGATCCGGATCCTCGAGGCGATAGCCCCGACCATCGGCCGGAGGCAGGATCGACAGCGGTGCCGCGGGCGGGTCGATCCATCGGTCGCCCCACGCTGCGGCGCCGATCGACCAGACGACAGCCCGCAGGAGCAGATCGGGATTGGCGAAGACGCCGAGCTCTCGTTCCACGCCCGAGGCGAGGGCTGAAAGGCGACTCTGGTGGGCGTCGAAGGTCACCATCATCGCTGGTGCGCCGGGCACGTCGATGCAGACCGAATTGCGGGTCAGCTGCAACGCGGCACCGGGAATGAGGAGCGTCAGCTCGTGCAGGCAGCGCAGCGCAGATTTCAGCCGCTCCAGCAGGAGATCATTGCCCGATTTGGGCCCGCCCATCGTGTCGATCCACTTGGTGAAATTGATGGGGTGGCCGAGGTGACGCTCGGTCGCGGCGCGGATTCCTGACCGAAGGAGCAGCACCTCGGCCTGCAGCGGCCCTCCCATTTCAGTGAGTCGCCCCATTACGGCGAGGTCAGCTGAATGGTCTTTACGTCCTCCAAGGCGGCCTTGGGAAGCGTTATCTCATAGACTCCGGCCTCGAGTTTGATCAGGCGCAATCCCTCCGCGAGGTCCGCATTGTGGCCCACATATGAACCCCGCGACAGGACGACGCCGGTGTCGTCACTCCACTCGTCGACAATGCGCAAGCGAAGGCCATTCCAACTCGCCTCCACGTTGAGCTCGACAATATCTCCAGCTTCCGCCCGGGCAATCTCTCGTCGCCATTTGCCGGGAGCGGTCTGCGCGAACAACGGATCCGCGGGTTGCTCATCCATCGCGAGTGCAATGCGGGTTCCGCCATCCAACACGTCTGCGAGGTAATACGCCTGATTGAACGACGCGAGCGTTCCGACGAAGCGGGAGCGTGGCGACCGACGCGCAACTGCCAGGCCGTCGACCACCCAGCCATGGCCAACATCCGGATACCGCGCCAGTTCCTGACTCGACCCGTCGGTAAAAATCCGCACAAGCACCGAGTCGGGAGCGAGACGAGTATGGGTGAGCCACCACAGAGGTACGATTCGCTCACCGGCCGTCGCGAAACCGGTTCCCGTGAAAGGCGCCCGATCAACGAAGGGCCCGTCCGTCATCGACCGAGTCGCCTGGTCGATGCCGCCGATGGCGTTGACCAGTTGCTGGGTCGGAGTGGACGGAAAACGGAGCACGTCGAGGTATGGGTCGCTTGCCGAGAATGGCGACCCGGGATAGCCCAGGCCGTGGATCTCGAACAGTTGTGCAGGCGTTGTCGCGAAGGCCACGTCACCGGCTTGGACTGCGAAACCTGAGACGCGATCCCACCCGGACGTCAGATATGCGGCGCTGGCCTGCGGTGTGACAACTTTCTGCAGAACCGTATTCACTGTGTGATCTCCAACTTCGATGATTGTCTGGCTGTGAACGCGACGTATCGCAATGTGCGAGAACTAGTGACGGCGCCGATCGGGCATCTGCCAACCGAACCGAGGCAAGTCTGACAGCGCCACCGGGTGAATCGTGTAGCGCAGTTGAGAGACCTGCTCGAGCGGGGCTGAAACCGCGGACACGAATGCCACGTCGTTTGGCTCGTCGAGACCCTCCACCGCCCGCATTTCGCCCTGCCACTCAACAGCGGACTCTATTCGCCGAGCGCTGGTCACATCCTCTTCGGCATCGCCTGGCGCGACGATCGTGCGCCATTCCATGGGGGAATGTCGCTCTGTGCCGAGCGCGTAGAGCCCATAGTCTTCGGTCACGGTCTCACCGAGGTCCTTGCGCACGATGATTCCTTCGTCGTGCTCATCCCGGTCGCCGGGTAGCACCACGACGCCCGCTCGTCCGCGAACGTGTGCCACGCACCCGATGACCGTTCCCCGGCCGACGGGCCGTTCTGCACTTGACCACGAACGCAGGCTGAGCTCGGTGCGCGAGACGACTGCCGACCATCCGCTCTTCACGTTCGCCCCGTGCCGAATTTCGGGATGCTCGACCGCTGGCAGTCCTCCACGCTCAACGAAGATGTGCGCGCGGGTGCCTCGGATTCCCGCGACCTTCACCGTGATGTCACGCCACACCGCGGTCCATTCCACATACCGCAGTCCCGGCACCTGGTCGCGCGGCACCAGACGGGTGAACGACTGATACCCGTCCGGCTGCCACTCATCGCCCGGCGGCTCGCCATCGTCCAACCAGACCAGCTGAAGTTGCGGCACGCCGGCCAGGCTGACCGTGCCTGCGGAATCGGCAACGCCGAAGTCCGTACCGTCGATCGTCGTCAATAATCCGGGCAGGGGTGTCTCGTCGTCGATCACGTCGAAGACCGACGTGCGAGTCAACCAGAAGCGATCGAGATCAAGAAAACTCACCTCGCCAGACATCAACGGCAATCGCGAACCCGGGTAGCTCCCGTCGAGATACTTGAGGTTGTGCACACCGCTGAGGGGCAGTTCACCGTTCACGGCCACCAAACCCCGCGGGCTGACCGACTCCACGTGAACGCGAACCCCGTTGAACCGTGCCCACCCCTCTAGGTGCACGCGACCCCCCGGAATGGCTCGGTCGCGCAAGATACTCAGATCACGCGGATGAGTCAGGTCGCTCGGGTCATTGTCGAAAATCACGGCTGGACTCCTTCTCGAAATCGACCGCGCGCGCGCCGCCGGCAACCGCCGCAATCCCATCCAGTCTTCCAGAGGGGGCAGCACCTCGGGAACTCATCGAACGGGTGCGGCAAAACCTGATGGCGTGGCGTCCAAGAACGACCGTGGGTTCAGCGAATCGACGAGGACCCAGCTGCCAGCGATCGATGGGTTCGACCGGTCGAAGACGCCCACAAGCTCCCGAGTGCCATCGGGCAGCGTGCGCCACAACTCGCTGCCGTCCGGCAAGGCGATCCGATTGCGACCAAAGGTTGCCTCGGGTACGAAACCCGAGCCGGTTCCAGAGAAGCCCGAACCGCGGAACGGATTCTTCGGGTCGAGTGCCTGCGCGAGTTCTCGAACGAGGGAGGGGTGTCGTACCTCGAGGGCGGACTTCTCGGCCGGAAACAAATTGTCCCAAAAGGCCTGGACGGCGTCAGCACGCAGGATCGCATCTGAGATGCTGAAAATACTGTCCGGCAACTCGGCCTCCATCCACTGCACTGCTGAATCCGGTACGCGCGGGGCGGCAACGCCCGAGGTTTCGAAGCGCACGTCGAAGTACGGGCGCCCCGCGGCGATATCGCTGGTGTACTGGCTGCCGGGATAGTTGAGTCCCAGTGCATCGTGCATCTGTGTCGGCGTCATTCCAGCCGTGTCCGCCGGGCGAGCCACAAAACCTTGCAGGTCCTGCATCGTGACTGGCATTTGATCGATGATAATCTCGGCCTGTTCCCACGGAACCGTCTTCTGCAGGTGACCGGTGTTATCGGGAGAGGGCAGGGCATCCCGGATATCAATCAGGAGTGACATCTCGTGGCGCGTCAGGCCCGCCAGGGGCGTCTCGACGAGGCGTGTGAATTCCGGCATCGATACACCGGCACGATCGAGAACCACCGGCAGGCTGTCTTCAAAGGACGAATATCCGGCCGCTGCGATCCCGCTGTCGGAAAACGCGGGTGTGTACGAGGTTCCATTCTCCAAGGCCACCGGCGCGGATCCATTGAACACCGTTCCGGCGGGGCCAGCATCAGTTGATGGTGCATCGGACGACGTCGCGTGGGGCGTGACGTCGTCGATTGCGCCCGCGGGCGCATCCGCTGTGGGGCGGGGCGCGGCGTCAACGGGCACGTCGACGTGCGCAGCGACCGGAGGTGCGGCCGCTGCGGCGGAAGGCGTTACGCGGTCGGCGATGCTGTGCAGCGCGCTCCCGCCGCTGCCAGCCTCGCCAACGGCCAGGTGCGGCGGCGCGCCAAACCCGACAGCGCCGTCCGGAGTCACGGCCAGGTAGCCGGGCTCGATGTGCACCGCGGGAGTCTGGTCGGCGATGGAGTGCAACGCCTGGGCGAGCGCGGCGCGACCGGTCGAGACACCGGAGAACAGGCCGGTTTTGGCCAGGTCGGTGACAACCGTGAGACCCTGGCCGACGTGGAGTACTGCGCCGCCGGCCCGGGTGACTACCGTCACGCCCGGCAAGACGACGTCGATGGTGTGACCGATGATCGACGACACGCGCGCCGTGATCGTGCCGGCCTTCACCCCACCGACGACCGCGCCTCCGGGGATGAAGAAGGTGCCGATGTTGAGCAGTGCCGTTCCGGCCGCTTCAGCCGGGTTCTCGGCCCACTTGTCGGCCGCGACGATTCCCTTTGCCGCAGCGAACAGCGCCTCCTGCGAGCCGTTGACGAAGTTCTGGGTGCCGTGCAGCCAGCCAGGAACCGACGACTTCGGCACCGTCATCGACAGAATCGAGATCGGCCCGACCAGGGCGAGACCGGCCACGGTCATGCCTAGGCCAGACCACACCTGCCCGGCCAGCTGGCCGTCGCCCCACTGTCCGGTGTCCGAGTTGTAGCTCAGGAGTGCGCCGCCGCCCTCCCACATGCCCACGGCAGAATCGGCGATGCCGTCGCCGAACGACTCGGAACACGACCGGTCACCGTCAGTAGCCGCGCCCCACGGCAGGGACACGCCCTCACTGTCAAGGTCGGCGACGGTCAGCGCCATGGCGTCGACCACACACACGTCCCTGCGCAACGCATTGATCGCGTTCACGCAGTCGACCCGTACCGTGTCGAGCGCGGCGACCTCGACGTTCACCCGGTGGATCAGGTCTTTGTTCTCTTCCACGGATGGCTTGTGCTCACGCCAGTTGATCACCGTCGGTCCCATATCGGCGAAATCGGTCACCATGAAGCTCAAGACGCCCGCGTTGTAAGCGGGGTGGTCGCCGTCCCAAATGTCGACGGTGACGCCGTCGGACACCCGGGCGACGAACGCCCGAGCCTCCTCGCGAATGATCGCCAAACGCGCCTTCACCGGAGCCACATCGTCGGCGAAGTTGGCGATAATCGTCGACAACGACGAGAACGTCTGCCCCAGCGCCGCGGAATCCACGGCGACCGGCGCCATCACCTCCAGCAACTCGGCTGACTCCGGCGCCACATACACACCCGACAACCCCGCCCACTGCGTGACAACCGCGGCGCCCTTCTCGGTCACCGCCGTACCCGCCGTCGAAAAGCCCGTCGCCGACCCGGCCAGCGTCGCCGGATCGATATCCGCCCCCGGAATCAGATCGGGCTGAATCAGATCGCCATCAACCAGGCACATCTGCGCGGCCATCAGGACGCACCGGTGAAGAACGACAGGTCACCGGATGACGCGGCCTGGCTCGCCGCCGCCTGCGCGGTCGCCGCCATCTCCTCGTCACCCTGCACATACCCGATGGTGGCGGTGCTGGCCCCGAGCGAGCCCGCCGTGATGCGGTTGCCGATGGCGATCAGGCGGTTCTGCTCGCTCGTGATCAGCGCCTGCACGGCTGCCGGAACGTCGGCCAGGCCGGAGCCGGCACCGCTGGTGAGCTCGGAGAATGCCGTCGACATGCCGTCGAGCGCACTGCTCAGCTCGGTCGCGGCGGTTTCCACCGATGCGAGCACGGACTGCACGCCAGGCGCGTTGATACTCCAGCCGCTCATTCCCCCGAGCCTTTCCGTGCGCCCGAAGGCAGACGTTTATCCGATGTTTTGAACGGCGGAACGACCACGAGCGAGAGCGGCCTGAGCGGTCTCATCGTTCGACGCGAGGGAGGTGCGCAGGGACGTGATGATCTGCTTCACCTGCCCGGCCACCGTGTTCCAACGAATTTCCTTCGACGCGTACTCTTCCGACACGCCGTCTGCCTGGTAATCGGCCATCATGGCCTTCACATCGGCGTCGCGCTGGTCGATGAGGGCCTCGAGTCGACCCGCAATAGCGTTGAAGTTGTCCTGCGCATTCTGTGATGCAGCAATGTCATAGTCGCGACGATCCGCCGCGTTACCGCCTGAAGCCATGAGAGTGCCCCTATCCCCGTGAACCGAACCGAGCCGAGTCGAAACCCGCCCCGGATTGTGCTGATGTCGTCTGGTCAGCGAGCTCCTGGTCGGCCTGGCCGAAGGCCACATCCTGGTCGGCGATACCGGTGAGGATCGACGACAGCGCGCCGTTCAACTCAGCCGAAATGGAATCCGTCTCGTTCTTGAACCGATCGAATGCCGCACGGCCAGCACCATTGAACCGGCCCTCGAGCGGCGCAGCGGCCTCGAACAACTGCTTCACCAGCGTGCCGAGGTCGTCAGACGACGTGCTGGTCTTCTTGACGAGATGCGACAGAACGTCGGCCCCCATCGCGAACTTCATGCCGGACATCGTGTACCCCCAATAGTCGGTGAGCCCTCAGGATAGGCCACCAAGCTGTACAGCGGGGGTTTTTGGGTAAAGCTGCACAATCCTAGATGAAATGCTACCCCCCGTACGCGCAGCGCCCACCCCACCCCCAAGGTGGGTGAGACCTCAGGATAGGCTACTCATTAACCTCGGGGATTTTGGGCAATGGGGCGACGTCGTTGGCGCGCCGGGGAACCCCACTGTGGGTGATCTATCGGAAGCTGGGGTGCACACGTGGGCAACGCACTCCTCGGCGCGATCAGTTGCGGCCGGTGCGGCGCCCGGTTGCCCACCCTCGGCCACTACTGCGACCGCTGCGGCGTCGTGTGCATCGCAGCCCTGGCGCCTGGATCGAGCCACGGCATGCTCGGCGGCGTCGTGCCGGCCAGCGTCAGCCTGCGGCTCTGGTCCCTTTCTCTCGATGCCGTCCCAGCCGTTGTGCTGGTCGCCCTCGCCGTGGGCGGGGCGCTCACCGGGCACGGTGCCGTGGCTGTCCTGCTCGCATTGCTGCTCGCGGCGTTCCTGGTGCTTCAGGTCGCACTCTTCACCACGTTCGGGCGCAGCGTGGGTCGGTTGCTGCTCGGGCTGCGCACGGTCGACTCCCTCACCGGCCTGCCGCCGACGACTGTTCGGGCCGCGGCCTCGGTGCTGGTCGTGACGCCCCAGGCGGCGGGCGCGACCGTCACCACCAACCTGCGTCGCGGACGCGACCCGCTTGCTCCCGCCCTGCCCCCGCTCGGCGCCGACCAACTCGGGCACAACGTGCGCCCCTCGCACTCGACCGCGCACACCGGCGGCCTCGAAGCCGTCAGCATCGATGCGGCCGGGCCAGCGACGGTGATGCCGGAGGTTGCGCGCGAACCCGTGGCGCAGCATCCGCTCGACGCACCGGCGACACTCGCAGCACCCGCAGCACCCGCAGCACCCGCAGTACCCGCGCGCGCGGTGCAGCCGGCCGACGACGGCTACGCGCCGAAGCCGCCGGAAGTGGCGATGGTCAGCATCGTGCTCGACAACGACCAGACCCTGCAGGTCGCGTCGTCGCTGCTGATGGGTCGACGACCGGCCAATCGAGCGGATGGCGCGCAGCATCCGCTGTTCGCCTGGGCCGACCTGTCGCGCACCCTGTCGAAGACGCATGCCCTGCTCACCTGGTCGGGATCACTGCTCTGGGTGACCGACCTCGGCTCCGCGAACGGAACCACCTTGGTGACGCCGTCAGGCGAGCGGATGCGCCTCGTCGCCGGAACACCCACCGCCGCCGCCAGCGGCTGCACGGTGGAGCTCGGCGATCGTACCTTCGGGGTGCGCGTGCCTGAGACCACCAACGCCGAGACAATGGAAAGAAGGTCGGCCGGTGTCTTCTGACCACGATGTGGTGCTGCTGGAAACAGTCAAAACGCACCGCGACCGGCTGCGTGCCGCCTTTCTGTTCGGCGAGTTGTCGGAGCGTCGCACGGCCAATGACAATGTGCGCCGAGTGATCGGGAGCATGGTGCTGGCCGCCGTGCTGTGTGCGGGCTGCATCGGCGTCTCGTTCGTGGTGGACCTGCTGGCGCAGCGCGCCGCTGCTGCCAGCCAGACCCAGACCCCCGTCGCCCCGGTGCCCACACCGACGACAGCAGTAGAAACGGACACCCCGTGAGTGGATTCACCCGGCTCACCATTGTGGGCCGCACGCGCAAGGCCGAAATCGTCGTGCCCAACGACGAGACGATCGCTGCGCTCATTCCCCAGCTGATGGACCTGCTCGACGAGAACACCGGGTCCGTGGCCCGCCCGCTCACCCTCGTACGCGCGACCGGTCAGCAGCTGGACACCGCGTTGACGCTGGCCGACCAGGAGGTCGCGGCCGGTGAGCTGCTGCGCCTGCTGCGGGTGGACGAAGCTCCGGCGCCGCCCGAAGTCGCCGACGTGACCGACGTCGTCGCTGAAGCCCGCGACGATCGGCGCGGCCTCTGGCAGGCTGCACACCGACAGGGCGTCGGTGCCGTGCTGGTCGGCCTGCTCACCGGCACCGCTGGCTGGCTCGCGATCCCCCTGGGAACGTCGGCCACCCCGGTCGCGCTCGGGCTCGGCATCGCCTTTCTGGGCTGCCTCGCCGTCGCCACGGCCCTCGGCCTGCTCGGTCGACGCTGGCCGGCCATCGGCTTCACCGCCGCCGCGTTCGGCCTGGTTCCGGCGACGGCGCTCGCTCTCGCATCCGCTCTGCTGCCAACGGATGCCGCAGCCCCCGCCGCCATCGTCGCCTTCGGCCTCGCCTGGCTCACGATCGGCCTGGCCCTCGGAATCGGTCTGGGCCTCCGCCCGGCCCTGCGGGCGAGCGCCCTCGCCCTTATTCTGGTCGTTCTCGCACTCGCGCTGCCGTTCATCGGTGTCGGCGGGCTGGAAACGGCCGGGATCGTCGGAATCACGGCTGCTCTGATGTGCGGCCTGCTGCCCTGGTACGCCATGAACAGTTCGGGACTGACCGGACTCGATGACCTCGTGATCGCGGGCCGGCTCACCCACCGCGCGGCGGTGCTGACGACCGTCAACGACGCCTATCGCTCGCTGACCTGGTCGACGGTGGCCGTGGCCGTGCCGCTCTTCGTCACCGCCACCGCGCTCGCCGCCTCGGCCAACGGGTGGGCGATCGCGCTCGGCGCTGCCCTCGCCGTGGTCACGGCCCTGCGCACGCGCGCCTTTCCGCTGGCCGCCCAGGCGATCACCCTGTGGGCGGCGGCGCTGCTCACCCTCGTGCTGGTGGCATTCGCGCACGCCGACGGCTGGGGCATCATCGTCGCGCTCGTGGCGCTGGCCGCGATCACCCTGGTGACCGTGGCGCTGACCCCGCCGCCGCACACCAGGGCCCGACTGCGACGGGTGGGCAACGGCATCGAGATGCTCGCTGTCGTCTCGCTGCTGCCCGTACTGCTGGGCATTTTCGGCATCTACCCCGACCTGCTGGGAACGTTCTAAGTGTCACGCATCGCGTCGGCGCTGCGCTCGCTTCCGCTGGCCGTGCTGGGCAGCGCGAGCGCCCGCCTGCACGACCTCACCCAAGCGGATGCGCGCATTCGCATGCCACTCACCCTCAACCGGCGCATCGGGGTGGTGCAGGTGGCCGGCGGCGTCGGGGCATCCGTTGTGGCGGCGAGCATCGCCAGCATCTTCGCGCACCGCCGCACCGGTCTGGTACTCGGCGTGAACGCCTCGGCCGGTTCGCACAATATGCTCTGGCACGCCGGAGTCGGCAGCGGTGACGCCGTCGCGGGCCAGGCCGCGCCGGCGACGCCGAGTGAGACCCGGCACGCCACCGCGGGGTTGGGCGTGGCACCGTCGGGCCTGATCGGGCTGGAACTGCGCGACCCGTCGCAACCGACCACTCCGGCCGCGAGCCGCACCTGGTTCGACCTGATCAACCCGCGCTCGCGCTTCTTCGACCTCGTCATCACCGACTGGGGAGTACGCGGCTGGCAGATCGACCTGTCCCAGGTGGCCGTGGCCAGCCACGTCATCTGCGTCGTCACCCGGTCGGAACGCCACGCCATCGAAGAAGCGGCCGCGATCGTTCCGGCCTTGCTCGGCCGGGCCGATGCCCCCCGCATCGTGTTCGTGATCGTCGATGTCGGTGGCGGGGCACGACTGACGCCCCGCCTGGGCATACTGCCGCACCTCGGCGTGCCGATCGTGCACGTGCCGTACGATGCGGCGGCCGGCGGCGCCACCCCCGTGGCCAGCGAAGACCTGAGCACGGCAGCCCGCATCGCCCACGCCATCCTGGCGGGCACCATCCTGGCCGAGGCGCAGCTGACGCTGCTGCCGGGCCCCGCCCGAATCGAGGCCCGGCGATGACCCTGAAACTCATCCACCGTCCCACCCGGGTCACCCGGCCGTTGCGACGCCCGGAACCCGAGATCATCTCCCCGCCGCCGGCCATGCAGGACGGAGCCCAGGGTGGGCTGCCCATCCAGGCGCTCATCCCGGTGCTCGGCGCGGCGACCAGCGTGGTCATGATGGTGACGCTGCGCGGCAACGCCCTGTTCATGGTGATCGGCGCTCTCATTCTCATCGTCGCGATCGTCGGCGGCCTGGCCATGGCCCTCACCCAGCGCGGCAACGCCGCCCGCACCCGCCGCGTGCAGCGCGAACGTTACCTCGACTACCTCGAACGGCTCCGCTCCCGTATGCGCGGCCGCGGCAAGGATGTACGCGCGCTGGCATCACTGCTGAGCCCCGAACCGGCCGCCCTGATCGAGCTCGTCCGCGATCCCGGCCGCCTGTGGGAGCGCCGCCGCCAGCACGCCGATTTTCTGCGTCCCCGGCTCGGTCTGGGCGATCAGACCTGGTTCGACCTGATCATTCCGGCTGAACAGAACCCGGTGCAGCCCTTCGACCCGATTCTTGCGGGCGAAGCCGGCCAGGTCGCCCTGCACTACTCCACCCTGCGCGGTATGCCGATCGAGCTGCGGCTCGACGGGGCCGGCACCGTCGCCATCATCGGCGACCGCTCCGACACCGTGCAGGTCGCGCGTGCGCTCATGCTGCAGCTGGCGGCCCTGCACGCCCCTGACGATGTGCACCTCGCCATCGCCTACCCACCCGGTGCGGCCGGCGACTGGGCCGGCGTCGACCTGCTCCCGCACTTCGTCGATGAATCCACCTTCGACGGGCCGGTTCCGGCTCGCCGTGTCGCGCCCGATATCACGGCCCTGCGCAAGGTGCTCGGCCAGGAACTCGGAGATCGGGCGCAGCTCGCCGCGACATCCAAGCGCAGCGGCAGCAACGCCGTGGTCGCCGAGAACTCCCGGCTCATCGTTTTTGTCGACGACTACGGCCACGTGGCATCCGCCCTGCCAGTGCCCGATGCCGACCTGTCGCCGTCCGACCTGCGCATCACCATGGTGCACCTGCTCAGCGATCGGCTGCACGAGCCGTCGGACGTGACCATCCGGGTGACGGTCGCCGACGGAAACGCCGAAATAACGGATGCCCGCGACGACGCCGACGGTCAGGTCGCGGTGCAGCGGGCCGTGCTCGACCGCATTTCCGGGGCGCTGTTCGAGACGGTCGCCCGCATGCTCACGCCGCTGCGGCTGAATCTCACCCGTCAGGACGAGGTGGAATCAGCGCGAGCCGTGGATATCGCCGAGCTACTGGAGATCGACGACATTGCCAACTTCGACACGGCATCCGCTTGGGAACAGCGTTCACCGCGTGACTTTCTGCGCGTGCCGATCGGGCTCGATGATTTCGGCGAACCGGTGCTGCTCGACCTGAAGGAATCCGCCCAGCTCGGCATGGGACCGCACGGCCTGTGCATCGGGGCGACCGGTTCGGGCAAGAGCGAACTGCTGCGCACCCTGATTCTGGCGCTCGCCCTCTCGCACGGACCCAAGGACGTGAGCATGGTGCTCGTGGACTACAAGGGCGGCGCGGCCTTCGCCCCGTTCGCCGGTCTGCCGCACGTGGCCGGCATCATCGACAACCTCGCCGATGACCCGCAGCTCACCCAGCGGGCCCGCGTGAGCATCGCCGGGGAGGTGGTGCGGCGCCAGCAGTTGCTCAAGGACGCCGACAACTCCCCCTCGATCACCCACTACCGCGAGCTGCAGGCCACCCGGCCCGACCTGCCGGCACTGCCGCACCTGCTCATCGTGATCGACGAGTTCGGCGAGCTGCTCGCCGCCGAACCTGACTTCGTCGACCTGCTGCTGACCATTGGCCGCATCGGGCGCTCGATCGGGGTACACCTGTTGCTCTCCAGCCAGCGCATCGAAGCCGGAAAACTGCGCGGCCTCGAAACGTATCTCTCCTATCGCGTGGGGCTGCGCACGTTCTCGGCCTCGGAAAGCTCGATCGTGCTCGACACGCCCGATGCCTTTCACCTGCCGGCCATTCCCGGCTTCGCCTATCTCAAGGTCGACACCTCCGTGTACCGCCGGTTCCGCTCCGGCTACGTCTCCGGCGCCCTCGCCCTGGCTGAGCTGACGCCGAGCGACCTCGGCGGCGACCGGCTCGAAGCCCGCCGGCTGCCGCTGTACAACGGGCTCGGCCAGCGTGACGACTCCGAGACCGCCGAAGAGGCCCTCGCCCGACCGACGACCGGG
The DNA here is from genome assembly GCF_004402315.1 of Cryobacterium sp. TMT1-3. NCBI lineage: Bacteria > Bacillati > Actinomycetota > Actinomycetes > Micrococcales > Microbacteriaceae > Cryobacterium > Cryobacterium sp. TMT1-3. Next base: position 55,186 of record NZ_SOFW01000040.1, read on the forward strand.
CGCATCCTCGTTGACGCCGCCGTCGACGAACTGCGCCACGCCGACCAGGCCGTGCCGCCGATCTGGCTGTCGCCACTGCCAGAGCGGATGGCGCTCTCCCGCATCATCGCGGACGCGCCAGCGTCGAATCTGCAGGTGGCGATGGGCCTGCTCGACGAGCCCGAGAAGCAACGACAGGACCCGTGGCTGGTCGACCTCACCCGTAGCGGCGGCCACCTGGCCATCTTCGGGGCCCCGCAGACCGGGCGCAGCACCTTTCTGCGCACCATGGCCGTATCGCTGTCGCTGACCCACACGCCGCGGCAGGTCAGCGTGTACGCGATGGACTTCACCGGTTCCGGACTCACCCGGATCGACGGTTTTCCGCACGTGGGCGGCGTCGCGACCCGGTCGAATCCGGACCGGTTGCGGCGTCTACTGGAGGAACTCGCCGCCATGCTGAACGTGCGAGAACGCCTGTTCGCCGAACGCGGCATCGACTCGCTCGCCACCCTGCGCAGCCAGCACGCCGCCGGACGCATTCCGGAGCTCGTGGCCGCCGACATCGTGTTGCTGGTCGACGGGCTCGGGGCGCTGCGCGCCGACTTCGAAGGCCTCGAACCGGCGCTCTACGACCTGCTGGCACGCGGGTCGAGCTTCGGCATGCACGTGGTCATGTCGATGACCCGCTGGAACGAGCTGCGCATGGCGCAGCAACCCCTCATCGGCACCCGCATCGAACTGCGCCTGAACGACGCCATGGATTCGCAGATGGGCCGCAAACTGTCCGCCACGCTGCGGGTCGACCAGCCGGGGCGAGCGCTCACCGACTCCGGCCTGTTCGCGCAGATCGCGCTGCCGGTACTCGAAGACACCGCCGACGAGCTCATCGGTGACGAACTCGCAGCGCTCGCCGCCCGCTCGGCGCGCAGCTGGGAGGGCCCGGCGGCGGCACCGATTCGACTGCTGCCGGAGAGTTTCTCGGCCGACGAACTGCCCGACGCGATCGACTCCCCCGACGCGGTGCCGTTCGGGTTGCGCCAGGACACCATGGAACCCGCTTACCTCGACCTGGCCGCGACCGACCAGCACCTGCTGGTATTCGGTGACCACGCTTCGGGCAAGTCCACCCTGCTGCAGGGCCTGATCCAGGGCCTGACCGATCGGTACACACCCGACGAGCTCGTCATCGCGATCATGGACGTGCGGGGGGAAATCTCGGTGGCCTGCCCCGACGACTACCTGGGCGGAGTCGCCGCATCGAGCGGCGAGGCCCGTACGCTCGCCACGGCGATCGCTGGGGAACTGACGGCGCGGCAGGCATCCGCTGACCGCACCGTGGGGCCGCGCATCGTCGTCATCGCCGACGACCTCGATATTCTCGCCTCCGGCGGCACCGAACCGCTGAACCCGCTGCTGCCGTTTTTGCCGAGCGCCCGCGAGCTGCGACTGAACGTCATCGTGACGCGTCCGGTCGCCGGCGCGACGCGGGCACTCTACGACGTCGTGCTGCAGTCGCTGCGTGACACCGGGGCCACGAGCCTGATCCTCAACGGCGAACGCTCCGAAGGGCAGATCTCACCCGGTGTGTATGCCGAGCAGCTCCCGCCAGGGCGCGGGCGTCTGGTGCGACGCGGTGACCGGCCGCGCATCGTGCAGATCGCCCAGGCGCGCGTGCCGGTGGTGGTCTCGTGACCGTGCGCATCGTGCTCGCCGGCACAGCCGGCGGTGTGGGTACAACCACCCTCACGGCACTCTTGTTCGATCGCGTCTCCACCTCGGGCGGCGTCGCCACCCTGGCCGACCACACCTCGGGCGACCTCGGCGCGCGGCTGGCCAGGGGCGACGGCTCCGCCCTGGTCGACCCCACGGTCCTGCTGCATGACCTGGGCGCGCACGCCGAGGGTGAAGGACTCGACCTGCTCGAATCACCGAGCGGTCTCGGCATCGTGGTGACGGCGAACACTCCGATCGGGCTCGCGGCCGCGCATCGTGTGCTGCAGGCAGTGCGGGCGAGGTACAGCGAGGCGGGGCTGGCGCGCACAACCGTTGTGGCCATCTCCAACGGTCGGCGCCCGGGCACTGCCGGGCTGCTCGACGCCCTCTGGTCGGAGTTTGGGCGCGAGATTCTCGTGGTGCTCGGTCACGACCCGGCCCTCGCCGGCGGCGGCCCCATCGCCGCCCACCGGCTGGACTGGCGCACTGTGACGGTGCGCGACCAGATCGTTCGCCGGCTCCGGACCCTACCGGGCAGACTGTAGGCGGCTAGTTCGCTCGGGGCAGGCCGACTGCGGAGGTCGACCCTGTGCCGGGGTGAACTCACCGCACGCTGGGTACTGTTCTGTACGGGAGTAAACCGGGGTCAGACGCCGGCGCGGTCGGCGAGGCCGCGCACGAAGGCGGCCTGGCCGGCGTGCTGCAGGTCGTCGGAGAGCACGCTCGCCAGACGCACGCCGACGGTGACGGCGGGGGTCCAGGACTCGTCGACGATCCGGTCGAGGTCGGCGGCGGCCAGGCTGCCCAGGTAGGCGACGGTTGCGGTGTGCACGGCGTCGTAGTAGCCGCCGAGCAGCTCGGCGTCGGCTTGCACTGCGGCGACATCGGCGGAGGTGTGTCCGTAACCGGTGGCCGTCGGCCCGAACGGCAGGGCGAAACGGTCAGCCCAGCCCTGGTCGGCATACACCTGGGCGGTGCCGGCAAGGTCGGCGAGGTGGTCGTCCTGCACGCGGGACAGGTGCCAGGTGAGCCAGGCGATGGTGTTGGCGTCGGCATCCGCTCGAAAGGTGAGGGTGGCCGCGGTGGCATCCTTCAAGGTGCGATGCAGGGTGCCCTGAATGCGGGAGAACTCTTCGATGAGCAGTTCGGACGGGGTCATGGGTCTCCTTGGTTGTTCCTTCACCGTACTCCCGCTTGCGGACGGGGCCCGGGCCCCGTCCACCGGCCCAGTCTAAAAACTTGGCCCAGGAACGGGGCCCGGGCCCCGTCCCTGAAAAGCTCCGAGGGGGCACCGTGCGGGGGCCCGAAGTTTCGCAAATCTCCGCGGTCGTGAACGAGACCGGCCAGTATGACGACATCAGCGGTGGTACGCGCTCACCTCGGTGGCCTTGACCGAGAGCCAGACCGTTGAGCCCAGCTGCAGGCCGAGATCGGCGACCGCGGCGGGGGTGAGCTCCGCGATGATCTCGGGGTCGCCGCTCGTGCGCAGGCGCACCCCGCTGCTGCCCGGCTCGATGCCGGTCACCCGGGCCGACCAGACGTTGCGCGGGCTCGCGTGACGCGGCTGTTCCGTCTGCACCACAACGGATGCCGGGCGAAAGACAGCTGCGGCCGACGCGTTCCCCGACCCGGGCGCGAGCGGGATTCGCGGGCTCTCGGCGGGGTCATCGAGGGCTTCGAGGGCTTCGGCGATTCCGGCGGCTTCGGGGTCATCGGAGGCTATGGCTTCAGCGGCGGGTCCGGCGGACGCGAGGGCTGCGGCATCCGCTGGACGCACCGCGAAGGTGCGGCCGTCGGGGGCCACGATGGCTCCGTTTTGCACGGTTCCGACCACGAGGTTGACCCCGGCGAGGGCCGCGACGAACGGGTTGCGGGGGGCGGCGAGCACGGCAGCGGTCGTGCCCTCGTCGATGAGGGTGCCGTCGTGCAGCACGGCGACGCGATCCGCGAGTACGACCGCGTCGACGATGTCGTGGGTGACGATGATGGCGCTCGTTCCGGTTTCGGCGAGCTGTTCGCGAATGAGTTGGCGCATGAGCGGCGCCGTTTCGGCGTCGAGGCCGGCCATCGGTTCGTCGAGCAGCAGCACGCGCGGGCCGGCGGCGAGGGCACGGGCGAGGGCTACGCGCTGCTGTTGTCCGCCGGAGAGCGCCCCGGGCACGCTGTCGCCGAGGCCGGTCAGGCCGACGCGGTCAAGCCAGCGGTCGGCCTGCTGTCGGGCCTGGGCAGCGTTCAGGCGGGCTTCGCCGACGCGCAGCGCGAAGGCCACGTTGGCGCGGGCGCTGAGGTGCGGAAAAAGCAGGGGCTCCTGCCCAAGCAGACCGATGGCCCTGTTTTCGGGCGCCACGACACGCCCCGGCGCGGTGAGAACGGTGCCGTCGAGGGCGACGCTTCCGCTGGACGGGGTGGCCAGGCCGGCGAGCAGCTCGAGCACGGTCGATTTGCCGGAGCCGTTCGGGCCGAGGAGTGCGAGCACTTCGCCGGGAGCGAGCGTGAGCCGCAGATCGAGGGAGAACGAGCCGCGGGTGAGCTGCAGATTGGCCGTGAGCAGTGCGTTGGCGGCGGATTTCCAGAGGGCGGGGGTCATGAATCGCTCCGATTCCGGCCAGCGGGGCGAGCAGGAATTAGGGTCGGTCGCGGGGTTGCGGCTCGCGTCGGTGCGGTTCTGGCCTGATGCGGACTCGCGGACCGGGCGCGGCCGGCGGCATCCGTGGCCGCCCGGGCGCGCTGGCAGAACGCAGGTCGAAGGTCGGCGGGACCGGCGGCATCCACTGCCATTCGTGTGCGCTGGCAGAACGCAGGTCGAAGGTCGGCGGGACCGGCGGCATCCACGGTGACCGGCGTCACGAGAGCACGCTCGCTCGGCGGGTTCCGACCAGCACGAGGATGATCACGGCGACCGCGATCAGCAGCAGCGACAGGGCGACGGCCTGGTCGGTCGTCACACCCGAGCCGTTGAAGGCGGTGTAGATGGCGAGGGGCATGGTGCGGGTGACTCCGGCCTGGTTGCCGGCGAACAGGGCTGTTGCGCCAAATTCGCCCAGGGCGCGAGCGAAGCTCAGCACCGTTCCGGCGAGCAGCCCCGGGCCGACGAGCGGCAGGGTGATGCGGGCGAAAACGGTGCCGCGACCGGCGCCGAGGGTCGCGGCGACCCGTTCGTAGCGCACGCCCGCGGTGCGCAGGGCGCCCTCGACCGCGATCACGAGGAACGGCAGGGCCACGAAGGTCTGCGCGATGACGACGGCGGCGGTCGTGAAGGGAATGCGCAGCCCGGCCAGTTCGAGGGTGCTGCCGAGCACACCGCCGCGTCCGAGCAGGGAGAGCAGCGCGATGCCGCCGACGAGGGGCGGCAATACGAGCGGCACGGTCACGAGGGTGCGCAGCAGGCCGGCCACGCGCGGCGTCGACCGGGCGATGACGACGGCCAGCGGCACGCCGAGCAGCAGGCAGAGCACGGTTGAAACGGATGCCGTCGCGAGCGACAGTCCCAGCGGCTGCAGTGCTTCCGCCGAGAGGAGCAGGGCGGGCAGGGCGGGCCAGTCAACCTTGAGCAGGAGTCCGGCGAGCGGCAACACCAGCAGGGCCAGGCCGATGCTCGCGGGCAGGTAGAGCAGGCGCGGGATCATGCGCGGCCGTCCGGGTTCGGGCGCTGTCCTCGCACCTTTTCTTCCCGGGCCCGGGAAGACAGTCCAGGTCACGGGGCGAGAAATCCGTGGGCGGCGAGCACGGCCTGACCGGCGGGCGACAGCACGAGATCGACGAAAGCCTGGGCGGCCGCAGCGTGCGCGCTGCCCTGCACGACCGCGATCGGATAGTGCCCGACGACCGCGTCCGCTCCGGCCGGAGTGACGCCCTCGACGCGGCCCGGGTTGGCGGCGACGTCCGTCGTGTAGACGAGGCCGGCATCCGCTTCGCCGCCGGCGATCTTGGTGACGACGGCCGTCACATTCTGCTCCTCACTCGCCGGCGTGAGGGTGACGCCCGCGTTGGCGAGCAGGGTAGCGGATGCCGCCCCGCACGGAACCTGGGCCGCACACAACACGGTGATCACGCCGGGGCGGGCGAGATCTTCGAGATTTTCGATCTTCAGCGGGTTGCCCGGGGCGACCGCGATACGCAGGGTGTTCCCGGCGAACAGGGTGGCCGGGCCGGTGTACCCGGCGGAGGCGAGCGGCTGCAGGTTGATCTGGTCGGCGCTCGCGAACACGTCGGCGGGGGCACCGGCTCTGATCTGGGTGGCGAGGGTGGCGGATCCGTCGTAGGTGACCTGCACGTCGATGCCCGGATTCTCGTCTTCGAGAAGCACAGCGAGCGCGTCGAAAGCCCCGGTGAGGGACGCAGCGGCGTAGACGCTGAGGGTCTGCGGCTCGAGCTCGGTGGCCGGCGAGCCGGCGTCCGTGGCGGTCGATGGCGCACAGCCGGTCAGGGTCAGGGCGAGCACGGCCAGGGTTGCCAGGGCTAGGCGGGTCATGACATCCGTCCCGGGGTTTCGACGATCACGTTGGTGGCCTTGATCACGGCAACGCTGAGCGAGCCAATCTCGAGGCCAAGTTCGCGCACGGCCTCGCTCGACATGAGCGAGACGATGCGGTGCGGGCCACATTGCAGTTCGACCTGGGCCATGACCGTGTCCATCGTGATAGCCGTGACAATGCCGACGAACCGGTTGCGGGCGCTGCGGCCCACACTCGAGGGGTCTGCCGGGGCGCTCGCCTGGTCGACGGCGAACGCGGCGAGCGCTGCGCCGTCTACCGCACGGCGACCGGATGCGTCGGCATCCGCTGCGAGACGGCCACCGTCGACCCAGCGTCGCACAGTGTCGTCACTGACGCCGAGCAGCTCGGCGGCCTCGCTGATCCGATATTGCGTCATAAATTGCACGATAGCACCGCATTTGCGGTTTCAGGCCGCTGGTTGACCCTGGTTCTTCGCGACAACCCGTGGCTAATTCAGGAAGTCGGCGTTCGGATGGCCGAAATACCGTCGTTTCGGGGCGATTGCCGGGTGATTTCCTGAATTAGCCCCCGCACCGGCCGACGCACGCGCATAACTCCTGCACATTGGTCGCGACAGCCAGCACAGCCCACGGAAACAGGGCCATCACGCCTCGGGCGGCGGCAGATTGCAGGAGTTATGCGCGGCTACCCGGGGCAGACGAGGGGTCATGGCATCGCACGGGGCGAATGGTCCGGAGGCGAGCGCGCGGGACGCTGGCCTGAAATGGGTGGCCGCGGCGCCGCGCAGCGCCTAGCGTTAAGTCATGGCTATTCCTCCCCTTGTTGAGCCCGTCGACCGGCTCAGCACATCCGAATCCGTGCGCACCGCTCGCCAGCGTCGCCTCCCCCAGCTCAATGAACTCGGCCAGCGCCGCCTCGCCAACGCCCGGGTGCTCGTGCTCGGCGCCGGCGGACTCGGCTCCCCCGCCCTGCTCTACCTCGCAGCGGCCGGAGTGGGCACCATCGGCATCGTCGACGGCGACGACGTGGAACCGAGCAATCTGCAGCGCCAGATCATCCACGGCCAAGCGGATGTCGGCCGCCCGAAGGTAGACAGCGCTGCGGAACGTATCGCCGAGATCGCCCCCGAATCCACCGTGGTGCGGCACACCGAACGCCTAGTCTTGGCCAACGCGGCCGAGATCATCGGCGGCTACGACGTGGTCATCGACGGCACCGACAATTTTCCGACCCGATTCCTCGTGAACGACACCTGCGCGCGCCTGGGACTGCCGCTGGTGTGGGCATCCGTTTTGCGCTTCGACGCGCAACTTTCGGTATTCTGGGCCACCCCGCCCAAGGGCTCGGGCGTGACGGGCGTGCACCTGCGCGACCTGTTCCCGACGCCGCCGGCCGAGGGAGAGGTGCCCAACTGCGCCGACGCCGGTGTGCTCGGCGCGCTCTGTGGTCAGGTCGGGTCGCTCATGGCGACCGAGACCATCAAGCTCATCACCGGCATCGGCTCGCCGCTGATCGGCCGAGTGCTCGTGATTGACGCGCTGTCGGGTCGGTTTAGCGAGATCCCCCTGCTCGGAACCGGCATTGCCGCCGAGCCGACCGCCGCCGAGATTGCCGCCGAGCTCGCGCAGGCTTCCACGGCGAGTATCCCTGAAATTTCGAGTGTTGAACTCGTCACTCGCCTCGCCGCCCAGAGCGCTGCCACCGACAATTTTCTCGTCGTGGATGTGCGCGAGCCGAGCGAGTACGCCGAGAGCTCGATTCCGACGGCTCGGCTGCTGCCCCTCGGCGAGCTGTTGACCGATGGCGTGCTCTCACCGAGCGGCCGCGCCGCCCTGCCCGACGACACCCCGCTGATCGTGCACTGTCACGCCGGCGGCCGCGCCGCCCGGGCCGCGAACGCGCTGCGCGAGGCCGGTTTCACCGACGTGTCGGTGCTGACCGGCGGGATCCTCGCCTGGGATGACCTCGTCACGGCCGGCCGGGCGCCCGGATTCGGCAGCCGCTGGGCTTCACTCGAGACCACCGCGACCGGGCGGCACGCGTCAGCGCGTGATGAGGCCGGCAGCACCGGCCGGCCCGACAGCCTGGTCTGACCGTGACCGACACGCACCGACCCGACCTGCCCGCAGGCGCTGCCGCCGGGCTTTTTGCCGAGTCGGGGCTTCCTGAGAGCGCTGCCCGCGCCGCAGCGACGAGCGACCGCGTGGGCAACTCCCACGACGGGCACCGCCACACGCACACCGACAAAGCGGATGCCTGCGCCCCCGCCGCGTCCGCCCGCACCGTTTCCGAGCAACTCGCGTTCGTGCTCGGCAGTGTCGCTCCCCTGCCGCCCGTGCGCGTCGAGCTCGACGCAGCCCGCGGGCTCGTGCTGGCCGAAGACGTGCTCACCGTGACCGACACGCCGCCCTTCCACAACTCCGCGATGGACGGTTACGCCGTCATCCGCGCGGACCTGCTCGGGGCATCCGTTCGGAACCCGATCACCCTGACCGTCGTCGCCGACCTCGCCGCCGGCACCGCCGAGAACCCGCGTCTGGTGCCCGGGCAGGTTGCGCGCATCATGACCGGCGCGCCGATTCCCGACGGAGCAGATGCCGTCGTGCCGATCGAGGACACCGACCAGGGCACCGAGTTGGTCACGATCGTTGCAGCGCCAGCGGTCGCGGCTCATGTGCGCCGGGCCGGCGAGGACGCCCACGCCGGCGATCGGGTGCTCGCCGCGGGCAGTGTGCTGTGGCCCGCCCGAGTCGCCGCTGCAGCGAGCGCCGGAACGAGCACGGTGCTCGTGCACCCCGCACCGCGGGTGGCCGTCATCTCGACCGGAAGCGAACTCGTCACACCGGGCAGCCCGACCCGTCGCGGCCAGATTCCCGACTCGAACTCCTTTCTGCTCTCGGCGGCCGTCGCCGAGGCCGGCGGCATTCCCGTGCGGATCGGCGCCGTGCCCGACGACGACGATGTGCTGCGTGCCTTGTTGGCCGAACTGGCCGGCACGGTCGACGTGATCGTGCTCTCCGGCGGTGTGAGCGTCGGAGCGTACGACGTGGTCAAAGCCGTGCTGAAACCGCTCGGCACTGTCGACTTCGGACCGGTCAAGATGCAACCCGGCAAGCCGCAGGGATTCGGACGCTGGCCCGCCGACGGCAACGTGCCCGGACCACTCATCTTCGCCCTGCCCGGCAACCCGGTTAGCGCCTACGTGTCGTTCGAGGTGTTCGTGCGTCCCGCGCTGCGGCGGCTGCTCGGGCACGGCACCGCCCAGCCCCCCGACCCGACGCTGGAGCCGACCGGCGCGGCGATCGACGAGCCCGCGTTGACGGACAGCGACACGGGTGCCGCCAGCACAAGAACCAGAACCAGCACCAGCACCAGCACCAGCCACGCCGCAACAGACCAGCACACACCGGACCACCCGTCCCTGCACCGACGCACCGTCACTGCCACCGTGACCGACGGCTGGAACTCTCCGCCCGGACGCGCCCAATACATGCCTGTGATCGTGACCGACCACACCGTGATCGAGCACGATCCCGCCCTCATGACGGCCGAGGGCAGCACGAGTGCCAGCGCCGGCAGCATCCGCTTGGAAGTGCGCCCGGCCTCCCGCGGAGGGTCGGGTTCGCACCTGGTCGCCGGACTGGCCCAGGCCAACGGACTCGCCATCGTGCCCGAAGACACGATTCACATTCGCGGCGGCGACCGCATCACTGTCATGCTGACATCATGACGCACACCACCGACACGACCGGCGCGCCCGTGCCCGCTCAGCCGTTCACCCACCTCGACTCGACCGGACAGGCCCGCATGGTCGACGTGACCAACAAGGTTCCCACCGTGCGCAGCGCCACCGCCGCCGGCTTCGTGCGCTGCGGCCCGAGAGTGATCGCGGCCCTCCGCGACGGCACCGCACCCAAGGGCGACGTGCTCGCCGTGGCCCGCATCGCCGGAATCCAGGGTGCCAAGAAGACCGCCGATCTGCTGCCCTTGGCCCACGTGATCGGGGTACACGGCGCCGTCGTCGACCTGATCGTTGAAGATGACCGCGTCAGCATCACCGCCACCGTGCGCACCGCCGACCGCACCGGCGTCGAAATGGAGGCATTCACCGCCGTCTCGGTCGCCGCCCTCGCCGTCGTGGACATGGTCAAGGGCCTCGACAAGTCCGTCACGATCGAGAACGTGCGCCTGCTCGCCAAGAGCGGCGGCAAGAGCGGCGACTGGCTGCGCGCGTGACCTGGCCGTCTGCCGCGCACACTGTTCGCTCAAACGGATGCCCCCACCCGGCGCGCACCCGCCGCACCCCGCCAACCATGAGCGCGCCCGAAACGGGTAGCCGCTACGCCGATTACCGTAGCGGCTACCCAAACCGGGCGCGGTCACGGCCCGGGAACCCCTCATGAGCCCACATCCCACCACCATCGACCTCATCGTGCTCGCCGGTGGACGCGGCAGCCGTCTCGGCGGCGCACTCAAGCCCGCTGTCGAAGTGGCGGGGCGCACCCTGCTCTCCCGCGTGCTCGACGCCCGCCCGGTCGCCCGGCACGCGGTCGTGGTCGGTTCGCCCGCTGCTCGGCCCGCTGCCGGCGACCATGCGGGTGCTGCCTTGAACTGGGCCCTCGAAGATCCACCGTTTGGCGGCCCGGTGGCCGGCATCGCGGCCGGCCTGACGACCCTCGCGGCGAACGCCGATGAGCCCGCCGACTGGTTGCTCGTGCTCGCCTGCGATCTGCCCTGGGGAGCGGATGCCGCGCGCCTGCTGGTCGCGGCAGCATCCGCTCTTGATACGGCGAGCCTCACGGCACCGCTCGACCCGGCGCCGCCGGCGCCTGCTCTCGACCGGCCGGAACACGATACCGTTCCGAGCGTCGACGGGGTGCACCTGGTCGACGCCAGCGGCCATGCGCAGTGGCTCGCCGCAATCTACCGGGCCCCCGCCCTGCGAGCCGCCGTCAGTCGCCTGGGCGATCGCGTCAACGGTGCCAGCATGCGCGAGCTGCTCGCGGGGCTGAACCTCGACGGGCTGCCAGACGAATCCGAAACCGGCACCGACGTCGACACGTGGCAGGATGTTGAGAGCAGTTCCAACCGTTTGACCCACGCAAACCCGACCGAGGAGTGACCCCGAATGAGCTCTGCACCGCTGCCTCCCGAGGCGCTCGACGAGTGGCTCACGGCCCTCGCCGATCGGCTCCAGCTCGATCCGGCCGACGTGCCGGTGGGTGACCTGCTCGATGTGGCCCGCGACGTCGCCCATAACGTGGCCCGACCGGCCGCGCCGCTCAGCACCTTTCTGATCGGCCTGGCCGCCGCGAAGAACGGCGGAACCGGCGCCGACATCGAAGCCGCCTGCACGGCCGCGAGCGAACTCGCCCGCGACTGGGCGCCCGAGAAACTCTGATGGCAACCCTGCGATTTTTCGCCGGCGCCGCCGAAGCCGCGCAGACCGAGACGGCCACGCTCGACGCCGGCACGATCGGCGAACTGCGCACCCAGCTCGGCGAGCACTACGGCAGCGAGTTCGTGCGCGTGCTCGGCCTCTGCTCACTCCTCGTGAACGGCGCCCGCGCGAGCGATGACGCGGTCACGCTCGCGCCCACCGACACGGTCGACGTACTTCCACCCTTCGCCGGCGGCTGACCCCGTTCATATCTGCGGAGATTTTTAGCTGAACGCCCCGGCCCGGCGGCGAAACAGGCGTTTTCGCGCCGATCTCCGCAGTTCTGAACGGCCACCCCGGTAGTACGTCACAAACCGACCCAGGAATTCGTTCCGTCGACCTCGTATTGCTTCTTCCAGATCGGAACCTCGGCCTTCACGGTTTCCACGAGCGATTCGCAGGCCGCGAATGCATCACCGCGGTGCGCGCTCGCGACCGCCGCGACGAGGGCAAGGTCGCCCACGTCGAGATGTCCGATGCGGTGACTGACCGCCAACACCACGAGCGGATGCTGCCCCCGCACCCGGTCGGCGATCTCACCAATAAGGCGCCCCGCGTCGGGATGCGCACTGTAGTCGAGACCCGTGACGCGGCCCGTGGCATCGGGATCGTGGTCGCGCACCTGCCCGATGAACGTCACCACGGCGCCGTGCGTCGCATCGGACACGGCCGAAATGTGCTCGCCGACGTCGAGCGGCGACTGTGTGACCCGGGCGAAGCCGGCAGCCATCAGTGGTCGCCGCCGTCGAGCTGATCGATGACGTGCCGTACGAGCGGCGCGAGGATGGCCACACCGTCGCGCACCGCGCCGACCGAGCCGGGCAGGTTCACCACCAGAGCACCGTTGTTGCCGACCGAATCGGCGATGCCGGCGATACCGCGGGAGAGCACCGCGGTGGGGATCGTCGCGACGCTGACGGCGCGCATCCGCTCGGAGATGCCCGGCAGAATCGTGTTCAGCAGCGTGGCCGTGCCCTCGGGCGTGAGGTCGCGGACCGAGACCCCGGTGCCGCCGGTCGTCACGACGAGGCGGGCGCCGTCGCCGAGCGCCGCCGAAATGGCCCCGGCCACACTCTCGATTCCGTCAGGCACCACGCGCGGCGCACCAGCCGGAATGCCGACCTCCAAGAGCGCATCGACCGCGGCCGGCCCCGACCGATCCTCGCGTTCGCCGCGCGAACAGCGATCAGACACGGTGATCACGACGGCCCCGAGTTCGGCCCCAAGCTTGAGCTGAGTTTTCACCGTTCCACAGTACCCCGACGCAGGCAGAGCGCTCCGACCCAAGCGGATGCCCGCCCGTGCTCGCGGCACGCGGTCGAGCTCCCGGCACGGGTTGGAACACGTGCCAACCGGGCGTACGCGTGCCACGAGCGACCGGAGGAGGCAGCGGGCCGGCCACCGGCATCCGCTTTGGCGGGATTCATTTGTCACGGTGTTTGCCCGATGCACCCCGATCGGCAAGCGAACAAGCTTGCTAGTACAACGGGCCGCATGCCCGACCGAACAACCGAGGAAGCCCATGTCAACCGTCTCACCCCCACGTGTCACGTCCACGCTGAAGCCGGACCTCTCCAACTGGGATCCGGAACACGACGAAACCTGGGATTCACGCCTCGCCTGGCGCACGCTGTGGATCACGACCTTCAGCATGACCCTCGGTTTCGCCGCCTGGTACCTGGTCAGCGCGATCGCGCCCAGGCTCAATGACATTGGCTTCGACCTCAGCACCAGCCAGCTGTATTGGCTCGTCGCGCTGCCCGGCCTGGCCGCCGGACTGCTGCGCCTCGTGTTCATGTTCCTGCCGCCGATTCTCGGCACCCGCATTCTCGTCGCCCTCTCCAGCGCCCTGCTGCTGCTGCCGATGATCGGCTGGACCCTCGTCGCTCGCGACGTGTCCACCCCATACTGGGTGCTGCTCGCGCTCTCGTTCGCGGCCGGCATCGGCGGCGGCAGCTTCTCTGGTTTCATGGCCTCGACCAGCTACTTCTTTCCCAAGCGCCTCGCCGGAACCGCACTCGGCCTGCAGGCGGGCCTCGGCAACTTCGGCATCGGCCTCATCCAGCTGCTCACCCCCTGGGTCGTCGGTTTCGGCCTGCTCGGCACGGCCGCCCTCACCCCGGAGAGCGACTCGAACGGTGAACTGGTCTGGCTGCACAACGGCGGACTCGTGCTCATCCCCTGGGTCATCCTCGCTGTCATCCTCGCTCTGCTCTTTCTCAAGCGAGTGCCGATCAAGGCCAACTTTCGGCAGCAGCTCGACATCTTCAAGGTCAAGCACACCTGGATCATGACCGCCATCTACCTGATGAGTTTCGGCGCCTTCAGCGGCCTGGCCGCGCAGATGGGCCTGATCATTCTCAACGTCTACGGCGACTTTCCCGACGCTCCCAACCCGCTCGCCTTCGCTTTCATCGGCCCCGTCGTCGGCGCCCTGGTGCGCGCGGCCTCCGGCCCGCTCTGCGACCGGTTCGGCGGCGCCATCTTCACCTTCATCGGCGGCGCGGGCATGGCTGTCGGCACCCTGGTCACGGTGTTCTTCCTCACCCCGACGAGCGTCAACGAGTTCTCCGGCTTTCTCACCGGCATGATCATCATCTTCTTCTTCTCCGGCCTGGCCAACGCCGGAACGTTCAAGCAGATGCCGATGATCTTCCCCAAGCGGCAGGCCGGCGGCGCGATCGGCTGGACCGCCGCGATCGCCGCCTTCGGACCGTTCATCGTGGGTATGGCCCTCACCGCCATGAGCCCGACGGCGTTCTTCATCGGCTGCTCGGTGTTCTGCGTGATCTGCACCGGCCTCGCCTGGTTCTACTACGCCCGGCCCGGCGCGCCCAACCCGAGCTGACGCTCCCTCCTCCCACCCGAGGCCCCCTCTCCTCCAGCGGGGGTCCTCGGGTCTTTTTCTGCCCGGGGGGCCATACTAGAACGATGGAACCCATCGGCGGCGACCCGGTCTGCTGGCTCGAACAGGTCTGCCCGGAGTGCGGCGCCTACGTCTCCGGCGAGCTGCCCGCCCCCTGCTGGCGCTGCAATACGGTGGTCTCGCCGAGCTGAGCCTGCCCGCGGGGGCCGCGCGCGGCATCCGTCACCCGCCCGCGCCCAGCGGATGCCGCCTCGCCGCCCGCAAACCGCCCCCTCGCCCAAACGGGCAAACCCTCATACAGTCAGAGCACGCTTTCGAGGGAGGACCACGCAATGGCCGACCAACAGACTTTCGTGATTGTGGGGGCGTCGCTCGCGGGGGCGAGCGCGGCCCGCACCCTGCGCGATGAGGGCTTTCGCGGGGAGGTCCACCTCATCGGCGCCGAAGAACACCTTCCCTATATTCGCCCGCCGCTGTCGAAGGACTATCTCGCCGGCAGCGCCGACCGGGCATCGGTCTTCGTGGAAAGCAAGTCCTGGTACTCCGACTGCGACGTGCAGTTTCACCCCGGCACGCGCGCGGTCAGCCTCGACCTCGAGGATCGCCGGGTCGGCACGGATGATGGCGGATCACGCCGGTACGACCGTCTGCTGTTGACCACGGGTTCCCGGCCTCGCCGCCTGACCGTGCCGGGGGCCACCCTGGCCGGCGTGCATTACCTGCGCACCCTCGACGACTCCGACCTGTTGCACTCGCTGCTCGCCGACGGCGGCAAACGGCTCGTCGTCGTGGGTTCGGGCTGGATCGGCCTGGAAGTAGCCGCGACGGCCCGAACCCTCGGCAACGACATCACCGTTCTCGAACGCGGCGCCGTACCGCTCGCTGCGGCGCTCGGCAGTGAACTCGGCGCCCTGTTCGCAACCCTGCACGAGGAGCACGGGGTGACCGTGCGCCGATCCGTGGTGGTCGAGGGCCTGGTCGGTGTCGGCGGCCAGGTGACCGGGGTGCTGCTGGCCGGCGGCGAAATCGTACCCGCCGACCTCGTACTGGTGGGCATCGGCGTTGTCCCGAACGTGGAACTCGCCCAGAAGGCCGGGCTGGCCGTCGACAATGGAATCCTGGTCGACGCCAACCTGGAGACGAGCGACCCGCACGTGTTCGCGGCGGGCGATGTGGCCAACGCGCAGCATCCGCTCGTGAATCTGCGCCTGCGCAGTGAACACTGGGCGAACGCCCTGAACGGCGGCCCGGTCGCAGCCAGGGCGATGCTCGGCCAGGATGTCTCTTTCGACGCCATCCCGTACTTCTACACCGACCAGTTCGACCTCGGCATGGAGTATTCCGGCTTTGGACCGCTCACGCGCGGCGCCGAGCTGGTCTACCGCGGCGACCGAGCCAGCCGGGAGTTCGTGGTGTTCTGGCTGAACGCCGGCCGGGTGGTCGCCGGCATGAACGTGAACGTCTGGAACGTCAACGACGCCGTGCAGGCCCTCATTCGCCGCGATGTCCCGGTCGATCCTGCCCGCCTGGCCGACGAGTCCATCTCCCTCGAGCGGGTCTAGCGCCCCGACACACGACCGGTGCAAGCGGATGCCGCCGCACCGGTCGTGCCGCGAGCGGATGCCGCACATCCGGACTGAGGGGGCGAGCTGCGCGGCTACTCCTCGAGGTACTCCGCGAGCACCCGGGCATGGTTGACGTGCGGGTCCTTGGCCCCGTAGATCAGGGTGGTGACCCCCTGGGCGGCGAGCGCGCGCAGCTGCACGACGGCCGCTTTCGTCTCGGGCTGAGAATCGAGCTCGGCGCGGTAGCGTAGCGCGAACTCGTCCAGGCGCTCGGGGTCGTGGTTCCACCAGGTGCGCAATGCGGGCGAGGGGGCAACCTCCTTCAACCACTCGGTGAGATCGGCGCGCTCCTTGGAGACACCGCGCGGCCAGAGTCGATCGACCAGCACCCGACATCCATCGGCAGTGGATGCCTCCTCATAAGCCCTCTTGATGCGCACCATAAAAAAAGACTACTTGCGTGAACGTTCCAGCGGGCGTTCGCTCTTCTCCCAACCGCGGCGCGGGGCGCGCGATCCGGCGCCGCGGGGGTTGTCCCGTGAGCGGTAGACCACGTAGGGGCGCACGAGGTAGCCGAGCGGCGCCGAGAACACGTGCACCAGACGGGTGAACGGCCAGAGCAGGAACAGCGTCGTGGCGGTGAGCACGTGCAGCTGAAAGAAGAACGGCACATCGCTCATGAGCGAGGGGTCGGGCTGCAGGCTGTACAGCGAGCGGATCCACGGCGAGATCGACCCGCGGTAGTCGTAGCCGCCGCCGAAGATCTGGTACAGCACAGTCGCGGTCGTGCCGAAGGCGATGGTGCCGGCCAGGAACACATACATGACCTTGTCCATCACCGTCGTGACGAGCAGCACCCGTTTGGTCAGGCGGCGCCGGTAGATCAAAATGGCGAGCCCGGCCACGGTGAGCACGGCCGCGAAACTGCCGAGCCAGGTGGCCCCGAGGTGGTACATGTGCTCGGTCACGCCGAAGAATTCCAGCCACGGCTTGGGAATGAACAGGCCAACGACATGCCCGCCGATCACCATCAGAATGCCGTAATGGAACATGGGCGATCCCCAGCGCAGCAGCCGGTTCTCGTAGGTCTGGCTCGAGCGCGACGTCCAGCCGAACTGGTCGTAGCGGTAGCGCAGCAGGTGGCCGACCACGAACACCCCGGAGGCGGCGTAGGGAAAGGCGACCCAGAGCAGGTAATCCCAGGCGGTCATACTCTCACATCTTCGTTCGTGTGCGCGGAAAACGGCTTCAAATTGCCGAGGTAGGTCATACCGACCGTCTCGGTCGGCGGTCCCTCATTGACCAGGTTGAGGTAACGTTCGCGGGTCTCGTCGTCGATCACCGGCAGCGAGAGGCACACCGCCTCGACGAGGTGCGCGTAGGGGCTCTCGAACTTCTCGAGCGCCGCACGCAGCACCTCGATGCCGTCGCGGTGCGCGGAGAGCAGCTCCTGCGCGATCGGGGAGTCCGACAGCGCCGAAAATTCGAGCACCATCGGCAGGTAGTCGGGCAATTCGTCGGCGTCTACCTGCCAGCCGGCCGCCCGGTAGGCCTCGACGAACCGTACCAACGCCATGCCGCGACGACGGGTGTCGCCGGCCGCATAGTAGGTGAGGTACGGGCAGCACTTGCGTTTCAGGTCGAAGGTTGCGGTGAAGTGGGTCTCGAGCTGCTGCTGGCTGAGCGGGTTGACCGCGGTGAAAAACGCCGCGAAGCTGCGGTGCAGCTCACCCGGCAGATCTGCAACGGATGCCTCCACCAGCGCGAACTGCGCCCGCCTTGCCGGCGTGGGGTAGTCCAACAGGATGGACGCCGCCATGTGCGCGAGGACCCCCTGCTCAGGCGTCAGCGGAACGGCCGCGAACGACCTGGGGGCGACCTTGGGCGCGCGAAAACCGAAGTTCATGCGGCGCGCGAGCGTGGCGGTGTTCATGCCGGGCTCCCGGCATCCGCTACCGGCGGGAACATGCCCTTGGGCACGCCGCCACCGTTCCAATTGAGCAGGTTGATGCGGCCGGGGGTCGCCGGGCGGGTCTTGATGATCGGGGAGTCCCCGACCATCTGGTTGTAGTTGTCGACCGTCGCGTTCAGCGGCATGCCGGGGGTGTTGCCATAGGGGCCCGAGGGACCGGGGTCGCCGGCGTTGTGGGGGCCGGCGTGCGACGTGGGGCCGCCCATGCCGGGACCGCCGTCGTTGTCGAGCGAGCAGCCGAGCTCGTCGAGCTCCCGCGCGGTCTCTACGTGTGCCTTGGGAATGACGTAGCGATCCTCGTACTTGGCGATCGCGAGCAGCCGGTACATGGCGGTGATGGTCTCACCGGTCATGCCGACCGCGTTGGGAATGCGCTCATCGGGCTCGTTGCCGAGGAAGATGCCGCGCATGTAGGCGCGCATCGCGGCGAGCTTGCGGAGCGACAGTTCCACCGGCACGACGTCGCCGGCCGAGAACAGCCCGGCGAGGTATTCCACCGGAATGCGCAGCTTGTCGATGGCGGCGAACAGGGTGCGTGCGTCTTCGCCGTCGCTGCCGGAGTTGCTCACGACGTCGACGACGGGCGAGAGCGGGGGGATGTACCAGACCATGGGCATGGTGCGGTATTCCGGGTGCAGCGGCAGGGCCACCTCGAACTCGGAGATGAGCTTGTAAATAGGGCTGTTCTGGGCGGCTTCGATCCAATCGTCAGCCATGCCCTCCGCCTTGGCGGCGGCGATGACCTCGGGGTCGAAGGGGTCGAGAAAACAGGCGCGCTGGGCATTGAGCAGGTCCTGATCGTTCTCGATCGAGGCTGCGGCGAGCACGGCATCGGCGTCGTACAGCATGAGGCCAAGGTAACGCAGACGTCCGACACAGGTTTCGGAGCAGATGGTGGGCTTGCCCTGCTCGATCAACGGGTAGCAGAGCGTGCACTTCTCGGCCTTGCCCGTTTTGTGGTTGAAGTAGACCTTCTTGTATGGGCAGGCGGAGACGCACATGCGCCAGCCACGGCAGGCGTCTTCGTCGACGAGCACGATGCCGTCTTCTTCACGCTTGTACATGGCGCCGGACGGGCAGGCCGCAACGCAGGCGGGGTTCAGGCAGTGCTCGCAGATGCGCGGCAGGTAGAACATGAAGGTCTCTTCGAACTCCATCTTCACCTTCTCGCTCATGGTCGCGAGGATCGGGTCTTGCGCAGCCGTCTCCTGCGAGCCGCCGAGGTCGTCGTCCCAGTTGCCCGACCACTTGATGTCGATGTCCTGGCCGGTCAGCAGCGACTTGGGGCGCGCGACCGGGCTCTGCGTGCCCGCCGGGGCGGTGGTGAGCATGTCGTAGTCGTAGGTCCACGGCTCGTAGTAGTCGTCGATCTGCGGCAGGTTGGGGTTGTTGAAGATCTGGGAGAGCTTCTTCAGCCGCCCGCCGGCCTTGAGCTGCAGGCGGCCGCGCTTATTGCGCACCCAGCCGCCCTTCCACTTCTCCTGGTCTTCGTATTCGCGCGGGTAGCCGAGGCCTGGCCGGGTTTCCACGTTGTTGAACCAGGCGTATTCCACGCCGGTGCGGTTGGTCCACACCTGCTTGCAGGTGACCGAGCAGGTGTGACACCCGATGCACTTGTCGAGGTTCATGATCATCGACATCTGGGCCATGACACGCATTAGTAATCCACTTTCTGGCTGCGACGACGAATCACGGTGACCTCGTCGCGTTGGTTCCCGGTCGGGCCGAGGTAGTTGAAGGCGAAGGACAGCTGGGCGTAGCCGCCGATCAGGTGAGAAGGTTTCAAGAGGATGCGGGTGAGCGAGTTGTTGGTACCGCCGCGCATGCCGCTGGTTTCAGCGACCGGCACGTTGATGGTGCGGTCCTTCGCGTGGTACATGTACACCGTGCCCTCCGGCATGCGGTGCGACACGACCGCCCGCGCGACGACGACGCCGTTGCGGTTATAGGACTCGATCCACTCGTTGTCGCGCACGCCGATCTTGTCGGCGTCCTGCGGGCTCATCCAGATGGTGGGCCCGCCCCGCGACAGCGAGAGCATGAGCAGGTTGTCCTGGTACTCGGAGTGGATCGACCACTTCGAGTGCGGGGTGAGATAACGCACGGCGACCTCGGCGTGACCTTTGGCGCCGGGCGCCCCGGTCGAGGTGGTTGCGCCGACGATGGAGTCGTCGAACAGGCGGTGCATGTCAAGCGGCGGCCGAAAGATGGGCAGTTGCTCGCCGAGTTCGATCATCCAGTCGTGGTCGAGGTAGAAGTGCTGGCGGCCGGTGAGGGTGTGCCAGGGCTTCAGGTGTTCAACGTTGATGGTGAAGGCGCTGTAGCGGCGACCGCCGTGCTCGGAGCCCGACCATTCCGGGGAGGTGAGCACCGGAACCGGCGCACCCTGAACATCCGGGTAGGAGAAGCGTCGGCCCTCGTTGTCGCTGGCCAGCTGGGCGAGCTTCACGCCGGTGCGTTCCTCGAGCTGCCGAAAACCCTGCGTGCCGAGGCGGCCGTTGGTGGTGCCCGAGAGGGCGAGCACCATTTCGCAGGCGTGGATCGCAGTCGAGAGTCGGGGCCGTCCGGCGGCGGGCCCGCTGGGCACCAGTCCGTTCTTCTTGCCGAGGTAGGCCACCTCCACGTCGGGGTTGAACTTCACGCCCTTGGTGACCATGCCGAGCTTCTCGGTGAGCGGGCCGAGCGCGCCGAGCTTTGCGGCGAAGGCCGGGTAGTCGCGTTCCACGACGACGAGTTTGGGCATGGTGACCCCGGGAATGAGCGGCTGGTCGTTCAGCACGGTGCCGTGCGGGGTGGCCATGCCGTCGGGGGTGTCATGCTGCAGGGGCGCCGCGACCAGGTCCTTGCGCACCCCGAGGTGCGTCACCGACATCTCGGAGATCTTCGCGGCGAGCACGTGAAAGATGTCGAAGTCGGTCTTGGCCTGCCACGGCGGGGCGATCGCCGGGTTGAACGAGTGAATGAACGGATGCATGTCCGTCGTCGACAGGTCGTTCTTCTCGTACCAGGTGGCCGGCGGCAGCACGACGTCGCTGTAGATGGTCGTCGACGTCATGCGGAAATCGCTCGTGACGAGCAGGTCGAGCTTGCCTTCCGGGGCGCTTTCGTGCCATTTCATGGTCTGCGGGCGGCGAGCCGGCATGGATTCGACGGCGCGCACGGCGGAAGGCGCTCCGAGCAGGTGCTTGAGAAAATACTCGTTGCCCTTACCCGAGGAGCCGAGCACGTTGGCGCGCCACACCACGAGCACCCGCGGAAAGTTCTCGGGCGCGTCGGGGTCTTCGCAGGAGAACTCGAGCGAGCCGTCTTTCAGCGAATCGACGACGTATTCGGCCGGTTCCTGCCCCGCGGCAACCGCGTCGTCGACGAGGTCGAGCGAGTTGCGGTTGAAGGTGGGGTAGCTCGGCATCCAGCCGCGCTTGGCCGATTCGACCATGGTGTCCGCGGTGGTGCGGCCCTTGAAGATGCCGGCGCCGAGCGGGCTGGAGAGGGTGTCGGCGGAGAGGCCGTCGTAGCGCCACTGGTCGGTGGCGAGGTAGAAGAAGCCGGTGCCGATCATCTGGCGCGGCGGCCGCACCCAGTCCAGGCCGAAGGCGTACTGGCCGTAGCCGGTGAGCGGTCGCACCTTTTCCTGGCCGACATAGTGGGCCCAGCCGCCGCCGTTGACGCCCTGGCAGCCGGTCATGGTGGTCAGGGCGAGAAAGGCGCGGTAGATGGTGTCGGAGTGGAACCAGTGGTTGGTGCCGGCTCCCATCAGAATCATCGAGCGCCCCTCGGAGTCCTCGGCGTTCTGGGCGAACTCCCGGCCGATGCGGGCGGCGGCCTGCCACGGCACGGAGGTGATCTCCTCCTGCCAGGCGGGGGTGCCCGGGGTGGAGGCGTCGTCGTAGCCGGTGGGCCATTCGCCCGGCAGGCCGGGCCGGCCGACGCCGTACTGGGCGAGCAGCAGGTCGAACACGGTCGTCACGAGCATACCGGCGACCTCCCGCACGGGCACGCCGCGGCGCACGATGCCGGCGGCGCCGGCGTGCTGTTCGCCGACGCTGTCAGCGCCCGGCGTTTCGTCGAAGCGGGGCAGGTCGATCGCGACGGTGGCACCGTCGTAGTCGGGGGCATCCGCTATAGAGAGGAGCGGGTCGCGGCCCTCGAGGTCGAGGTTCCACTTGCCCTTGTCGGCCTCGCTGAACCGGTGGCCGATCGAACCGTTCGGCACGAAGGCCTCACCGTTCTCGTCGAGCATGACGGTTTTGAAGGCGGCACTCGAAACGGATGCGTCGGTGCCGGGCAGCGCGTCGGCCGTCAGGAATTTGCCGGGAACCCAGGCGTCCTGGCGCGGGGTGAGCGCGATCAGGTAGGCCGAGTCGCTGAACTTCTTCATGTACTCGACGAAGCGCGGCGTGCGGCGGTCAACCAGGAATTCTTTCAGAATGACGTGGCCCATGGCGAGGGCGAGGGCGCCGTCGGTGCCGGGGTGCACGGCGAGCCACTCGTCGGCGAACTTGGAGTTGTCGGCGTAGTCGGGCGAGACGGTGATGACCTTCTGGCCGCGATAGCGGGCCTCGACCATAAAGTGGGCGTCGGGGGTGCGGGTGACGGGCACGTTGGAGCCCCACATGATGAGGTAGCTGGAGTTCCACCAGTCGGCCGATTCGGGCACGTCGGTCTGGTCGCCGAACACCTGCGGGCTCGCCACGGGCAGGTCGGCGTACCAGTCGTAGAACGAGAGCATGGTGCCGCCGAGCAGCGAGATGAAACGGTTGCCGACGCCCTGCGACACGATCGACATGGCCGGAATCGGGCTGAAGCCGACGACCCGGTCTGGGCCGAACTTCTTGATGGTGTGCACGTGGGCGGCGGCGACGATCTCGGCGGCTTCATCCCAGCTGGCACGCACCAGGCCGCCCTGGCCGCGGGCGCTCTTGTACTGGCGGGCGGTCTCGGGGTTGCCGGTGATCTCGGCCCAGGCCAGCACGGGGTCGCCGAGGCGGGCCTTGGCTTCGCGGTAGAGGTTGAGCAGCACGCCGCGCACGTAGGGGTAACGCACCCGGGTGGGCGAGTAGGTATACCAGCTGAAGGCGGCGCCGCGGGGGCAGCCCCGCGGCTCGTACTCGGGGCTGTCCGGGCCGACACTGGGGTAGTCGGTCTGCTGGGTTTCCCAGGTGATGATGCCGTCCTTGACGTACACCTTCCAGGAGCAGCTGCCGGTGCAGTTCACGCCGTGGGTGCTGCGCACCTCTTTGTCGTGGGTCCAGCGGTCACGGTAGAACGTGTCGGCGCTGCGGCCGCCGTTCTTGAACACCGTGCGCAGGTCTTCGCTGGTCTCGCCCCGGCGCAGAAAGCGACCGAGCTTGATCAGCGAGTCGGCGACGGGGCCGTCGGTGCCGGGCTTGGTCGTGCCGGGCTTGGTCGTGCCGGCGGAGGTACTGATGCGCTTGTTCACGGCTGTCCCTTGCTTATGCGGGCAATGCCGAAGCGGCATCAACCCTCAAACAAGCTTCGCCGCACCTTAAATTCGCAACAACGGCAAACCACCGTGAATAATGTTTTGACCCGGCGCATAACAAACACGAAAGGGCGGGGAAAGCGGTGGTCGGGGGTGGTGGACCCGGTTTTGGTGGCTAAATCAGGAAAGCCGGGCTTCGGCGTGCGATGCGCCCCTGATTCAGTGCCCAGGGCGCGAGGCGCCGGGTAGATTTCCTGAATTAGCCACCGCTCGCGGTGCAGCAGGAGTGCTTGGGGCGGGCTCGTCGTCGCGGGCCACCGGAATGGCGACGACATCGATCACGCAGAGGTGGGGCGCATCGACGAGGTTCAGGCCCACCGCACGTAGTGGGCCGTCAGCCTGCTCCAGCACACCCTGAATCAGGCGGTAGTGCACTCCGCAGACCTCGGGGTGGTCTTTGACCATTTCCGAGTACGGGCAGTCGCGCAGGTGGAGCTGTTCGCGGTTCGCGGCGATACTCGCGTCAAAGCCGGCCTGGTCGAGGTGGTCGTCGAGCGCGTCGAGCTGGCGTTGCGCGGCCGGACCGGCGCAACCGGCCACGGCGGCCTGGCCGGCGGGCAGCATGCGTCGCAGCTGATCGGCACGCTCCTGCGCGGCCTCGATCTTGCGGCTGCGAATCGAGCCCAGCTCGGTGCTGACCCCGCCCGCAGCGCTGTAGAGCATCTTGGGCCGGCCCTTGCTGTCACGCGGCTGGGGCGCACAGGTGACGAAACCCTCGTTGATCAGACGGTCGAGGTGTTCGCGGGCGGTGTTGTGGTGCAGGCCGGCCGCTTCGGCGAGGTCGTTCACGGTCATCGTTCCGCGGCTCTGCAGCTGGTAGAGCAAATTCATGCGGCTCAGACTGGCGAGCGTCTTGTAACTCGGGGGTTGGGCGGCCATGGTCCCATTATGTCTCCCCAAAATAGGTGGCACCCGAGTTCGAGATATTTTGTACCCATTTACCCAGCACCGGTTTTACAGGAAAACTTTAGAAACAAAGCCTTAGGGTTGAAGAACGTAATCAGCAGGAAAGTGGGACCGAATGGCGGCCAAAGCGCGCACGCGATCGACAGCAGAAGTCAAGACTGTCGGTGGTGAACCCGCCGACAGCCTGCGTGGCTTCTACGAACAGATGTCGCTCGTGCGCGCGTTCGAGCTGCGCTCCAGCGAGATGTACGCCCGGGCCAAGATCGGCGGCTACTGCCATTTGAACCTCGGCGAAGAAGCCACCGTGGTCGGCCTGATGGCGGCCATCGAGGCCCGGGACTACCTGTTCACCGGCTACCGTGACCACGGCTACGCCTTGCTGCGCGGCCTGTCGCCCGAGCGGGTGATGGCTGAACTGTTCGGCAAGGTCACCGGCGTCTCCGGCGGACGCGGCGGCTCCATGCACCTCTTCGACCAGGAAACGCGCCTGTTCGGCGGCTACGGCATCGTCGGCGGGCAGATTCCCCCGGCCACCGGCGCCGCACTCGCCCTGAAGTACCAGGAGTCGGCCGGCCCCGACGCTGCCGCCGTGATGTGCCTGCTCGGCGACGGCACCACCAATATCGGTGCGTTCCACGAATCGCTCAACCTCGCCGGGCTGTGGAAGCTGCCAATCGTCTACGTGATCGTCAACAATGGGCTCGGCATGGGAACAACGGTGGAGAAGGCATCCGCTGAACCGGAATTGTACAAGCGGGCCGCCTCGTACCGCATGCCCGGCGTGCGGGTCGACGGCGACGATGTGCTCGCCGTGCGCGATGCCGCCCGCGACGCCCTGAAGCAAGCCCGCGAGACGCGCCAACCGGTGCTGCTCGAGGTCATGTGTTACCGGCTGCGCGGCCACTCCGTGGTCGACCCGGCCCGGTACCGCTCGAGCGAAGACACCACGATCGCCCAGCAGTCCGACCCGGTGCCGAGCTTTCGCACCGAGCTGATCACGGCCGGCGTGCTCAGCGAAGCGGATGCCGCCGCCATCGACGAGGCCGCCGATGCGCGGGTCACCGAGGCGGTCACCTTCGCCGAGGAAAGCCCGGAGCCCGACCCCAAGGACCTGTTCGCGTACGTGTACGCGACCGCGGTGGCGAACGCGCCATCCGCTCTGCCCGGAGAACCCGTTATGGACGCACTGTGACTGACAAAGTAGCACCCGCCACCCGCACGATCACCTACCGCCAGGCGCTCAACGAAACCCTGCGCGCCGAGCTCGAACACGACGACAAGGTCTTTCTCATCGGCGAAGAGATCGGCGTGTTTGAGGGGTCCTACAAGATCACCGCCGGCCTGCTCGAAGACTTCGGACCCGAGCGGGTGCTCGACGCGCCGATCGCCGAAGAAGGTTTCGTGGGCGCCGCCCTCGGCGCCGCCATGCTCGGCATGCGGCCCGTGGTCGAGATCATGACCATCAACTTCAGCCTCATCGCGATCGATCAGATCGTGAACCACGCCGCCAAGATGCGATCGATGTTCGCCGGGCAGGTCTCCATTCCGCTGGTCATTCGTATGCCCGGCGGCGGCGGCCAGCAGCTCGCCGCCACCCACTCGCAAAACCTCGAGGTCTGGTACGCGCACATTCCCGGGCTCAAGGTCGTGGCCCCGTCGACCCCGGCCGACGCCAAGGCGCTGCTCACCGCGGCCATTCGTGATGACGACCCGGTGATCTTTCTGGAGAACCTCTCGCTCTACAGCACCAAGGGCGAAGTGCCCGATGGCGAGCAGGTCGCCGAGATCGGCAAGGCCGCCGTCGTCAAGACCGGCACCGACCTCACCATTGTGAGCTATTCACGCGGTACAACGACCGCCCTCGAGGTGGCCCACCAGCTCGAAGCCGAGGGCCTCTCGATCGAGGTCGTCGACCTGCGCAGCCTCCGTCCGCTCGACCGCGACACCATCTGCGGCTCGGTTCGCAAGACCGGCCACGCCGTCGTCTTCGAAGACGACTGGCTCAGCTACGGCATCGGCGCCGAGATCTCGGCGACCATCGGCGAGGGCGTCTTCGACTTTCTCGACGCCCCGGTGCGCCGCGTCGCCGCCGCCGAGGTGCCGCTGCCCTACGCCAAATCGCTCGAGCGTGCCGCGCTGCCCAGCGCCGCCGACCTCGCCCGCGTGGTGCGCGACGTGCTCAATATTTCCTCCACCCCGAACGACAAGTAGGAGCCGGCCATGCCCGACGTCATCATGCCCCGCCTCTCCGACACCATGGAGGAGGGCGAACTCAGCCGTTGGATGAAGCAGGTCGGCGACGAGATCCACAAGGGCGATGTGCTCGCCGAGATCGAGACCGACAAGGCCACGATGGATCTCGAAGCCTTCGACAACGGCATCCTCGAGCAACACCTCGTGGCCGCCGGCGCCCTCGTGCCCATCGGTGAGCCGGTGGCCCGCATCGGCGACGGCAGCAATATCGTCACGGGTGACGCGGCGCCCGCAGCGCCGGCTGTCGCAGCGCCGGCTGTCGTCGTGGCTCCCCCAGCGGATGCCCCCGCTCCCGTCGTGGCTGCAGCCGCGGCTGCCGCAGCCCCCGCCACGCCAACCCCCACCGGCGAGCTGCGTGCCTCGCCCGCACCCACCGGCGAGCTGCGTACCTCGCCCGCACCCACGGGCGAGCTGCGTACCTCGCCCGCACCCACCGGCGAGCTGCGTACCTCGCCGCTGGCCCGCAAGATCGGCCGCGAGCACGGCATCGACCTGCACACCCTGACCGGCACCGGCCCGCAGGGCCGGATCACGCGCACCGACGTGGATTCGGCCATCGCGAAGCAGCAGACGGCTCCGGCGAAGGCCGCCGCTCCGGCACCCGTCGTCGCCACATCCGCCGCGGCATCCGGTGCGAACGAGTCCGTCGACGTGCCGGTCAGCCGCATTCGTGCCGTCACGGCCCGCCGACTCACCGAGAGCCAGGCCGTGCCGCACTTCTTCCTCACCAGCGTCGTCAACGTGGAACGCCTCGTCGCCTTCCGCGCCGACGTCAACGAGTCGCTCGCCGCGCTCGGCACCAAGGTGAGCCTGAACGACCTGTTCGTGCGGGCCAGCGCGGTCGCACTGCGCGCGCACCCCGAAGTCAACGCGTCCTGGGGCGACGGTGTCATCCGGCGCCACCAGCACGTCAACGTGGGCGTGGCCGTCGCGACCGACGACGGGCTGCTCGTTCCCGTCGTCGCCGATGCCGACCAGAAGCCGCTCGGCGCCATCGCCGTGGAGACCCGCGCACTGGCCGGCCTGGCACGCAGCGGCGGCCTGTCCCTGGGGCAGATGACCGGCGGAACCTTCACCATCAGCAACCTCGGCATGTTCGGCATCGACTCCTTCACGGCCGTGTTGAACCCGCCGGAAGCCGGAATCCTGGCGATCGGCGCGGCAACCGACGTGCCCGCCGTGCGGGACGGCATTCTGGTGACCGTTCCCACGGTCAAGATCACCCTCACCGTCGATCATCGGGTGCTCGACGGGGCCGTCGCGGCCGCGTTCCTGCGCGACCTCGTCGCCCTGCTCGAGGAGCCGCTGCGCATCGTTCTGTGAGTCCAGCCTGATTAAGAGCACACTACTACTCGCAAATCAGGGCTACTGTTGAAGCGTGGACTCCGAAGAACGCACTCCCGCCTGGCATGCCGCGCTCGCGTCGCCGATCCGGCGCAGCGTGCTCGACTTTCTGGTTGCCTCCGGCGTGCCGCAGAGCGCAGCGGATGTCGCCGCCCAAATGAACCTGCACGTCACCACCGCCCGGTTCCACCTCGACCAGCTGCTGGCCGCCCGGCTGATTGAACGCGAGCCCGACCGGTCCGGCCAGCGCGGGCGGCCGCGCATCCGCTTCACCGCCGTGGTCGCCGCCCAGGGCAACCCGCAAAACCAGCTCAGCCATGCCCTCGCCAGCGTGCTCGCCGAGGATGACGACGGCGGCCGGGCCCGGGCCATTCGGGCGGGCGAGAAATGGTCGGAGGCCTTCGCCGGCGGCCTTGCCACCTCAAGCGGCACGGGCGCCGCACCGCTGGTCGACCTGCTCGAGCGGCTCGAATTCGCTCCGCAACTCAATGAGGAACAGCAATCGATCGCACTCACGACCTGCCCGTTTCGCGAGGCGGCCCGTGAGAACCCCACCGTGGTCTGCTCCGTGCACCTCGGGCTCATTCAACGGGCGGCCCGCACGCTCGGCCAGGACGACACGGCGGTTACGCTGCGCCCCTTCGTGGGCCCGCACCTCTGCGTCGTCAACCTCGGCAGCGACTGGACCGCGCAGCCCAGCCCCGCGGCCCTCGACGACGAGGTCAGCACCAACAACGCCCCGGAAGCTTAACCCCGTCGTAGCCGCGGCGGCGGCGCGGGCGGCACGAGCTTGGCAGCCACCACGTCCTGCATCGCGAGCGTGACCAGGCCGCGTTTGGTCTCCACCGAAACGGATGCCGCGCTCCGCTCCCGCAGAAATCCGAGCGCGTCGGTGTAGCCACCCGGGATGCGGGTGCGCACGACGACGCGGGTGCCGAGCGGGGCATCCGCTAGAAAAGTGAAGGGATCGCTCACCGCATCAGGCTGTACTCTTCGACCCGCGCGGACTCCCCGGCGATGAGAATGATGTCGCCGTCCTCGATCACGGTGTCGAGTGAGGTGTAGCTCCAGCCTCGGCCCGGCCGGTGGAACGCGGTCACGGTGACACCGTAGCGGGCACGCACCTTGGCCTCGCCGAGCGGCATACCGATCAGGGAGCGCGGCGGAGCCGTCTTGACCAGGGCGAAGTTCTCGCCGATCTCGATGTAGTCCTGCATGGCACCGCGCACCAGGTGGGCAACCCGCTGCCCCATGTCCTTCTCCGGCGAGATGACGTGGTGCACTCCCAGCTGGGTGAGAATTTCACCGTGCGGATCGCTGACCGCCTTGGCCCAGATATTGGGGATGCCGAGCTTGAGCAGCAGCGACGCGGTGAGGATATTCGCCTGAATATCACCGCCGATGGCCACGACCACGCTGGAGAAGTCAGGCACCGAGAGCTCCCGCAGGGTCGCCTCCTTGGTGGAGTCGGCGCGCACCACGTGGGTGAGCAGCCGGTTGTGCAGCTGCACGACCTCCTCGTCGCCATCGATACCGAGCACCTCGGTACCGCTCTTCATGAGCTCGAGGGCGAGAGCACTGCCGAACCGTCCCAGGCCAATCACGACAACCGATTCCGCTTCGGCGAGGCGAGCGGGGTCGCGATGCCCGAACAGCGAATATTTAGCCAATGATCGGCCTTTCCTTGGGGAGTTCGTAGGTGGTGTGCCGTTCGCGCAGGGCAATGGCCGAGGCGAACGTGATGGGTCCGAGCCGGCCGATGAACATGAGCAGGATCAGGATGACCTGCCCTTCCCACGGTAATCCCGCTGTGATTCCGGTCGATAGCCCCACAGTGGCGAAGGCACTGATCGCTTCGAACAGCAGGGCATCGAGCGAGATGTCCGTCATGAGCATGAGGGCCGCCGTCGCGGCGATGATCACCCCGACGGCGAGCAGGGCGATCGTGATGGCTTCCCGGTGCACCGCCCGGGAGAGCCGCTTGCCGAAGACGTTGACAGCGACCTGGCCGCGCACCTCGGTGTAGAGAATGAAGAACAGCACGGCGAAGGTCGTGATCTTGATCCCGCCGGCGGTACCGGCCGGGCCACCACCGATCAGCATCAGAACGTCCATACCGAGCAGGGTGGCCGAGTCGAGGTCGGCGATATCGACGCTGTTGAAACCGGCGGTGCGCGTCTGCACGGACTGGAAGAATCCGACCAGCAGCTTGCCGGGCCAGTCCAGGGCGCCGAGCGTATTCGGATTCGACCATTCCACGGCGGTGATATATGCCGTTCCAAGAATGAGCAGCACGAGGGTGCCGGTGATGACGATGCGGGTGTTCATGGTCCAGGTGCGAATCGACCAGCTGAACGGGCGCGCGCGCAGGTGCCGCCGTAGCTGCACGATCACGGGGAAGCCCAGCCCACCCAAAATGATCGCGGCGCAGATGGGCAGGCAGATCCAGGCATCCGTCGCGTAGCCCATGAGGTTGTCGCTGAACAGGGCGAAGCCCGCGTTGTTGAAACTGGATACGGAATGGAAGATTCCCAGCCAGATGGCGCGGCCGACCGGTTCGCCGTAGCCGAGCATGAAGCGTAGTGCGAGCAGCACCGCCACTGTGGCCTCGATGGCGAGCGAGATGCGCACGACACCGAACACGAGCCCCTTCACGTCTTCGAGTCCGACGCTTTTGGTTTCGGCTGCGGCCGTGATGCGGGAGCGAAGGGACAGCTTGCGGGCGATCGCGAGGCCCACGACGGAGGCGAAGGACATGATGCCGAAGCCGCCGATCTGAATGAGCAGCAGGATCACCACCTGACCGAACGACGTCCAAAAAACCGCCGTGTCGACGACCGTCAGCCCGGTGACGCACACGGCGCTGGTCGCGGTGAACAGCGCCTCCAGGAACGAGGCTCCGCCGGGTCCTACCCGGGCGGTCGGCAGCATGAGCAGCGCGGTGCCGACCAGAATGGTGAGGGCAAAGCCGGTGACGACGACCTGCGCCGGATGGAGGCGGTACCGCTTTGCTGTGTTGCCGCGTACGCGGACGGCCCGGGAATGCACGGAGCTAACTCTACGCCGGGCCGACCATCGGTTCTCGTGATTTCCGGGCGTCGGCTACTACTCGATCTAGACGGATTCGTCTACCCCCGCGGCGGAGTACAGAAATACCGCCCCAAGTGCGCGATACTCAAACCCTGGGGGAATACGAAATACATGGTGCGCGAGGGGCTTGAACCGGCAGATCTGCACGTTCTGCGACCCAGAAAGCAGCTGGTAGCCCGGGCGCTGATTGCCGCGTTGTCCTTGCTGCTCCCCCTGCTGCTCGTGCTGTACTGGCTCACCATCCCCCGAAACACCTGGATGTTCGTGGCCACCGTTCAGCTCGGGCTGACCATTCTGGCCGTCGTGGCCGTGTGCGGGGTGCGCAGGATGACCGTCACCGTCACCGCCGCGCGGGTGGAGAGCCGCAACCTGCTGGGTCGGGTGACCGCGTTCGATACCAGCGCGATCGCCAGTGTCGTACTCGTCAACCTGTACCAGAGCGGAACGCTCGACACGCTTACCCACCTGTATCTGCTCGACTCCGCCGGCGAGGTGCTGTTGCGCCTGCGCGGCCAGGTCTGGCCTCGATCAGGCCTGGAAGAGCTCGTCGACACGCTCGGGGTCGCGGTCCTGCGCCCCCCAGACCCGCTCACCATGGCCGATCTCGGCCGCCTCCGACCCCAGCTGGTGCGCCGGCGCGCGCGACGGGCAGCCCGCCAGGGCGTCTCGTGACCGCGGCCCGACCTCGTCACGCGGTCGCCCGGCGCTGATTCTCGACACGTCTGCGGGCGGCGCTCGGCGCATCCGTCAGGCTGTGGTCTCTTTGTGACGTAGTCGCTCGAGCCGGCGCCGAGCGGCAAGTTCACGTTCACCGTCGAGCTTGGCGGCGACCGGAGCCCACAACACGATGGCAACCCCGGCGCCGAGCAGCAACCCGCCGATGGTGTCGGTGAGCCAGTGCGCGCCCAAATAGGTGCGGCTGAGCAGCATCACGATCGTGTAGGCGGCGCCGGTGAGTGCCACCCACAGCCGCGGAAAGATGATTAAGAGGCAGACCGCCATGGTCGCCGCGTTCGCGACATGACCGGAGGGAAACGACCCGAAATCAGAGGTGACCAGCATATCCTCGGGGCGCGCGCGCCCGAACACCTGCTTGAGCAGCTGCACACCGCCCGCACTCAGCACTGTTGCCATGACGTAGTACCCGGCCGCCCAGGGCCGTTTGATGAGCACGACGATGAGGGTGACGGCGAGCGGTACGACGAGCACACCGAACAGACCACCGCCCAGGGCGTTCATGAACAGCGAGGGAATCTCCCAGATCGGCGAGCGGTGCTCGATGATCTCGTCCATCCACTCGGTGTCCACCTCGAGGGCGATTCCGTTGGCGCGCACGACCACGACGAGGCCGAGCAGGGCAGCGAGTGCCACGGCGGAAAACCCGCTGATGAGGGGCCAGCGACGGGAGATGCGGCGGGCAGCGGGGTCTGCGGCGCGTTCCGGTTTACTCATCCCGCCATAGTAGAGGAGCCGGCCACAATCGGGCCCGCAACCGGCCGTGCCACCATCCGCTCCCCCTCTTATTTTCCGGGCCCGGGCCCGGAAAGCGGGACCACGATAGAACATGGGCCCGGTTGCACAACATGGGCCCGGCCACAGCCTGGGACGGGGCCCGGGCCCCGTCCCAGGGCCCAGTTTATAAACTGGGCCCAGGGCCGCAACATGGGCCCGGGCGGCGAACGACGGGGCGGGCCGACTCAGCGGGCGAGTGCCGGAACGCGGCTCGGGCGCACAATGAGCCAGAGTGAGAGAATCGAGATCACCGCGGTGACGCCCATAACGGATGCCATCGGTATCGACGTTCCCACCCCGAGTACGCCCACGATCGGCGAGATCAGACCAGCCACCCCGAAGTTGGCCGCGCCGAGCAGCGACGCCGCCGTGCCGGCCTCATGACCATGGGCGTTGAGGGCGATGACCTGCACGCTGGGCAGCGTGAAGCCGCAGGCCGCGATGAAGAACCAGAGCGGCACGAGGGTGCCCCACAGGCCCATTCCGGCCACATCGAGCAGCATGATCGCCCCGGCGGTGATGGCCAGTACGACCGTGGAGACCGAGAGGATCCACTGCGGCCCAATATTGAACCGGTGCATCAGCCGCGAGCTCAGCTGCACCCCGGTGACCACGCCGAGGGAGTTGACGGCGAACAGCAGACCGTACTCCTGCGGGCTGAACGCGTACACATCCTGAAACAGAAACGGTGACGCCGACAGGTACGAGAACAGTCCGGTGAAGGTCATCGCGCCGATAATGGCCACACCGACGAAGGTGCGGTCGCTCAGCACCGCCTTGTAGCGCTGGCCCAGGGTGTTGTGCCCCTTGGCATGCCGTTCGCTCTCGGGCAGGGTCTCCACAATCCAGAAGGCGACCGCCAGAATCACGATGACGCCGTAGGCGGCGAGCACCCAGAAGATGCCGCGCCAGTTCATGACGAGCAGCAGCTGCGACCCGATCACCGGAGCCAGCACCGGCGCGAGTCCACTGACCAGCGCGAGGCGGGAGAGCATGCGCACGAGTGGCTTGCCACCGAACAGGTCGCGCACCATCGCCATCGCCACGACAGCGCCGGCCGCGGCTCCAAACCCCTGCAGCACCCGGAACACCGCGAGCATGACGATCTCGTTCGAGAGAGCAGCGCCGACACAGGCGAGAATGTGCACGCCGGTCGCCAGCATGAGCGGCAGCCGGCGACCGACCTTGTCGCTCCACGGCCCCACGACCAGCTGCCCGAAGCCGAAACCGATCATGGTTCCGGTCAGGGTGAGCTGAATGACCGAGGGCAGCACACCGAATTCGCTTTCCAGGGTGGGGAACGCCGGCAGGTACAGGTCGATGGTGAACGGGCCGAGCGCGGTGAGCGCGCCGAGAATGAGAATGTAGACGATGCGCTGGCGGCGAGTCAGTTTGTCCCCGGGGTGCGCGGCGGTGGAGGTGAGTTGCGCGGCGCTAACCACGGGGATACTGGCAGTAATCACGAAAGCGGATGTCCTTGGCTGGTCTGCGGGCTGGTCTGCGGGCTGGTCTGCGGGCTGGTCTGCGGGCTGGTCTGCGGGCTGGTCTGCGGGCTGGTCTGCGGGCTGGTCTGCGGGCTGGATCGGGGAGCCGGGTCGGGCCCGGCAGGAGCGGGGGCGACGGTGTCGGTAACGGTGTCGGCCACCCTAGGACCAAGCGCACGCAGACCCGCAGTATTCCCGCGCTCTCGCTTCGGGTTCAGCAACAACGCCTCAAAAGCGAGTTCAGCCGCCCCGATCATGAGCAGGTTCGAGCCGAGCACGGTCGGCCTGATGGTCAGGTCAGCGAATGCCGCCGGCAGGGTCAACGCGGCGACGGCGACGTTCAGCCGGTCAGGGTCGACCGCCTGCAACGCCGCGAGAAAGCCGCCGAGCACGATCAGCTGCGGGTTGAGCACGTTGACCGCGCCGGCCAGGGCCACGGCCAGACAATCGAGCTGCCGGTTGACCAGGGCGCGCACGGCGGGCCGGTCGGAGGCGAGCAGCGCGCGTTCGAGGGCGTCAGCATCCGTTTCTGAAGCCGACAAGCCGAGCGCCGCGAGCAGGGCTCCGCGGGTGACTTCGGCTTCGAGGGTGCCGGCGAGGCCGGCCGAATCGGTGTCGGTCCCCGCGCTCACCCGGGTGTGGCCGAACTCCCCCGCGTAGCCGGCCCGTCCCGTGGCGGCGACTCCCCCGACGACGAGTCCGCCGCCGATGCCGCTCGACCCGCCGTTGAGATAGATCAGGTCGGTCAGGCCCCGGCCGGCACCGAAGTAGTGCTCGGCCGTGACGCCGAGGCTCGCATCGTTGGCCGCCACGACCGGCAGGCCCGTCGCCCGGGCCAGCAGGTCGCCGAGAGGCTCGTCGACCCAGCCGAGGTGCGGGGCATGGCGCACGAGGCCGTCGCTCGCCCGCACGAGGCCGGGCACCGCCACTCCTATTCCGATTATGGAATATTCGGCGGGGCTCGCGCGCAGCTCGGCGACGATGTTCGCGGTGATGCGCACGGCCTCGGCAACACTCGGCGACGACGACGTGGCCCAGCGGATGCGCCGGTGCACGACGCCGCTCAGGGCGACGACTCCCACGGTGATCGCGTCAACCTCCGGATTCACCGCAATGGCCACCACGCGATCGCTCGCGGCGACGATCGGACTGGGCCGGCCGGCCAGCCGGGTTGGATCGGGAGCACGCTCCTCGACCAGGTCGCGGGATGCCAGTTCAGAAACGAGGTCACCGACGGTCGACCGGTTGAGGCCGGTCACCCGGGTCAGTTCGGCGCGCGACGCAGCACCGTTGCGGTGCACCAGGCGCAGGATGATCGACAGATTGTGGCGACGGAGATCGTCGTGGTTGGTGCCCTGCACAGGATTCCTCTGTTCGTGTCGGGTCTCACGGGCCGTTCAAACGGACCGCAGACCATCGTGATACGTCGCCCCAGCCTACAAACCCGTCGAGCCCCCAGGAGTATCGCATGAGAATCATCGTCACCGGAGGAAGCGGAAAACTCGGCCGCAGCGTCGTCGCACGACTTGCCGGGGAGGGCCACGAAGTACTCAACCTGGATCAGGCCGGTACTCGCGGGCCTGGTTTTCTCAGCATCGACCTCACCAACTACGGCGAGGTTCTCGATGCGTTCCACGGTGTTGACGACACCGCGACCGGTTTCGACGCTCTCGTTCATCTGGCGGCCGTACCGGCCCCGGGCATCCGCTCTGATGTGGCGACGTTCCACAACAATATGCTCACGAGCTACAACGTGTTCCAGGCGGCTCGCCGCACCGGCATTCCGCGCATCGTGTACGCCTCGAGCGAGACGGTGCTCGGCCTGCCGTTCAACCTCGACCCGCCCTACCTGCCGGTCGACGAGGAGTATGCGGCCCGGCCGGAAAGCACCTATTCCCTGGTCAAACACCTCGAGGAACAATTGGCCATCCAGCTGGTGCGCTGGGACCCAACGCTGAGCGTGACCGCCCTGCGCTTCTCCAACGTGATGGACCCGGAGGACTACGCCGCCTTCGCCGGCTACGACGAGGACCCCCGCACCCGCAAATGGAACCTGTGGGGCTACATTGACGGGCGGGACGGCGCCCAGGCCGTTTCGCGCGCGCTGGCCACCGCCGGTGCGGGGTTCGAGACCTTCATCATTGCCGCGGCCGATACGGTGTCAAACCGATCAAGCTCCGACCTGGCCGCCCAGGTCTTTCCGCGGGTCGGGTTCACCCGCCCGGTGACCGAACACGAGACCCTGCTCGGCATCGACAAGGCTCGCCGCCTGCTCGGTTATTCTCCGGAGCACAGCTGGCGCGACCACGCGTAGCATCCGCTCAAAAAAATCGTCGCCGCACCCAATAATGCGATATGTTGTACAAACCAACAAATCATCACTGCAGCTGATTGGACGTACCGATATGACCTTGAGCAACCTGAGCCTGACCCCCACCCGTGACGACAAATTCTCCTTCGGGCTGTGGACCGTCGGCTACGACGGCAGCGACCCGTTCGGTGGACCCACCCGGCCGAAACTCGACGTCGTCGACGCGGTGACCAATCTGGCCGAGCTCGGCGCCTACGGACTCACCTTTCATGACGACGACCTGTTCGATTTCGGTTCAACGGATGCCGCGCGCCAGTCGCAGATCGAGCGCCTCAAGCAGGCGCTCGCCGACACCGGCCTCGTCATTCCGATGGTCACCACCAACCTGTTCAGCGCGCCGGTCTTCAAGGACGGCGGCTTCACCTCCAACGACCGGGCCGTGCGCCGCTTCGCACTGCGCAAGGTGCTGCGCAATATCGACCTGGCCGCCGAGCTCGGCGCGAAGACGTTCGTCATGTGGGGCGGCCGGGAGGGCGCCGAGTATGACGCGGCCAAGGACATCCGTTCGGCGCTCGAACGGTATCGCGAGGCCGTCAACCTGCTCGGAGACTATGTCACCGATAAGGGTTACGACATCCGTTTCGCCATTGAGCCCAAACCCAACGAACCACGCGGCGATATTCTGCTGCCGACCGTCGGCCATGCGATGGCCTTCATCGAGACCCTTGAGCGCCCCGACATGGTCGGCGTGAACCCCGAGGTCGGGCACGAGCAGATGGCCGGACTCAACTTTGCCGCCGGCATCGCCCAGGCGCTGTACCAGGGCAAGCTGTTCCACATCGACCTGAACGGCCAGCGCGGCATCAAGTACGACCAGGACCTCGTGTTCGGCCACGGCGACCTGCAGAACGCGTTCGCGCTCGTGGACCTGCTCGAAAACGGCGG
Source organism: Cryobacterium sp. TMT1-3 (assembly GCF_004402315.1). NCBI lineage: Bacteria > Bacillati > Actinomycetota > Actinomycetes > Micrococcales > Microbacteriaceae > Cryobacterium > Cryobacterium sp. TMT1-3. Next base: position 92,529 of record NZ_SOFW01000040.1, read on the forward strand.
CCCAGACGGAGGCCAGACCTACACCGGGCCGCGTCACTTCGACTACAAGCCCAGCCGCACCGAAGACGTCGCCGGGGTCTGGACCTCGGCCGCCGCCAACATGCGCACCTATCTACTGGTCAAGCAGCGTGCCGCGTCGTTCCGCGCCGACCCCGAGGTGCAGGCAGCCCTCGCCGCGTCGCGGGTGCCGGAGCTGGCCAACACCACCCTCGGCGCCGGGGAAAGCTACGACGACCTGCTCGCCGACCGCAGCGCGTATGAAGACTTCGAGACCGAGGCATACTTCGGCGGCCGGGGCTTCGGCTTCGTACACCTGCAGCAGCTGGCCCTCGAGCACCTGCTCGGCGCGCGGTAGCTCCCTGCCGTCGGCCCGCACCGGATGCCTCGGGGGCTAATTCAGGAAATCCGCCCGCGTTCGCCCCCGCGCGCCCCGTAACATCGGGGCCGAGCAAGAGCTCCCGCCCCCGATTTCCTGAATTAGCCCCACCTCGCGCATGACTCCTGCAAATTCCGGCCGGCGACTTTGGCACCCGCGTGTTTACGCCGAAGTCGCCGGGCGGCCGCGCAGATTGCAGGAGTCATGCGCCCTGAAGCTCAGAACGGAGAAAGTCACGTCGCTGGTTGCCGGGGTCGATTCGTCGACACGGAGTTGTACGGTGGTCATTCGGGAGGCCGACCCGGCCGTGCGCGCCAGTGCGGCGCAGGTGTTCGCCGCCCCGGTCGTGGTACGGGCACCCGGCGAAGATGTCGCTGACGGCGCCGCCGTGCAGGCGGCCTGGGCCCTCAGCGGCACCCGACCGGCCTGGGCGGCGACCAGCGCGGCCGAGCCGACGCCCGACTTTCGCCCGATCATCCGCGCCCGGTACGCGGCGCACGCGCTCGCCTGATCCCGGGCCTTCCGGCGAACAGAACGGATCAGCCGGCGAACAGAACGGGTCAGCCGGCGGCCATGGAACGGGTCAGCCGGCGAGCGACGCCACCATGGCCTCGATGCGGTCCGGGGACAGCGCGTGGTGGATGGCGAGCATGCTCGCGCCCAGAATGGCCGCATTGGGCCCGGCGCTGGACTGGGTGATCTGCAGATGCTGGGTGGCGAGCGGGTTGGAGCGTGAATAGACGATTTCCCGCACCCCCGCGATCAGATGCTCCCCGGCCTGGGCCATCGACCCGCCGAGCACGATGACCGAGGGATTGATCAGGTTGACGCACATGGTGAGCACCTCCCCCATGTCCCGCCCGGCCTGACGCACGGCCCGGATCGCCTCGAGGTTGCCCTGTTTCACGAGGTCGACCACGTGCTGGCTCGTGGTCACCGGCAGGCCCTCGGCGGCGAGCAGGCGGGTCAGCGCCGCCCCGGAGGCGACGGCTTCGAGGCAGCCATCGTTGCCGCATCGGCAGGGCACGCCGGCACCACGGGCGATCTGCACGTGCCCGAGGTCACCGGCGATACCCTGCGCCCCGCGTTGCAGGTAGCCACCGGAGATGACGCCGGCGCCGATGCCGGTGGCAACCTTCATGAAGATGAGGTGGTCGGTGCCCGACCAGGCGAATTCCCGTTCGCCGAGCGCCATGAGGTTCACGTCGTTGTCGACAAGCACGGGAACCCGAAAGCGCTGTTGAAGCCAGCCGGGCACGTCGAAGCGGTCCCAGCCCGGCATGATCGGCGGGTTGATCGGGCGCCCGCTTCGGTGCTCGACCGGGCCGGGCAGGCCCACGCCGATCGCGAGCAGGTCAGCCGTGGATCGTTTGCTGTCGCTGAACAACCGCGCGCCGGCGTCGATCACCCAGTTCAGCACGACCTCAGGGCCCTCCGAGATTTCGAGAGAGGTGGAGTCCTGCACGAGGGTGCTTCCGCCGAGGTCACTCAGCGCGATCCGAATGTGGCTTGCACCGATATCTACCGCCAGCACGAACTTGTTGCCGGACTGCAGGGCGAATTGCGACGACGGTCGTCCCCCGGTCGACGTGGCGTTTCCGGCCGGGCCGACCAGGCCGAGGCGGGTAAGGGCGTCGACGCGCAGAGCAACGGTGGATCGGGCCAGGCCCGACAGGTCGGCGAGTTCCGTGCGGGTACGCGGTTGTCCGTCGCGCAACACCTGAAAAAGGTCACTCGCTCCGGCCGAACCAAGGGCGTTGACGTGACTTATGTCGACCATCAGGCAATTCAACCACACGAATCATTCGAACTCCGGTACTTTCCAAGCGGATGCCGCGGCACCGGCCGCCCACATCGCCCGCGTCGGTCAGCGCCACGGCAGCAACGGCGACCCCGCCTGGGTCGCCGCCTCGGCCGGCGGGACCACCCCAGCCGCCACGGCGCCGGGCCGGGTGCGCCCCGTTTTCAATAGCGATTGGTAGGTGACGGGCTGCCCGGCCACGGCGTAGCCCAGCAGCGCGTAGAACAGCTGACCGCGACTGACCGAATGCCGCCGGTTGAACCGAAACACCCATTCGTCAACATAGGCGGGCAGGTGCTCAGCGCTGACCGCGCCCTGGCGCGGTCCCATCAGCCAGCGGTTCGCCTGGAACACCACGCGACGCACGGCCGGAAGCACCTGGCGGGTGGGGGCACCGGGCGTCAGGGTCGGTCGGGCCACGTGGGCGTACCGGTCCCGGATGCCGGCGGGGTACGCCGACCAGTCGTGGGTCACGACCCGGCTGCCCGGCTCGACCGAATCCAGCAGGAACGCGGCCAGCTGCGCGGTGCCGGCGGCGGGGATCACCGCGACGCGCGCGCGGCCGAGACCGTCGGCATCCACTTCGACCGCCACCGCAAACAGAACCCGGCTCAGCGCACCCCGCCCGGGAACCGAGCCGCCGAGATACGACACGTCCACCTCCACATTGCCGCGCAGGCGGTCCCGGCCCGGTTGCACCATGACGGAGCGGTAGCGGTGCAGCATCGCCCAGGCAGTCTGCAGCGAGCCAAGCTCGGTCTCCCGGTGCAGCTGGCTGGCCGACAGCCCGGTTTTGCTGTTCACGAGCAGCCAGGCGGCGCTGAACCAGACGAAGAGCGAGGTGCGGGTGCCGTGAAAGATGGTGCCGGCGAGGGCGGAGACCCGTTTGCCGCACCCGGCGCAGCGCCAACGCGCATCCGGCGCCCGCCAGCCGTGGGCGTGCGCACACGCCGGGCACCGAAAACCATTTGGCCAGCGCAGCCAGTCGAGGTAATCCAGGCACTTCCACTCTTCGTCGAACCACAGGCGCAGGTCGGCATACGAGTTCGGGTAGGCGGGTCGTGCCGGCACTGGCATACCCCCCAGACTAGGGCATCAAACACGAAACCCCGGGAGACCAAAAATAAGGGGGTTTCCACTTCGCTGCCCTCAAGCGGATGCCCCGGCGGCGCGTTCCGAGGCGGGACCGGTGCCCGGTCGGGGCACCGAACGGCAAATACGTCGAGGTCCTTCCGGTTATTCAGACACCGAAGTGTGCACTTACCGTGGCGACAGCGGCCCGCTCACCTGCGAGTTGGGCCGTGATCTCAACGAGGAGAAGCAGATATGCGCACGAAGCACGGACTTCGACTGCCCGTGGGGGTAGTGATGGCCACCCTGATGGTCGCCGCCCTCACCGCGACACCGGCCGCAGCCGCCCCCGGTGACACAGCACCCCCGGGCAAGCCCGGCAAACCCAGCCCGACGGCCCCCACCGACTCGAGCTTTCAGAAAGTCACCCTCGACGCCACCCCGGGCGAGCCGCTCGACCTGGCCGTGCTGCCCAACAACGACGTGTTGCACACCACCCGGGCCGGTGACATCTGGCTCAACGACGCAACGACGGGGCTCAACACGCTCGCCGCGACGATCGACGTGTACCAGCACGACGAGGAGGGCCTGCAGAGCATCGCCCTCGACCCGAAGTTCGGCACACCGGGCAACAACTGGATCTACCTGTATTACTCCGCTCCGCAGAACACGCCGCTCGACGACCCCGCCACCGTAGGCGTGAACGAAGGCGACGCGCCGACCACCGGAACGGCGGCGGACTTCGCCCCGTTCGAGGGTTCGATCACGCTGTCCCGATTCCAGTTCGACGGCGCCGTGTTCGACCTCGCGAGCGAGCAGAACATCATGGAGGTCGACGTGGATCGCGGCATCTGCTGCCACGTCGGCGGTGACATCGTCTTCGATGCGGCCGGCAACCTGTACCTCTCTACCGGCGACGATTCGAACCCGTTCTCGTCCGACGGTTTCACGCCCATCGACGAGCGGCTCGAGAGCAACCCGGCCTTCGACGCGCAGCGCAGTTCGGGCAACACCAATGACCTGCGCGGCAAGATTTTGCGTATCACTCCCGGCGTCGATGGCGGCTATACCATTCCGGAGGGCAATCTGTTCGCCCCGGGAACTGAGCTCACTCGGCCGGAAATCTACGTGATGGGCATGCGCAATCCGTTCCGCATCGAGCTCAACCAGAAAACCGGTGAGCTCTACGTGGCCGATTACTCGCCCGACGCCCGCACCGCCGACCCCCTGCGGGGACCGGCCGGAACCGGCAAGTGGACGAGCATCACCGCGGCGTCGAACTACGGCTGGCCGTACTGCGCCACCGCGGAGCTGCCCTATGTGGACTTCGACTTCGCCACCGGCATCTCGGGAGCGCCCTTCGACTGCGCCGCTCCCGTGAACGACTCGCCCCGCAACACCGGCCTGCGCGAGCTGCCCCCCGTGGTGCAGCCCGACGTCTGGTACGGCTACGGCGAGTCCGCCGAGTTCCCGCAGCTGGAAACCGGGGGCATCGGCCCGATGGCCGGCCCCGCGTATGTCTTCGACAAGAAGGAGTCGAAGGGAAAGGCATCCGTTGCCTGGCCCGAGTATTACGACGGCGTGTCCATGATGTACGAGTGGACCCGTGACTATATCAAGGGCATGACGCTCACCGACGGCGAGCTGGCCAAGATCGAGGCCGTGGTCGATTCGATCGTCGTCGACAACCCCATCGATATGGAGTTCGGCCCGAACGGCGCACTCTACGTACTCGAGTACGGCGACGGCTACTTCGCGCAGAACCCCGACGCGCAGCTCTCGCGCATCGACTTCGTGGGCGACCAGGGCAACCGTTCGCCCCTCCCGATGGCCGCCGGCACGCCCACCGCGGGCGCGTCACCGCTCACCGTGGAGTTCTCCAGCGAGGGAACCGCCGACCCGGAGGGCGACAAGCTCAGCTACGCCTGGGACTTCGAGTCCGACGGAATAGTCGACTCGCGCGAACAGAATCCCACCCACACCTATGAGACCGACGGCGCCTTCACCGCGTCGCTGCAGGTGACGGATGCCGGCGGCAAGGACCGCGGTCGGTTCGCCTCGGCCGAGGTCGAGATCGAGGTCGGCAACCAGGCACCGGTCGTGACCTTCATCACCCCGGTCGTCGGCCAGGACTTCGAGTTCGGCGACACGGTGGCCTACGAGATTCTCGTGACCGACGACCAGGCGGTCGACTGCTCGCTCGTGTCCGTGACCTACATTCTGGGTCACGACTCGCACGGCCACCCGATCACCACCTCCGGCGGCTGCACCGGAACCATCACCACCACGGTTCCTTCCGGCCACAACCCGGAGACCGACGATCTGTCGGGCGTCTTCAACGCCTCCTACACGGATGCCGGCGGCGACTCCTCGGGACCGCTCACCGGCAGTGCCGAAGTTGTTCTGCGCTCCAACTGATCTCTGCCTCGCACTAACCACCCAGGAAAGGTATTCCCATGTGTTTCGGATTTGACGGAGCGAGTGAACTGAACAAGTCGCTCGAAGGCAAGAAGAACCTCAACCGCCGCAATTTTCTGCGCGGCGCACTCGCGGCCGGTGCCGGTGCCGGCCTCGCCGTGGCCGGCGCAAGCTCGGCCATGGCGGCGCCGGGCGGCCACCCGGGCCACGGTTTGGGAGGCAAGCCCGGCAAGGGCCGCAAGGTGCCGCCGGGACTGATCAGCATCCAGCTGTACACGCTGCGCTCGATCATGAGCGGCGACGGCGTCGACGCCACGTTCGAGGCCCTCGCCGACTACGGCTATACCAAGGTGGAACTGGCCGGGCTCTACGGCCGTACCCCCGAGGCCATGCGGGCGTACCTCGACGAGCTCGGCATCACACCGAGCTCGAGCCACGACGGCATCAGCAATTCGCCCGCTGCGTTGCAGGCGAAGATCGCCGGCGCGGTGACCCTCGGCCAGACGTACATGAACGTGCCCTATCTGGCTTCGAGTGTGGCCGACGACTGGCGCCGGTGGGCTGACCAGATGAACGCCGAGGCAGCCGTTGCGCAGAAAGCCGGGATCAAGTACGGCTACCACAACCACGCACACGAGTTCACGACCGACCTCGGTGGCGGGCTCACCCCGTGGGAGGTCTTCACGTCCCGGCTCGACCCCAAGCTCGTGCACCTCGAGGTGGACCTGTACTGGGCTGTGACCGGCGGTGTGGGGGTCGGCGCGGCCGACCCGGTGCAGTTCGCGATCGACGTGATCACGGATGCGCCGCAGAAAGTGCTCGAGTACCACGTGAAGGACCGCGACGCGGCCGGCGGATTCGCCGACCTCGGCACCGGCACGATCGACTTCGCGCGCATCTTCGACGCCCACCCGGTGAAGCTGTACGCGGTCGAGAACGACCAGCCCGACGTGACCGCGTTGCAGACCGCGGAGGTGGGCTACAACTACCTGCGCGAACTGCGCTTCTAGCGCTCGCTGGCACGACAACGGCGCCCCCGTGAGGGGCGCCGTTGCTGTGCCACCCGAACCCTCGCGGCACGTGTTCGCCTGCGTGGCACTCGTTGGAACGAGTGCCACGTTCTCAAACGAGTGCCGCGAGCGGGTCGGGTGGAGCAGGTTAGACGGGAACGGGCGCCGCGAGGCCGGCGAGCTGCAGGAGCAGGTCGCGCACCTCGGTGGCGGCGATGACCTCCCGGGCGGCAGCCGGGTCGGAGCAGAGCAGCACGGGGCCGTCGGCGGCGCTCTCCGGCAGGCGCCCGTGGGAACCACGCACGCAGGAGGGATCGAGCGGCACTACGCGCATGGCGTAGCGCAGCCCCAGCTTCTTTTTGGCCAGGTTGCGGGCCGCTCGCAGCTTGACGAAGCGGTCGTCGGGGTCGAAGAACAGCTCGGCCGGGTCGTAGCCGGGTTTCTTGTGAATCTCCACGCCGCGCGCGAAGTCCGGCGCTTGGGCGTCGTCAAGCCAGTAGTAGTAGGTGAACCATGCCCGCTTCTCGGCCACCACCACGAACTCACCACTCCGCTCATGGTCGAGGCCGTACCGGGCCTGACCCTCAGCATCGAGCACCTCGGCCACGCCGGGCAGCGCTTCGAGCAGTGCGCGCACGTGGGAAAGATCGGCGGGATTCTGCACGTAGACGTGCGCGATCTGGTGGTCGGCGACGGCGAAAGCGCGCGACGTCCAGGGGTCGAGCAGCTCCCCGCTCGCATTCGTCTGAACCTCGAGCAGCCCCTCGCGGCGCAGCATCCGGTTCACGTCGACGGGCTGGTCGACGTTTGTGATGCCGTATTCGCTGAGCACCACGACGGTCACGCCCAGCCCGGCCGCATCATCGAGCAGCGGGGCGAGAACCCGGTCGAGCTCACGCGCGGCGTCGAAGGAGCGTGAGTCGTCGGGGCCGAACCGCTGCAGGTCGTAGTCGAGGTGCGGCACATAGACCAGGGTCAGGTCGTGGCCGGGCAACACGTGCCGGGCCGCGCCCACGATCCACTTCGAGGAGGCCAAGCCCGCGGTCGGACCCCAGTAGGTGAACAGCGGGAAGGCGCCGAGTTTCGCCACAAGTTCGTCGTGCAGCTCTGGCGGGTGGATGTAGGCATCCGGTGATTTGCGTCCGTCGGCGTGATAGACCGGGCGAGGGGTGATCGTGACGTCAGTCGTGGCCCCCATGGCGTACCACCAGCACACGTTCGCCACCCGGTAGCCGGGATTGCTGCGGCGAGCGGTCTCCCAGACCTTCGCTCCGCCGACCAGCCGGTTGTGCTGGCGCCAGAGGTTGACCTCGCCGATATCGCGCAGGTACCAGCCGTTGCCGACGATTCCGTGTTCGGCCGGCGTGAGTCCGGTGAGAAAGGTGGACTGCGCCGAGCAGGTCACGGCGGGCAGCACGGTGCCGAGCTCGGCCGAAAAGCCGCGGGCCGCGACGCCCTGCAGGTGCGGCATCACGGCGAGCAGCCGCGGGGTCAGCCCGGCGACATCGATTACGAGCAGCGGCGTGGGGCCGGTCATGCGCGGGCACCGCGCATGATGGAATTGCCGGCGAATTCGGCGGGCGCGGCGGCATCCGCTTGCCCGGTCGGGTCGAGGTCGAGGCGGCCGCTCTGGCCGTAGAATTCCATCGGGTTGCGCCAGAGGATGCGGTCGACCGCGTCGTCGTCGAAGCCGGCGGCGAGCATGGCCTCGCCGGTGCGGCGCGTGGTGAGGGGGTCGCTGCGGCCCCAGTCGGCGGCCGAGTTGACGAGCACCCGGTCGAGCCCGATGTCGCGAAGCACCGCGACCATGCGGGTGGGGTCCATTTTGGTGTCGGGGTAGATGCTGAAGCCCATCCAGCAGCCGGAATCGACGACCTCGGGCACGGTGACCTCGTTGAGGTGGTCCACGACGACCATGCCGGGGGCGATGCCGCTCTCCCGCACCACGTCGAGGGTGCGGCGGGTGCCGGCGAGCTTATCCCGGTGCGGGGTGTGCACGAGTGCGGGCAGCTCGTGCGCCACGGCGAGTGCGAGCTGCGCGGCGAAAGCGTGGTCTTCCTGCGGGGTCATCGAGTCGTAGCCGAGTTCGCCGACCGCCACGACGCCGTCCTTTTCCAGGTAGCGCGGCATGATGTCGAGCACCCCGGTCAGGCGCGGGTCGCCGGCCTCCTTAGGGTTGAGGCCGATCGTGCAGAAGTGGCGGATGCCGAACTGGCTGGCCCGAAACGGCTCCCAGCCGACGAGGGCGTCGAAGTAGTCGATGAACGAGTCGACGCTCGTGCGCGGCTGACCGAGCCAGAAGGCCGGCTCCACGACCGCGCGCACCCCGGCGCCGTACATGGCCTCATAGTCGGCGGTCGTGCGGGAACTCATGTGAATGTGCGGGTCCAGGATGCGCATGTGTCGTTACTCCTTATATATATGTGAGGCTGCAGTTCAGCGAGCAGGGCCCCCGGAAGGTCCGGGCGGTGCAGGCACTCGGGGAAGGCGGCGACCACGGCGGCAATATCGTCGGGAATATCCCGGCCGGCGGCGCTGCGTTCGTGGGCGAGATCGACGAGCATGCGGGCGAGTTCGATGGTCTGCCGCTCGGCGAGATTCGCTATGACATTCAGTGGCACGCCGGTGAAGACGCACTTGACCACGGCCTGGCGGTACGCGTCGGGGCCGAGGTAGTGTGCGCCATACGGTTGCAGGGCCGCTGCCACCAGGCGCACGTCATTGGTGCGCAGGGCGTCGTCGACGAGCGGGAGCAGGGCCGGGCCGATCGGTTGCTCTGCGGTGTCGAGCCGGTGCAGCCCGCGCAGCACGCCACGCTTCTCGCCGGCATCGCCGTGCTGGTACAGATCGTCGAGCAGCTCGACGAGCGCCGGGCCGATGGGGGTGAGAGCGCCCAGCAGCACGCCGCGAGCCGCGTCGTCGATCGTGCCGTGGCGCAGTCCCCGCACATCGTCAGCCCAGAGCGGCACCCGCCCGCAGCGCCGGGACACGGCGGGAAAGTACCGGGTGATGGCTGACGGATGCTGCTGCACATCGATGCAGGCGGCCGCCAGCCAGGTCGCTGCGTCGCCGGTGAGGTGGTGCGCGAGCGTGATCGCCGCGCCGGAGCCCGCGCCGGTCATGTGGCTGATACCCGTCGGGTGAGGCGCCGGCCGAGCGGGAGCAGGGTGGCGACGGCGAGGCCGGTTTTAACGGAACCGGAGCGTGCGATGAGCGCCGCCTGCAGGCCGATCGTTCCGATCACCGAAGCTCCGACCGCCCGGCGCACGTCCGCGGCCGCGCGGGTGTTGCGGGCCCGCAGCTGGGCGGGGGCCACCGCGCCGAGGTAGGCGATGGCGAAGTAGGCCCCGACGACCCGGGGCAGCCATCCGTTTGCGGGCCGCCGTGCCGGGCCGGCGGCAGCGGCCACGGCCGCGCAGGCCGTGGCCGCGACGGCCAGGGTGCCCACCACGGGGCTCGTCGAGCCGTGAACTTCGTCGCGGCTGAGGGTGGTAGTGCCGAGGGTGTGGGTAAACACGGTGAGCGCGGCGGGCAGGGCGGCCGGCACCGAGGCGGCGCCGAGCAGCACGTCGAGCAGTCGCGTGCCGGCCATTGCGACCGGGCCGAGCGAGGTGGATTTGAATACGAGGTCATAGGCCCAGACGCTCGCGGCGAGCGGGAGTGCGACGGCGAGGGCCTGCCGCCCGCCGGCCAGCGCTGCGATGCCGACGCCGCACGCGGTGAGCACGATGGCCACCGTGAGGGCCTCGGCTGGTGTCACGTCGCCGGCCGGAATCGGCCGTTCCGGGCGCTCCACCGCGTCGAGTGCCCGGTCGGCGTAGTCGTTCAGGGCCATGCCCGCCCAGTAGATGAGGGTGGAGCAGAGTGGAAGCAGCACGGTGTGCGGTCCGAGGGAACGCCCGGAGGCTGCGGCTCCGGCGAGGGTGTCGCCGGGCGCGGTGAGCGCGGCCGGGAGTCGCACGAGACGGGCGAAAGCGGCGGGGGTCATCATGAGCGGCGCCCACTGGCTGCCACGCCGACCGGCGCAGCAGCCAGGTTGTTCAGCACATTGTCGGGCCGGCGGTCCGGCCGGCTGTCCGCGCGACTGTCCGCCCGGCTGTCCGCCCGACCGAGCAGCGCGGTCATCGCGTCGAACAGGACGGCTTCGGGGTCGTCGGCGAGCCGGTGCGACCGCCAGCCGATGTGCTTGTCGGGCCGTACGAGCAGGGCGCCATCCTCGGCGACTTCGCGCAGTCGGGCCCAGTCGAAGTACAGGTCGGTCACCGGCTGCCCGGGTCCGATGATCACGGTCTCGAGCCGCACGCCGAGCCGCGCGCCCACTCGGGCCGCGGCATCCGCCCAGGCTGAGCCGGTGATTCCGGTGATCACTGTGAACTGCGTGAACGGTGCGAGGTCGTGGGTCGAGATCTTGTGCGCGCTGTCGCCCACCCAGGCGTGCGGCAGGCGGGAGCCCGGCACGGTCGAAGCCTGGTAATACAGTTCCGGGTCGCGTCGTGGCACGGGGCGAGCCGAACCGTCGGCGATGATGGCGGTCGATTCGTAGAACTGTCCGATCTCGACGCCGTGCGCGTTGAACTCGTAGTTCTTCACCTCCATCGCGTTCTGGATAGCCTGGCGTTTGGCTGCGCCAGCGGGGGTGTTCGCCTTTCGTTCCTCCATCATCTGGATCATCTCCGATTCGGTGCGGGCGTCGGTGACGCCGAGGGCGTCGAACAGCTGGCCGAACTCGCCAGCCGATTTGTTGGCCCGCAACACGATCTGCCGCGCTACCGGTGCCCGCTCCTCGGAGTAGGTGTCCAGCAGCTCGGGGCCGGCTGTGCCGGTCAGCACGGCGGCGAGCTTCCAGGCGAGGTTGTAGGAGTCCTGGATGGACGTGTTCGATCCCAGCCCGTTGCTCGGCGGATGCTTGTGCACCGCGTCGCCCACGCAGAACACCCGCCCGCGCTGCAGCCGGGTGGCGTACTGGGCGTTGTTTCCCCAGAGCGACGTCCCGGTGATCGCCACCTCGAGCTCGGGCAGGCCGAGCAGATTGCGCACGATCTGCGTCGCCGCGGCCGTATCGATCACCGGCGCCGGTTGCGTGATGTCGTAGCCCCAGACGACGAGCCACTGGTTCCACGGCCGGATCATGCGCACCAGGCCCGTTCCGATACCGCCGATGTTCGACCCGGGCTGCACCACCCAGTACAGCACCGAGGGGCGATGCCCCACGAAGGGCGTGATATCTGCGGTGAAGGTGATGTTCATCGAGCCGGCGATATCCATCTCCCCTTCCATCGGCAGGTCGAGGTCGGCGGCGACCTGGGAGCGTGCTCCGTCGGCGCCGATCAAATACTTCGCACGGATGCTGAACTCGAGACCCGTAAGCCGGTCCAGTACGCGCACGCTCACCCCCTCCGCGTCTTGCACGTGGGAGAGGTACTCCGTCGAGAACCTGGTCAGCGTTCCCCGTGTGGTGGCGTTCTTCACCAGGATGGGCTCGAGGTAGGTCTGTGGAATGTCGCACATGCTGGCGGCCGAGGCCAGTTCGTAGTCGGCGTGCCGGCCCGGATGCGTGCCGAAGGTGAGAATGCGCCCAAGTTCCTCGCCGGCGATCGAGGTGCAGAACACCGTGTCACCCATCATCTCGTTCGGCGTCGACTCGGCCCGCACCGCCGTTTCAATGCCGACGTCGCGAAAAATCTCCATCGTGCGCTGATTGGTGATGTGGGCGCGCGGCGTGTTGGCGGTCCACCGGTATTTGGTGATCATCAGGTTGGCGACGCCGAGGGTGGACAAAAACAGGGCTGCGGCGGATCCGGCCGGGCCGGATCCGACGATCAGTACCTCCGTCTGCACCTCGGTACCGTGCGGCAGGGCGGTCTCGCAGATCCCGTCGTCGAAGATCACCGGCACCCCGCTGCCCGGCACGGTCACTTGCTGCGGCTGCCGCGGGAGGCGAAACGCTGTTGCAGCAGCACGGCGGCCACGATGATGACGCCCTTCGCCACGTTCTGCACCGAGGTGGAGAGATTGTTCTGGGTGAAGACGTTGGTGAGCGTGCTGAAGATGAGTATTCCGAGCACGGATCCCACGATGGTGCCGCGGCCGCCGATGAGCAGGGTGCCGCCCACCACGACGGCCGCAATCACGTCGAGCTCAAGGAGCGTGCCGTGCGTCGAGGTACCGACCGTGGTGCGACCGAGGAACATGACCCCGGCGATGCCGGCGGTGAGGCCCGAGAGCATGTAGACGTACACCATGTGGCGCTTCACCTTGATGCCGGCGAGGCGGCTCGCCTCGGCATTGCCGCCGACGGCCACGGTGCGGCGGCCAAAGGTGGTGCGGTTGAGCAGAATCCAGCCGGCCACCGCCACGATTATGAAGATCCAGATCAGAATGGGCACGCCGAGCAGGTCGGCGCGAAAGAAGCCCATAAATTCCTGGTTGTTCACGATCTGGGTCGACCGGTTCGAGATGAGTTCGGCGAGGCCGCGCGCGCCCACGAGCATGGCGAGCGTCGCCATGAACGCCACGACGCCTCCGTAGGCGATCACCACGCCGTTCACGAAGCCGGCCAGGGTGCCGACGAGAAGCGCGACCACGACGATCAGCAGCCAGGACGACTGCGCGGAGGCGAGCTGCACCGCGGTGAGGCTCGCCACCACGCTCGACAGGCCCACCACGGAACCTACCGACAGGTCGATGCCTCCGGCCGTGATGACGAAGGTCATTCCGACGCAGACCACGCCGACGATCGAGGCGAAGCGGATGATGGTGACGAAGTTGTCGAAACTGGCGAACCGGTCGCCCGCGGTGAGGATTCCCACCACGATCAACAGCGCGAAGGCGATGACCAGCCCGAGGTTGCGGCCGGCCGAGCCGGCGAGCATCCGCTTGACGATGCCGGGTCGGGTGTCGGGCGTAACGGGGGTCGGCGGGGCCGGCTGGGTGATCTGCTCGCTCATGCGGCACTTCCTCTCATGACCAGGTCGAGAACACCGGGTTCGTCGATGTCGGTGGAATTCGTTGTGGTAAGAACGTCGCCGTCGCTGATGACCAGCACGCGATCAGCCAGGCCGAGCACCTCGTCGATCTCGCTGGAGACCACGATGATGGCGGTACCGGCCTCGGCGAGGCGGCGAATGAGGGCGTAGATCTCGGCGCGGGCACCGACATCCACCCCGCGAGTCGGTTCGTCGAGCAAGAGCACCGTGGTGCCGTGCACGAGCCACCGTGCGAGCAAAATCTTCTGCTGGTTTCCCCCGGACAGGCTGCGGGTCGTCAGGTTGGGATCGGGCGGCCGCAGCTCCAGGGCCTCGATTTGTTGTCGGGCGGCGTCGCGTTCAGCGCCCTCCCGCAGAAAACCGCCGCGAGCGAACCGGGCGAAGGATGACAGGGTGACGTTCTTGAAGATGGGTTCGTCGAGGATGAGGCCCTGGCTCTTGCGTTCCTCGGGCGAGAGGCCGATGCCGGCGCTGACCGCCGCGTCGACCGAGCCGGGGCGCAGCACCGTTCCGTTCACGGTGACCGTGCCGCTCGTGCTGCGGCGGGCACCGTAGATGGCCTCGAGAATTTCGGAGCGGCCGGAGCCGACCAGACCGGCGAGACCGACGATCTCGCCCGCGCGCACCTCGAGGGACACGTTGCGGAAGACGCCGCGCACGCCGAGCGCGTCGCAGCGCAGCACGATGGGCGCATCCGTCGGCAGCGGAGTGGACTGCGGAAAGACGTTGGCGACCTCACGACCGGTCATCAAGCGGATCAGGTGTGGCGTGGGAGTATCGGCCACGCTCAGGCCCGAGGCCGTGGTCTTGCCGTCTTTGATCACGGTGATGCGGTCGCCGATGCGGCGGATCTCCGCGAGCCGATGGGAGATGTAGACCACGGCGATGCCCTGCTCGGTGAGCTCGGCGACGACGCGGAACAGGTTCTCCACTTCCTGGGAGTCGAGCACCGCGCTGGGTTCGTCCATGATGATCAGCTTGGTGTCGCGGCTCAGCGCCCGAGCCATGCTCACGATCTGCTTGTTCGCGGCCGAAAGCTGGCCCACTTCGGTGCGCGGTGAGATCTCGCTGTGGCCGAGCCGCGCGAGGATCTGTTGCGTTCGGGCGTTGGCGGAGGCGACGTGCAGCACGCCGCCGGTGGCCTGCTCGTGGCCGAGAAAGACGTTCTCCGCGATGGTGAGGCCGTCGACCACGTCGAGTTCCTGGTACATCGTGGCGATGCCGAGTTCGAGGGCGGCCACCGGGCCACCGATGGTGACCGGCTCGCCCTGCCAGAAGATCTCGCCGGAGTCGGGCTGATAAGCGCCGGAGAGGGTCTTGATGAGGGTGGATTTTCCGGCACCGTTCTGGCCGAGCACGCAGTGCACCTCGCCGGGCCGCACCACCAGATCGACGCCCTGAAGCGCCTTCACCCCGGCGAAACTCTTTCTTAGCCCGCGAACTTCGAGTAATGCTGCGGAATGGTCGACAGTGATCATGCAAAAAACCTAACACAGGGTCGGTACTTACGTCGATGAACATCAATAAGTTGCGCGCAAACTGTCACCATCTGCTATCGTTCAACTCGTCAGCGTCGACGCCTTCCCAATTGTTCGACAATTGCCTCGCACGATCGCCGGCAGCACCACACTCCTGCACCTGCAGCCATTCACCGAGCCAGAGGGAATCACATGCTTGCACCCCGCACTGTCCGTCGCAGACTTCTTTTCGCCGCCGGCACCTCGCTGGCCGTCGTCGGCCTCATCACCGGCTGCACGGCCGGTACCGCCACGAACACGCAGCCCACCAACGCCAGCGTCGAGGGCAACGAAGCGCAGGGCGACACCATCGTCATCGGCTATTCAGGGCCCGCCGCCGACCACGGCTGGCTCGGTGCCATCAACAATGCGGCGATCGCCGAGGCCGACAAGTACGACGACATCGACCTGCGGGTGGCGGAGGGCACCAACGACGCCAACCTGCAGATCAGCCAGGTTGAAGGCTTCATCAACGATGGCGTCGATGCCATCGTGCTGCTGCCCACCGACGGCGCCGCGCTGACCCAGGTAGCCATCCGCGCTATGGAGGCCGGCATCCCGGTGATCAACGTGGACCGCGAGTTCTCCAGCACCTTCGCCGCCCGCGCCACCATCCTCGGTGACAATTACGGCATGGGCGTCAGCGCCGGCACCTACATCTGCGAGGAACTCAGCGACAACCCCGACGCCGTGGTCGCCGAGATCGCCGGCATCGACTCGCTCCCCCTGACCCAGGAGCGCAGCGCCGGCTTCGAGCAGGCACTCGGCGACTGCGGTCTGTCGGTCACCAACCGCGTCTCCGCCGACTTCACCGTGGCGGGCGGCGAGGCCACCACCTCGCAGCTGCTCGCCGCCGCCCCGCAGATCGACGCCCTCTGGAACCACGATGATGACCAGGGAATCGGCGTACTCGCGGCCATCGACGCCGCCGGGCGCGACGAGTTCATCATGGTCGGCGGTGCCGGATCCGCCAACGCCATGCGCCTGATCCAGGCCGGTGACAGCGTGATGAAGGCCACCGTGGTGTATCCGTCCACCCAGGCGGCCGACGGCATCCGTCTGGCCCGCCTGCTCGTGCAAAACAAGGCCATGAGCGACCTTGTCGAGGTGGAGATCCCCAACCGGATCGTGCTCAACGCCCCCGTGGTGACCAGCGAGAACGTGGATAAGTATCTGCCGACCGCCTTCGAGTCCTAAACCACCGGCGCGTCGCACGGGGAGCAAGCCGGTCTTGCTCCCCGTGACCATCAACAGGAAGAGTTTTCACATGAGCGCACCGCTTCGCGTCGCACTGGTCGGCCACGGATTCATGGGTGCCGCGCACTCCCAGGGCTGGCGCGTCGCCCCTCGCTTCTTCGACCTGGCCGCGCAGCCCGAGATGAGCGTTCTCGTGGGGCGCGACGCCGGGCAAGCGGCGGAGGCCGCCACCCGCTGGGGCTGGGCCGAGTCGTCCTCCGACTGGCGGGCGGTGATCGACCGGCCGGATATCGACGTGATCGACATCGTCACCCCCGGCACGTCACACGCCGAGATCGCGATCGCCGCGCTCGACGCGGGCAAACACGTTTTGTGCGAAAAGCCGCTCGCCAACACGGTCGCCGAGGCCGAGGCGATGGCGGATGCCGCCGCTCGCGCCTTCGACCGAGGCGTGTACGCCATGGTCGGGTTCACCTATCGGCGAATTCCTGCCGCCACACTCGCCCGCGATTTTGTCGCCGCCGGCAAGATCGGCGACATTCGTCAGGTGCGGGTGAACTACCTGCAGGACTGGCTGGTCGACCCGCAATCTCCGCTCACCTGGCGTCTGCAGAAGGAGCTCGCCGGCTCCGGGGCACTGGGCGATATCGGCGCCCACGCCATCGACCTCGCCCAGTTCATCACCGGGCAACGGCTCGAGAGCGTTTCGGGCATCATCGAGACGATCGTGAAGGAACGCCCGCTGCTGGGTGCCCGGCAGGGACTCTCCGGCACCGGCACCGCCGAGCGCGGCCTCGTGACCGTGGACGATCTGGCCCTGTTCACCGGCCGGTTCGAGGGCGGCGCGCTCGGCAGCTTCGAGGCCACACGCTTTTGCACCGGCCGCAAGAATTCCTTCCGCATCGAGGTTTCCGGCTCGACGGGCGCGATCTCGTTCGACCTGGAAGACCTCAACGATCTGAGCTTCTTCGACGGGAACGCCGCGAGCGGGCAGCAAGGGTTCACCAAGATTCTGGTGACCGAGCCGCAGCATCCGTATCTGGCCGCCTGGTGGCCGCCCGGGCATACGCTCGGCTATGAGCACGGTTTCACCCACCAGGCCAGGGACTTTGTCGAGGCCATCTCGGCTGGCCGGCAGCCGACCCCGTCGTTCGCCGACGGCCTGCAGGTGCAGCAGGTGCTCGCCGCCGTGGAGGCCAGCTCCAACAATGGAAGCGCCTGGACGCCCACCCTCACCCCTGTGCTCGCCGCACAGAAATAGCTCGCCGCACACAACTAGGAGAACTCATGGCCCGCCCAATCACCCTGTTCACCGGCCAGTGGGCCGACCTGCCCTTCGAAGAAGTTGCGCGGCTCGCCGCCGGGTGGGGCTACGACGGGCTGGAGATCGCCTGCTGGGGCGACCATCTCGACCCCAATCGCTGGAACGACACCGACTACGTCGCCGGCAAGCTCGCCGTACTCGAGAAGTACAACCTGAAGGTGTGGGCCATCTCCAACCACCTCAAAGGTCAAGCCGTCTGTGACGACCCGATCGACTCGCGGCACCGCGACATTCTGCCCGACTCGATCTGGGGCGACGGCGACCCGGAGGGCGTGCGCCAACGCGCCGCCGAGGAGATGAAGAACACCGCCCGGCTCGCCGCGAAACTCGGCGTGAAGACGGTCATCGGGTTCACCGGATCGTCGATCTGGAAGTACGTGGCCATGTTCCCGCCCGTTTCGCAGGAGCTCATCGATGCCGGCTATCAGGACTTCGCCGACCGGTGGAACCCGATCCTCGACGTGTTCGATGAGGTCGGCGTGCGCTTCGCCCACGAGGTGCACCCGAGTGAGATCGCCTTCGACTATTGGACGACGGAGCGCGCCCTCGAAGCCATCGGGCATCGCCCCGCGTTCGGCCTGAACTGGGACCCGAGCCATTTCATCTGGCAGGACCTCGACCCGGTCAGCTTTCTCTGGGATTTTCGCGATCGCATCTATCACGTGGATTGCAAAGACACCAAGAAGCGCCTGAACAACGGCCGCAACGGCCGACTCGGCTCACTGCTGGCCTGGGCCGACCCGCGCCGCGGCTGGGACTTCATCTCCACCGGCCACGGGGACGTACCCTGGGAGGACAGTTTTCGCATGCTCAACACCATCGGCTATGACGGCCCGCTCTCGGTGGAATGGGAGGACGCCGGAATGGACCGCCTGGTCGGAGCTCCCGAAGCACTCGCCTTCGTGCGGTCGCTCGCCTTTGACGCACCGACCACGGCGTTCGATGCGGCGTTCAGCACCCGTCGCTGACGATTCGCGTGCGCCGCGGCATCCGTTGTTCGCTGCCCCCCATTCGGGCGGGCCGAGCCGTGCTCCCAGCCAGCTCCCAGCCAGTCTGAACCGGACCGTTAGGCAGGGCCGCTAACGTCGTAGGCAACGGCTGCTTCGGCGGCGCAGCAACGAACGAACGGTGAACTCCCGCATGAGCACTTCCGGACCGGCCCGCCCACCCAAAAAAGACCGCCGCGAGGAAGCCCGCGAGCACGCCCGGTTGATGCGGGCCGAGCAGGTCAAACGGGAGTCCCGCCGTCGTCTCTTTCTGCGCGGCGGCATCGGCATCGGGCTGCTCGCCCTGGTCGCCATCGTCACCCTCGTCATCGTCAACACCGTGAACGCACCGACCGCGCCGGGACCGGCGAACATGGCCAGCGACGGCATTCTGCTCGGCAGCGACGGCACGACGGTCTCCGCCGCCTCGACGCCCGCCCTCGAAGCGGATGCCGACCCGACCGCCACGGACCAGACGGCACTCGCCGATACGGCCAACATTGTGATGTACGTCGACTACCTCTGCCCCATCTGCGGCGATTTCGAAAACACCAACGGCGAGCAGATCACGAGCTGGGTCACCGCCGGCAACGCAACGGTCGAGGTACACCCAATCTCGATTCTCGACCGACTGTCGTCGGGCACCAAGTACGCCACCCGAGCTGCCAACGCCGCCGCCTGCGTCGCCAACTACGAACCGAACAAATTTCTCGACTTCAACACCGCGATGTTCGCCCAGCAGCCCGCCGAGAATTCGAGCGGACTGAGCGATGCCGAACTGGCCAGCCTGGTCGAGGCGGCCGGGGTGACCGAGACCGAGGTTGCGAGCTGCATCACCGACCAGACCTACTCGGGCTGGGTTGACGCGTCGACGCAACGCGCGCTCGACGGGCCCATCCCCAACTCCGACATTGAGCAGGTCAAGGGAACCCCGACCATTTTGGTCAATGGCGCGAGCTACACCGGCTCCTTCACCGATGCCGCCGCGTTCGAAGCATTCGTCACCGCGCAGATGACCACCGCCGGCGAGTAGTCGCCTTCCACGCCCCATTTTATTGACCGGGCCCGGGCCCGAAAACTGGGACCATGATCAATCATGGTCCCAGTTGCGCAACCTGGGCCCAGCGCGACCTGAGCCCAGCGCAAGCTGAGCCCGGCGCGACCTGAGCCCGGCGCAACCTGGGCCCAGCGCGACTACCCCAGCGCGAGCCCGATCCACAGACCGAACGCCGCCGCAGCAACGGATGCGACCAGCATGCCGACACCGTTGGCCAGCGCGGCCAGGTAGCGGTGTGCCTGCGCCAGCCGCACGGTTTCAAAACTGGCCGTGCTGAACGTCGTATACCCGCCGAGCAGGCCGACGCCGAGCACGAGGCTCCACTCCGGTGCAACCAGGTGGTTCAGGGCCAGACCGGTGATGAGTCCGAGCAGCAGCGAGCCGCTCACGTTGATGATCGTGGTGCCGTAGGGGAACGCCCCGCCGAGGCGTGCCCGCACGAAACCGTCTAGAGCAAAGCGGGCAGCCGCGCCCACGCCGCCAGCGGCAGCGACACCCAGGAACAGGAGCGGAGTCATCCGTTCTGCCCCCGAGCGGATGCCCGGTGCAGCGCCGCCGCCAGCACGACACCCAGCCAGGTGGCGAGGCCGCCCAGCAGAACCGTGCCCAAAGCGTAGGCCACGGCACGCTGAATCTCCCCGCCCTGCAGCAGCAGGGCGCTGTCGGAGGCGAGGGCACTGTAGGTCGTGAATCCGCCGAGCAGTCCGGTGCCGAGCAGCAGGCGCAGGCGGCGGCGACCGGCGGCGTCGGGTCCGCGACGCACGAGGGCCTCGAGCAGCAGCCCGAGCAGCAGGGCGCCGACCAGGTTGATGCCGAGGGTGATCAGCGGCAGGCCGGTGCCGGCCGGCAACAGCAGGCCGAGGCCTTCGCGCAGGGCGGTTCCGGCGGTTCCGCCGACAAAGACAAGGCCGAGATAACGCCAGGTGAAGTGCGCAGGCCGCGGTGTGATCGTGTCGATTGTTCACCTACCCGCGGAATCACCAGTAGGGACGAAGCGGATGCTCCGGCGGGATCCATCGCCGTGGCCAGAATACACCGCCCTATTCCGTCGACTCCCAGGGCAGTTCATCACGGAAGGCCACCGGGGCCAGCGGAATGACCACGACCGGCCGATGCTGCCGGTGCGCGAGGTGCACCGCAACGGAACCGCCAAGGAATTGCTGCACGGTGGCCCTCACACCCCGCTCGCGGGTGCCGACCACGATCATGGCAGCATCGAGCGTGTCGGCGAGGTGGGCAAGGGCCCGAGCCGGATCTCCGGCCACGGCGCGGGTGGACCAGGCCAGGGTGCGCCCCACGAGCAGGGTCGTCAGGTGAGCGCGCAGGGAAACCGGAAAGCCCTCATCATCGAGGTCGAGCAGGTCGGGATCGACCGGCAGCGACAGGATGCTGCCGTCAGCGAACTCGTCGACGACGTAGCGGCCCGGCTCCACCGTGGCGCAGACCAATTCGGCGTGAAACCGATCCGCGAAGGCGGCCGCCTCCACGACGACCGCGTCGGGCTGGCCCAGCTTCACTCCGACGATCACGTAGGTGCTCACGAGGAGCTCCTTTCCGCCTCACGGCTGCGGTATTAGCTTGGCCGCTTTCCTGGCCCACGGCTAGTGCCGCCGCGCGAGTGTCGCCCGGGTCACACTCCCGCGAGCACCCCGGCGACGGAGCTCAGGGAGCCGGGCACGAGGCTGTAATACGACCAGGTGCCGCGTTTGGCGCGGGTCAGAAACCCGGAGTCGACGAGCACCTTGAGGTGGTGTGAGATGGTCGGCTGACTCAGGGTGAGCTGATCGGTCAGGTCGCAGACGCAGGCTTCCTGATCGGCGTGGGCGGAGACGATCGAGATGATGCGCAACCGGGCCGGGTCGGCGAGGGCTTTGAGTGAGCGGGCGAGGGTGTCGGCGCTCTCCGGGGCAATGGCCGCTCGGGCCAGCGGTGAGGAGCAAGCATCCGCTGTAATGTCGGTCAGCGGCAGCTGGGTAAACGTCACGTGAACACACTCTCCTTAGATTGACATTGGTCGATGCAATGATCTACCGTAGGCATCGACACCGATCAATGTTACCGCGACTCGCTGTTACAAAACTTTGGAGATTCGTGAGCATTACGGCACCCGCCCCCACCCGTCTCGGCGCGCTGGATCGACTGTTGCCGGTCTGGATCCTCGCCGCCATGGGCCTCGGCCTGCTGCTCGCCGTGTTCGTGCCGGCCGTCGGCGACCTGCTGCACTTGTGGACGATCGGGTCGATCAGCGTACCGATCGCCATCGGGCTGCTCGTCATGATGTATCCGGTGCTCGCCAAGGTTCGCTACACGGATGCCCGCGCCGTCGCCTCCGACAAGCGCCTGCTGGTCTCCTCCCTGCTGCTGAACTGGCTGGTGGGACCGGCACTTATGTTCACCCTGGCCTGGATCTTTCTGCCCGACCTGCCGGAATACCGCACCGGCCTCATCATCGTCGGCCTCGCCCGGTGCATTGCCATGGTGCTGATCTGGAACGACCTGGCCTGCGGCGACCGCGAAGCCGCCGCCTTTCTCGTGGCCGTGAACTCGGTGTTCCAGGTCGTGGCGTTCGGCGCCCTCGGCTGGTTCTACCTGCAGGTGCTGCCGGCCTGGCTCGGCCTGCCCACCACGAGCGCCGAGTTCTCGATCTGGGCGATCACCGCGAGCGTTCTGGTGTTCCTGGGTATTCCGCTGCTGGCCGGCTACCTGTCGCGGCGCATCGGCGAGGCTCAGCGCGGCCGGGAGTGGTACGAGGCGCGTTTTCTGCCCCGAGTCGGCCCGTTCGCGCTCTGGGGTCTGCTGTTCACGATCGTGATGCTCTTCGCCCTGCAGGGGCAGCAGGTCATTGACCACCCCGGTGACGTCGCCCGCATCGCGCTGCCGATGCTGGTCTACTTCGCGGTCATGTTCCTGGTCGGCTTTGTCACCGGGCGCCTGCTGCGCATGACCTACGAGCGCACCACGACGCTCGCCTTCACCGCAGCCGGCAACAACTTCGAGCTCGCCATCGCCGTCGCGATCGGCACCTTCGGCGCGCTCAGCGGCCAGGCTCTGGCCGGCATCGTCGGGCCGCTCATCGAGGTTCCCGCCCTGATCGCGCTCGTCTACGTCGCGCTCTGGCTGAAGCCCCGCCTGTTCCCCGAGCGGATGCCGCCGGCCGACGCGCCGACGCCCGCCGCCGCATCCGCTCTCGTCTAAAGAAAGAAGCTCGACATGAAACCCTCCGTACTGTTCGTCTGCGTGCACAACGCCGGACGCTCGCAGATGGCCGCCGGCTTTCTGACCGCCCTGTCGCAGGGTCGGGTCGAGGTACTCTCGGCCGGCTCCGAACCGAAAGACCAGATCAACCCGGTCGCGATCGCTGCGATGGCTGAAGAGGGCATCGACATCGCCGGCAACGTGCCGAAGATCCTCACGACCGAGGCGGTCAAACAGTCCGACGTCGTGATCACCATGGGCTGCGGCGACGCCTGCCCCATCTTTCCGGGCAAGCGCTACGAGGACTGGAAGCTCGACGACCCGGCCGGTCAGGGCATCGAAAGCGTGCGCCCCATTCGCGACGAGATCAAGTCGCGCATCGAAGCGCTCCTCGCCGAGATTCTGCCGGCCTGATGCTTCCCGGCCTGAGCTACCCCGAAGAGTCACTGCGACGCCTCGCCGGGGACCTCGCGGAACGCTTTCACGGCATCTTCGCCGCCGAAACCGTGGAACGCTACGTGCTCGAGTCCTATATTGGGCTGCTGCGCACGTCGAGCGTCAAGGCGCACCTCACGACCCGCACCGCGCGGTTTGCGCTCGAACGCCTCACCGCGCTCGCCCAGGCCAAGGGCGCCATCACGCAGGCGGTGCCCGAGGTACTGTTCGTTTGTGAGCAGAATGCCGGTCGTTCGCAGATGGCCGCGGTCTTCACCAACGCTCTGTCGGGTGGAGCCGTGCACGTGCGCTCGGCCGGGTCTATGCCGTCGTCGGCGCTTGACCCCACGATGGTCGCGGTCATGACCGAGCTCGGACTGTCGCTCGACGAGTCATTCCCGAAGCCACTGACC
Organism: Cryobacterium sp. TMT1-3; assembly: GCF_004402315.1. NCBI lineage: Bacteria > Bacillati > Actinomycetota > Actinomycetes > Micrococcales > Microbacteriaceae > Cryobacterium > Cryobacterium sp. TMT1-3. The sequence continues at coordinate 116,315 of NZ_SOFW01000040.1, forward strand.
GATGACGTCGTGCAGGCCGCGGATGTCGTGATCACCATGGGCTGTGGCGATGCCTGCCCGATCTATCCCGGCAAACGCTACGTGGACTGGGAACTCGTGGACCCGGCCGGTCAGCCGATCGACGAGGTGCGGCGCATCCGCGACCAGATCCGGGCGAACGTCATCGAGCTGCTCGCCGGCCTCGGAGCGCCCTCCGCCTGACCCCCACTGCTGTGGACGGGGCCCGGGCCCCGTCCACAGGCCCAGTTTATAAACTGGGCCCCGGGCCATAAGGTGGGCCCGGCAAGCGGATGCCCCGCCCCGGCGGCCCCTGCCGGCCCGGCCGCGCTACGCGAGCGTCAGGAACAACTTCTCAAGCTCGGGCACCGTGAGCGAGTGCTCGCTGTCGGGATTCGCGATGCAGTCGCGCATGGCGGTGGACACGATGACGAAGCCGGCCTTGTCGAGCGCGCTCGACACCGCGGCCAGCTGGGTGACGACATCGCGGCAGTTGCCGCCGCCCTCAACCGCGGCGATCACGGCGGTCAGCTGCCCCTGCGCCCGGCGCAGCCGGTTCAGGATTTTCTTCTGCTCGGCGGCCCGGGTGTCCGTGGCGACGTCCGTTGTCGGCGACACTTCGGTTGCCATCTCAGGCCCCTTGCTCGGTCGGAAGCCCGGCCTGCTGCCAGGCCCCGGTGCCGCCGGCGATGTTCACGGCGTCATGGCCGTGTGCGGCGAGATACTCGGTCACCTGCGCGCTGCGACCGCCGGCGGCGCAGATGACGTGCACCGGCACATCCGCTGGAATCTCGCCGATTCTCGCGACGACCTCGCCCATGGGGATGTGCACGACTCCGGGCACGTGGGCGGCTTCGTACTCCCACGGTTCGCGCACGTCGATGACGACGGGTTCGGCGAGCGCGGAAAGCTCGGTGACGGTGATCTCTTTCATACGAGGACCCTTTCAGCAATGGGGGAAACAACAAGGCTAGACGTTCCGGCGAGCCAGGTGCGGTAGCCGCCGTCAAGGTTTTGCACATCGAAGCCGTTCTGGGCCAGAATGCGTGCGGCGGTGTGGCCGCGCTGGCCCACCTGGCAGTGCACGATCAGCGGCACCCGGGGCAGGTCGCCGAGCCGATCGCGCAGCTCGTCGAGCGACACGTTGAGCGCACCGGGAATGCTGCCCGCCGCGAATTCTCCGGACGAGCGCACGTCGATGAGCACAGCGCCCGCCGTACGTGCCGCGTCGAGTTCATGCCATTGCAGGTTCACACTCGTGCCCTGCGCGAGGTTCGAAGCCACATAGCCAAGCTGGTTGATCGGGTCTTTCGCCGAGGCGTACTGCGGCGCGTAGGCGAGTTCCAGACGCGTCAAAGCGGATGCCCCCAGCCCGGCAGCCATCGCGACCGCCAGCACGTCGATGCGCTTGTCCACTCCGGAGCCGCCCACGATCTGCGCGCCCAGAATGGCATCGGACTCGGCGTCGATGAGCAGTTTGATCGACATGCCCTCCGCGCCGGGAAAGTAGCCGGCGTGGTTGGCGGGGTGGGTGTGCGCGATGCGGTGCGCGCGCCCGGCGGCGACGAGGCGTTTCTCGTTCCAGCCGACCAGGGCCACGGTGAGGCCGAAGATCCCGAGGATTCCGGTGCCGAGCGCCGGGGCGGCCTGCTCGGGCGTGCCGGCAATGCTGTCGGCCACGGAGCGGCCGTGGCGGTTCGCGAGGCCGGCCATGGTGACGAGCGTGCCGGAGCCGTCGACGGCATCCGTTTTCTCGACCCCGTCGCCGACGGCGAAGATGAGCGGATCGCTCGTGGCCTGGGTGCCATCGACCCAGACGCCGCCGCTCTCGCCGATGCGCAGGCCGGCCTGCTCGGCGAGGTTCACGTCGGGGCGCACGCCGCTCGCGTCGATCACAAGGTCGGCCGGCACGGTTGTGCCGTCGCTGAGCGACACGGTCTGCCCCCACTGCCCGGTCACGGTCGTGTTCAGCCGCACGTCGACGCCGCGCTCGCGCACGCGGTCGAGCACGGGCGCGGCCATTTCGGGGTCGAGCGGGGTAAAGATCTGCGACCCGCGCTGCACGAGGGTCACGCGCACACCGCGGTGCACGAGGTTTTCCACGGCTTCGAGGCCGATGAATCCGCCACCGATCACCACAGCGGATGCCGCGCTCGTCTCCGCGAGTACCGCCGTGATGTGGTCCACGTCATCGACCGTGCGCAGCGTGTGCGTGGGAATCGCAGCGCCGCCCGCAGCGCCGGCCCTGGCCGACGCTCCGGCTGCGAGCACGAGGCGGTCATAGTGTTCGACGCTCTCGTCGCCGGTGAGCATACTGCGCACGGTGACGGTCTGGGCTGCGCGGTCGATCTGCACGACCTCGGTGTCGACGCGCACGTCGAGGGCGAAACGTGCGTTGAGCGATTGGGGGGTCTGCAGCAGCAGGTCTCCGCGATTGCGGATGATTCCGCCGACGAAATAGGGCAGCCCGCAGTTCGCGAACGACACGTAATGGCCGCGCTCGAATACGATGATCTCGGCCGTCTCGTCGAGCCGGCGCAACCTCGTTGCCGCCGACATTCCGCCCGCAACTCCGCCTACGATAATGATTTTCACGTTTGCCTCCGACTTCAGGATACCCCAAGGGGTATACGCGCACAAGGCCTGCGGGGCGGCATCCGCTCACCCGGGCCCACCTTAGAGACCGGGGCCCAGTCTATAAACTGGGCCCGTGGACGGGGCCCGGGCCCCGTCCAGAAGGAGAACACGCACATACCGGGCCCGGAAAGAAATGGTCAGGCTGGCAGGGCCCGAAAACCGCGCAGACGCAGACTGTTGGTCACCACGAACACCGACGACAGGGCCATCGCCGCCCCGGCGATGAGCGGGTTCAGCAGCCCGGCCATCGCGAGCGGAATCGCCGCGACGTTGTAGGCGAAAGCCCAGAACAGGTTGGCCTTGATCGTCGTGAGGGTGCGGCGGGCCAAGCGGATGGCGTCCGCTGCGGCCAGCAGATCGCTGCGCATGAGCGTGAGATCGCTCGCCTCGATGGCCACATCAGTGCCCGACCCCATGGCAATACCGAGGTCAGCGGTCGCCAAGGCCACGGCGTCGTTCACCCCGTCACCGACCATCGCCACCACGTGCCCCTGCGCCTGCAGGTCAGCAATCACCCGCGCCTTGTCGGCGGGCAGCACCCCGGCGGTCACATCGGTGATGCCGCAGGCATCGGCGACAGTCTGCGCGGCGGCCGCATTGTCACCGGTCACGAGCATCGGAGTGAGTCCCAGCGCTCGAAACCGGGCCACCGCCGCAGCGCTCGTGGGTTTGAGCGTGTCGGCGACGGTGAGCACACCCCGCACCTGGCCCTCCCAGGCCACCATGACGGCCGTCTTGCCCAGTCCCTCTGCGGTGCCCATCACCGCCTGCATCTCGACCGGCACGACAATCTGCCACCGATCAATCAACCACGCGGGCCGCCCGACCAGAACCTGCCGGCCCTCGACCACGGCCTGCACGCCGAGCCCCTGCTCCGACGCAAACGAGGACGAGGCGGCCACCGCGCCCAGCTTCGCCACCGCGCCAGCGGTGATGGCCCGCGCAATCGGATGCTCCGACCCGCTCTCCGCCGCCCCAGCCAGCCCCAGCAGCTCATCAGCAGAACCGCACTCGTACGGCACAACGGTGGAGAGCGTCATGCGCCCGGTGGTGATCGTTCCGGTCTTGTCAAGAACGATCGTGTCGACGCGCCTCGTGGATTCCAGAACCTGCGGCCCCTTGATCAGGATGCCCAACTGCGCGCCGCGCCCGGTCCCCACGAGCAGCGCGGTCGGCGTGGCCAGCCCGAGCGCGCACGGGCAGGCGATGATCAGCGTCGCGACGGCCGCCGTGAACGCGACGGAAGCCCCGGCGCCGACCAGCAGCCAGCCGGCCAGCGTGGCCAGGGCGAGAAGAATCACGATCGGCACGAAGATGCCCGAAACCCGGTCGGCCAGCCGCTGCACCTCGGCCTTGCCGGTCTGCGCCTGCTCCACCAGCCGGCCGATCTGGGCCAGCTCGGTATCAGCGCCAACGCGCACCGCCTGCACCACGAGCCGCCCGCCGGAGTTTAGCGTGGCGCCCACAACGTTGTCGCCTGGCCCCACCTCGATCGGCACGGACTCGCCGGTGAGCAGGCTCGCATCGATCGCGCTCGAACCGTCAACGATGACTCCGTCGGTCGCGACCTTCTCCCCCGGTCGCACGACGAACTGGTCGCCGACCACGAGCAGCGCGGTGCTGATGCGACTCTCGACACCGTCCCGCAGCAGCGTGGTCTCCTTGGCACCGAGCTGGAGCAGCGCCTGCAGGGCCGCGCCGGAGTTGCGCTTGGCCCGCGCCTCGGCGTAACGACCGGCCAGAATGAACACGGTGACAGCGGATGCCACCTCCAGGTAGATCTCGTCGGCGCCGCCACCACCGATCATCGTGAAACTCATGGTCATGCCCGCCAGGCCGGCCATGCCGAAGAACAGCGCGTAGAGCGACCAGCCGAGGGCGGCGAGCACACCGACGCTGACCAGGGTGTCCATCGTCGCAGCACCGTGCCGGGCATTCACCCAGGCGGCGCGGTGGAACGGCCAGGCGCCCCAGATGGCGACCGGCGCCGCGAGGGTCAGGGCCAGCCACTGCCAGTTCGCGAACTGCAACACGGGAATCATCGACAAAACAGCAACCGGCAGGGCCAGCGCGGCCGAGATCAGAAGGCGCTGGCGCAGGGCAGCGACCTCGAGCGAGCCGGCGTCTTCCACGACCACCGGAGCCGGCAACGCCGCCGTGTAGCCGGTGGCTTCAATGGTCTTGATGGCGTCGTCGACGCTTGTACCGGCCGGCACGAAAACGCTCGCCTTCTCGGTGGCGTAGTTGACGGTGGCGGCGACCCCCGGCATGCGGTTGAGCTTCTTCTCGATCCGCGCGGCGCACGAGGTGCAGGTCATGCCCCCGACGAGCAGGTCAACCTGTTGACCGGCCGACATCAGAGGGCTACCAGCCGGTAGCCCGCCTCTTCGACGGCCGCTGCGACCAGGGCGGGGTCGAGCTTTGACGCGCTCGTGACGCTGACCTGGGAGGTGCCGCCCGTGACCAGGTTGACGGTGACGGATTCGGCGCCCGCAAGGGCTGATATCTCTTCGGTCACACTCGCTATGCAGTGGCTGCAGGTCATTCCGTCAACGCCGTAGGCGGTCGTGGTGCTCATGGTCGTGCCTTACTCTTCTACCCGCAAAGGTCTTCTCCCCCCGAAGGGGCTGTCCTTTCAGCATACCCCTTGGGGGTACCATTTCCGCAATTATACCCCGAGGGGGTACAGTGATGTCATGACCGAGTCAGAGACCCACGACGGCCCGCACGGCTACATCTCGAACAAGGACGCCTACCTCAAGCGCCTGCGCCGCATCGAGGGTCAGGCTCGCGGCCTGCAGGGCATGGTCACCGACGACAAGTACTGCATCGACATCCTCACCCAGATCTCGGCCATGACGAGTGCGCTTGAATCGGTCGCGCTCGGCCTGCTCGACGACCACCTGAATCACTGCGTGCTGCACGCGGCCGTGGCCGGCGGCGCCGAAGCCGAGGCCAAGCTGCAGGAGGCATCCGCTGCCATCGCCCGACTGGTGCGCTCTTAAGGACCTTTGGCCCTAGTCGCCGGGTGAGCACGCGCGTCAGACTGGACAGACTTACCACCGAAAACCGCCCGCCTGCACCGCACCCGGCCGGGAAGGACCCCCATGATCACCCCAGCGCGCACGCCCGACCGCATTCGAGTCTTCATCCTCGACGACCACGAACTGGTGCGCCGCGGCCTGCGCGAGCTGCTCGAGGGTGAGGGTTTCGACGTGGTCGCCGACAGCGGCCTGGCGGCCGAGGCGACACCGCTGATTCTGCAGTTGCGCCCCGATGTGGCCATTCTTGACGCCCGCCTGCCCGACGGCACCGGCATCGAGGTCTGCCGCGACGTGCGTTCGGCCGATCCCTCGGTGCATTGCCTGATCCTCACGAGTTACGACGACGAACAGGCCCTGCGCGGAGCGGTCCTCGCCGGGGCGGCCGGGTACGTGCTGAAGGAGATTCGCAGCACCGACCTGCTCGGCAAGATTCGGCGTGCGGCGGCCGGCGATTCGCTGTTCGACCCGATGCTCAAGGCAGACATCATTGCCGGGCTGGCCGACCCGCAAGACGCCCGCCTCGCGTCACTCACCGCGCAGGAGCGCAAGGTGCTCGACCTGATCGGCGAGGGCCTGACCAACCGTGAAATCGGTCAGAGCATGTTCCTGGCCGAGAAGACGGTCAAGAACTACGTGTCGTCGATGCTGGCGAAGCTGGACTTTCAGCGCCGAACCCAGGCCGCCGTGTACGTTGCGAAACGTGGAGACGAACACCCACGGTAACCTCCGGCACCGGTACCGACCAGCGCAGCCGAGTTCCCTCGCCCACGACGCTGCGCACCGAGAACTTGCCGCCGAGCAGCGCCGCGCGCTCCTTGAGGTTGTCGAGGCCGCTGCGCCGGGTGGGCTTACCGAAGCCGCAACCATTGTCGGCGATGACGACCTTGATGCGGTCGGCGTCGGCGTCGACCGCGATCTCGATCGAACTTGCCCGGGAATGCCGCGCAGCATTGCTGAGCCCCTCCGAGATGACCGCGAGCAGGCTGCTGCCCAGCTCATCGGCGAGCGGCGCGTCGATCGGCCCCGATAAGCGGATGCGGGGCGCATAGGTGAGACTCGCCGCTCCCTCTTTAATGACGGCCAGGATGCGACTGCTGAGCGTGCCGGCGTCCTGCGCCATTCCGCGCAGCGAATAGATCGTGTCGCGCAGTTCCCGAATGGTGTCGTCGAGCTCGTTGGTCACGGCGTTGATCCGGTCGAGGGCGATCGGATCACTGGTGAACCGGCGCAGGCTCTGCATGCTCAGCCCGGCAGCGAACAGACGCTGAATGACCAGGTCGTGCAGGTCGCGGGCAATGCGGTCGCGGTCGCCGAGCACGGCCTGCTCCTCGCGCATGCGATGCACGGACGCCAGTTCGAGCGCGAGCGACACCTGGGTGCCGAAAACCGCGCTCATCTCCAAATCGGTCAGGCTGTAACCAGCGGATGCCGGCGCCCGAGACAGCAAAATCACGCCCTGCCCGTCCCCGGCCGGCCCGAGCGCGGCCACGAGGGTGGAACCCAGGAGCGACCAGTGCGCGGCGGGGCCGGGCGCGGCATCCGCTGCCAGCGTCGGTGCCGGGTGCAGCGGCGGACCGGCGAGCATGACGGACCGGCCGGTCGCGCGCACGTCGTGCAGAACGTCGGCGTGGAGCAGTACGGTCGTACCGATCAAAGCGGATGCCGACGCTTCGGATGCAGGCGCGCCGGCCGCAGCCGCACAGAACAGGCTGTCGCCGGTGGGAAACCCGATCACGGCCAGGTCGGCGCCGGACGCCGCGAGCACCCGTTCGGCCACGAGGTCGAGGCCGTTGTCTTCATCGCCGTCGACCGGTCGCAGCAGGTCGCGGCCCATTTCGGCGACCGCTTCGAGCCAGCGGGAACGGCCGCGGGCTTCGTCGTAGAGCCGAGCGTTTTCGATCGTGACGCCGGCGGCAGCGGCGAGCGCGACGGCGAGTTCCTGATCTTCGTCGGTGAAGTCGCCGCCGCCCTCTTTCTCGGTGAGATAGAGGTTGCCGAACACCGTGTCGCGTACCCGCACCGGCACCCCGAGGAACGACTTCATCGGCGGGTGGTGGGCGGGAAAACCGAAGGAGTCGGGGTGATCGTGCAGGTCGTGCAGGCGAATGGGGCGCGGTTCTCGAATGAGCAGGCCGAGCACACCGTGACCGACCGGCAGCGCGCCGATCTTGCTCACCGTCTCATCGTCGAAGCCCACGGTGACGAAGTGGCTGAGTGCCTGGCCGGCACCGATCACGCCGAGGGCACCGAACCGGGCCTGCACGAGCTGGCAGGCCGCGGTGACGACACGTTCCAGGACCGCTTCGAGGCTGAGGTCTTCGGCCACCGACACGACGGCATCGAGCAGGCCGCGCATTCGTTCCTGGGTGAGGGCAAGCTCGGCGGCAGTCTGATCCGTCATTGTTCTCGTCCCCACCCATCAAGTACGACTTAGGGTCTAACCTTCGCACGCTTTGACGGGTGTAAACCCTACTTGTGGGTTGTTCTGGTGACAATTGTCGGGCAGGTGATGTGCAGCAGCACCTCGTGGCTGACCGACCCCATCAACAGACGTTGCAGAGATCCGCGACCGCGGCTGCCCACCACGAGCAGTTGCGCGTGCCGGGCGGCGGCCACGAGCGCCCGGGCCGGCGACTCGTCGGTCTCGAGAATCTGGTGTACCACGAGGTCGGGGTAGCGGGCGCTGAGTCCCGCCACCGATTCGGCGAGCACGACGCGTTCTTCTTCCATGCGCTCGGTCACGGCCTCGGCCGGAATGCTGCGCAGCACACGACGATTCGGCAGGTGCACCGCATAGAGGGCGAACAGTTCCTGGCCGGTGCGGTCGGCTTCGGCCGCAGCGAAGGCCACGGCGGTCACCGAGTCGGCCGAGCCGTCGACGCCCACGTAGACGCCGGATCGCTCGGTCTCGGGCAGCGACGGAATGACGGCGACCGGGGAGGTCGCCAGCGCGGCGATCTGCAGGCTGACGCTGCCGAACAGTTCGCCCTCGACCCGGCCCTTGCGATCGGTGCCGACGACAACGAGGTCGGCGTCCTTCGACAGTTCGCTGAGAACGCGCGGTGCACTGCCGGTGCGCAGCTCGGTGTGGGTGACGACCGTGGGCGCGAGGGCCGAAGCGCGGGCGCCAGCGTCGGCGAGCAGCTTCTTCTCGGCGTCGAGAATGGAGTCGTAGTAGCCGTAGCCGTCGGCCAGCCAGGTTTCGTACACGGTGTGCATGAGCGTCACCGGGCTCTTGACGTGCTCGGCCCGGGCCATGGCCCACGCGAGGGCGGTCTCGCCGGCAGCCGATTCGTCGACGCCGACCACAATCATCCGGTTCATTGCTCTACCTCATTCTGCATTCGAAAGGGCGGGCCCAGAGCTGGTGCCCCATCGCCTCATGTCCATCCTGTCAGTCGGCAGGCCTCGCGGATAGGGCCGGAAGTCCCGATTAGCTGCCCTTTCCCGCACCGGCGCCACGGGACTTTCGGCCCTAGCCACACCCGGATTCGGGTCGTAGCGTAGCTCTGACGGGTCGACTGCCCGCCCCCAATCACTTCAAAGGAGATACTCGTGAAGGCACTTGTTTATGGCGGTCCAGGTCTGAAGAGCTGGACCGATGTTCCCGACCCGACGCTGCAGAGCCCGACCGATGCGATCGTGCGCGTGGACACCACCACGATCTGCGGCACCGACCTGCACATTCTCAAGGGCGACGTTCCCGCCGTTACGGTCGGGCGCATCCTCGGCCATGAGGGCGTCGGCACGATCACCGAGGTCGGCTCAGCGGTGAGCAACCTCACCGTCGGCGACCGGGTCATCATCTCCTGCATCAAGAGCTGCGGGCACTGCAGCAACTGCAGCACCGGCCTGTACTCGCACTGCCTCGGCGACGAGGGTGCCTCCGGCATCGGCTGGGTCTTCGGCCACCTCATCGACGGCACCCAGGCCGAGTTCGTGCGCGTACCCTACGCCGACAATTCTTTGCACAAGCTGCCCGAGGGCGTCAGTGACGACCAGGGCGTCATGCTCAGCGACATTCTGCCGACCGGTTTTGAGATCGGCGTGCAGTACGGCCGGGTCAAGCCCGGCGATGTCGTCGCCGTGATCGGCGCCGGCCCGGTGGGACTGGCCGCCATCGCCACCGCCGGTCTCTACGGCGCGGCAAGCATCATCGCGATCGACCTCGATGAGAACCGCCTCGAGCAGGCCCGCTCCTTCGGCGCCACCGACACGGTCGTCTCCGGTGCCGCCGATTGGAAAGAGCAGGTGCTCGCCCTCACCGACGGCGCCGGCGTCGACGTGGCCATCGAGGCGGTCGGCATTCCGCAGACCTTCACCATGGCCACCGAGATCGTGCGCCCCGGCGGCAACGTCGCCAACGTGGGAGTGCACGGCAAACCGGTCGACCTGCACCTCGAGAACCTGTGGATTCAAAACATCAACATCAGCATGGGTTTGGTCAACGCCAACACCACGAAGATGCTGCTCAAGCTCGTTGCGAGTAAAAAGCTGGCGGCCGAGAAGCTCGCCACGCACCACTTCAGCTTCGACCAGTTCGTCGAGGCCTACGACACCTTCGCTCGAGCGGCTGAAACCAAGGCGCTCAAGGTCGTCATTTCCCGTTAGTTCGCTCTACCCTCTGGAGGTTTCATGCGCGCCCTGATCGTCTTTGAATCGATGTACGGCAGTACCCGTCTCGTTGCCGAGGCGATCGGGCGCGGCCTGGCCCCGGCCGAGGTGATCCTCGTGCCCACCAGCCAGGCTGCGGGCATCGACCTGTCCCAGGTCGACCTGCTCGTGGTCGGCGGCCCCACCCACGTGCACGGCATGAGCCGTCCGAGCACCCGTCAGGGCGCGATCGACGCGGCCGTCACCCCCCAGCACACCCTGCACCTCGAAGCGGATGCCGCTGGCACCGGCGTGCGCGAATGGCTCGCGCCCCTGAGTGGGCTGGCCTGCCGCGCGGCAGCGTTCGACACCCGGCAGGAGGGGCCGATCCTGCTGACCGGGCACGCCTCCAAAAGCATCGGCAAGCACCTGCTCGCGGCCGGAGCCGATGTCGTGGCCGAGTCGGAGAGTTTTCTGGTGACCAAGAGCATCGCCCTGGTGCCCGGCGAGATTCGCCGAGCCGAAGCGTGGGGCGCATTGCTGCGGGAGCGGGCAACGGCCGGGCCGCAGCATCCGTTCACTATCACCGGGTCGATCACCACCGCCTGAGGCCGGGTCGGGTCTAACTCACCGCGGGAGGTGACTTAAGGCCCTACTCGGGGGCGGCGGCGATGGCTAACGTGAAAAACAATCATTGGTGGCGTTCACACGACCTCCCGCTCGTGGCCCGCCGCCGGAGAAGGGATTTCTCATGACGCACACACTCACCCGCAGCCAGACGGTGGTGGCCTGGGACGGTTCGGAACCCGCCAGGGCAGCCCTCGATTGGTCGCTCGCCCGCTCGAACGACGGCGACCTCACCCTCGTGCGCATCCTCGACCGCACGGTGTCGTCGGCCGACTACTTCAGCTTGGAGTCCTCGACGGAACGGGCCCGCGAGGTACTCAAGGACGACGCCGACCGGGTGAGCGCGCAGTATCCGGCCCTCACCGTGCACGCCGACCTGCGCTCCGGCGACCCACTCACCGAGCTGCGCGCACTGAGCGGCACCGACACCCTTGTCGTCGTCGGCACCCACCGTCGTCGCGGCTCGACCCTGCGCTACGAATGGTCGATGGGGGCCCGGCTGGCCGGTTCGGCCAACGGACCGATCGCGATCATCCCGGAGCGTGACAACAAGCAGCACTCGGGCGTCGTGGTCGGCGTCGACGGGTCCACGGCCGCGAACGCCGCCGTGGAATTCGCCGCAGCCGAAGCCGACCGCACCGGCCAGGAGCTGCACGCGATCCACGCCTGGCAGGAACCGCTGGTCTGGCGTGACACGACCGAACCCGACGCCCGGTTTCTGCAGACGCTGGAATCCTCGCATCGGCGAATCCTCGACGAGTCGCTGCTCGCCGTCTCCCGACGCTATCCGGCCCTCGGCATTCGCGCTTCGCTTGTGCGTGGCGCCCCGCAATCGGCGCTGCTCGACGCCGCCCGCGGCGCCGCGCTGCTCGTGGTCGGCGATCACGGGCTCAGGGGCATCTCCAAGCTGCTGCTCGGTTCGGTGAGCCACTCGATCGTGCTGAACATCCAGTCGCCCATGGTGGTCATCCCGGCACCGCCCGCCTGAGTCGCGCTCCGCGGGTGTTGCGCCAGTGCGCGGGAGCTGAGGCACTGCGCGGGACATACTGTCGGGCACATCCGCAGGGTGACGTCGCCCTGCGCAGGTGTTGCGCCAGTGCGCGGGACCTGCGGCAGCGGGCATCCGCCGGGTAAACGCGCTGCGCGGGACCTGCGGCCTGGCCCGATGTCCAGCGCGACGGGACGAGCAAATTCCCTGTGGTGGGGCCGAAAGACTCTGGTTGGCACGTCCTGGGCGGTCGTAACCTGAGCGGGGCAGAAGCGACCGAACACCGGCCGACCGAACACCGTGCAAATCGAATACCGGCCAACCGACTACCAGAACGGATGCAATCACGTGCTTTCGCTGAAACTTGTGTTCCGGGTGCTGGTCGGCCTGCTGGTGTTCGGTGCGGTTTCGGCGTGTGCCGGGGCGGTGCTCGGAATCGCCGCCAATGGGGCCGGAGTTCCGCTGAGCTATCTCGCCGGCACCCCGTTCTCCTCCTATGTCGTGCCCGGACTCATCCTCGGCATCGTCGTTGGCGGCACCCAGCTGGCCAGCGCCGTCGCACTGCTCGCACACTGGCGGGTGGCGTTGATCCTGTCGACCATCGCCGGATTCGGCATGGTGATCTGGGTCTTCGCCGAGCTGGCCGTGCTCACCGAATACTCGTGGCTGCAGACCCTCTACTTCGGGCTGGGCGCTGTTGAACTCATCGCCGTGCTCGCGCTTTTGGGCGTGGTACCCAGACTGGTTTCGGCTCCCCGGGCACGCACCGTGCCCGCCGGGATCGGATCCCGGCCTGCAGCCCGAACCGACTCGCCCCCGGCGGGGCCTGACGGCATGGACGTCGCGGAACTCCCCGGCACGGCGCGGCGTCAGCCGTTCGGCACCGCCCGCCAATAAACCCAACCAGCCGGCTCACGGCACTCGTAACGGTGGCTGGCACCGAAAGGAACACCTGCCCGCTTCCCTGACGGGTGCCGCGACCCGACCGAGCCGGTTAGGGTTTTGGTATGAGCTCCTTCGCGCAGACCCGTCATCGACTGCGCATGCTGGCGACCGGGATGGCCCTCGCCGGGCTCGCGGCGTCGCTCATTGCGCTGCCGACGACGTCGGCCACCGCGGTACAGCTGCGGGCCGTGGCTGACCAGACAACCACCGACCCAGCCCGCACCGACCCGGCACCAGCAGACCCGGAGACGTTCAACCCCGGCCTCATCATCAGCGACTACAACTTCTTCAACCCGGATGCCCTCACCACGGTGCAGATCCAGGATTTTCTCGAGCAGCGCTCCTGCCGCCCGAGCGGCGGCGTGCCGTGCCTCTGGGAGTACCGCGAGACGACGACCAGCCAACCGGCCCAGGGCGCCGGCCACTGCCGGCCCTACGTCGGTGCCGAGAACGAAACGGCCGCCCGCATCATCGCCAAGATCGCGGCGGCCTGCACGATCAGCCCCGAAGTGCTGCTGGTGCTGCTGCAGAAGGAGCAGTCGCTGCTGACCCGGCCCACGGCATCCGGTTATCTGCGCGCCACCGGTTACGGCTGCCCCGACACCGCGGACTGCGACGCCGAGTACTTCGGCTTCTTCAACCAGGTCTACAACGCGGCCTGGCAGTTTCGGCAGTACACCCAGGAGCCCGACCGGGCGTTCCAGATGGGCAGCGTCGACGTGGGTTTCAACCCCAACGCCCAGTGCGGGGCCTCCGCCGTGATCATCAAGAATCAGGCCACCGCCAACCTGTACAACTACACGCCGTACCAGCCCAACCCGGTTGCCATCGAGAACGCCGGCGACGAGGGCGACGCCTGCTCCACCTACGGCAACCTCAATTTCTGGCTGTTCTACAACAACTGGTTCGGAGACTCGACTCTCGAACCGTTCTCGGTGATCTTCGACGACTGCCTCAACTTCATCGACGGCCAGGGCTGCACGCCCCGGTCACTGCTGCCGAGCATCGCCGCGGCCGGCTAGCGCGCTGGCGGCCCGTCAGCGGAATAGACCCATGGCAGCCCGCCGATCTCGAGGCGGTGCCGCCCCCCGGCCTGCTCGGCGAGCGCGTCATCGGCGTAGGCGACATCTCCCGCCCAGAACAGCGCCGGCCCCTGTTCGCTCGCTCCGAGCCGGGTCTCGTAGTGCGCGAGTCCGCGCTGCTGTGCGCCAGCCACGATTTGGGCCACCGATTCGTGCCCCTGCAGCCCGTGGAGTGTCACCCAGGTCGGTGCCACCAGGGTCATTGAAGCGGATGCATGCCGCGCCAGCGCCTCCTGCGGGCGGAGCCAGACACAGTCGATGACCTCATCTTCGGCGAGCACGATGGTGCCCGGCGGCGCCGCCGTGACGTAGAACCAGGTGCGCAGCCGCTTCGGCACGTTCAGCGGAGGAACCCACAGCGCTGCGGCCACGAGGGTCTCGGGTGCGACCTCCAGCGCAGTCTCCTCGCGCACTTCGCGCACTGCGGCGCGGCGCGCGGCGAGCTCTTCGATGGCCTCGACCCGCAGTGCCGCAGCTGCCCCGCCGGCAGCACCAACGCCCCGGTCTGCTGCGCTGCCGGGCAGCTCCGCGAGCGGACGGGCGCGGCCGGCGGGCGCTGAGGAATCCGTTGGCAACCGATCGTCGGCATCGACGCCGCCGCCGGGAAAGACCCACGCGCCGGCGAAAGACCCACGGTGGCGCGGCCGCTCAAGCAGCAGCACCTCGGGGCCCTCCGGGCTGTCCCGCAGCAAAACCACGGTCGCCGCGACTCCGATCGGTGCTGGCACGGTCTCGGTGTCTAGCGTCATCGCTGGTCCTCAAGGTTCGGTAGTGCGGGGATTCCCACCCTATCGCCGGGCTCTGAACCCACAACGACCGCATCCCGGCGTAGGCTGAAAGCACCCCGGGGCGTACCGCAGGTGCCACGAGGGTACCGACGCTGCTTCGGTGCAAGGAGTAGTGACGCATCATGAAGGCAGCTCGTTTTCACGGCCCGGCGGACATTCGCATCGAGGACATTCCCGCCCCCGAGCTTCGACCGGGAGCCGTCGCCATCGACGTCGCCTGGTGTGGCATCTGCGGAACAGATTTGCATGAATACCTCGAAGGACCGATCTTCATTCCGGCCGAGGGCCACCCGCACCCGCTCTCCCACGAAGAAGAACCGGTCACGCTCGGCCACGAATTCTCGGGCACCATCAGCGCACTCGGCGAGGGCGTGACCGACCTCGCGGTCGGCGACAATGTCGTGGTCGAACCCTATTTCGTCTGCAACGAGTGCGCGCCCTGCCTGGCCGGCAACTATCACCTCTGCATCAAGATGGGCTTCATCGGCCTGGCCGGCGGAGGCGGCGGACTCAGCGAGAAGGTCGTCGTCGACCGCCGCTGGGTGCACGCCATCGGCGACATCCCCCTCGACGAAGCCGCGCTGATCGAACCGCTCTCCGTCGCCCACCACGCCTTCGTGCGCAGCGGAGCGAAAGCGGGCGATGTCGCCCTCATCGGCGGGGCCGGCCCGATCGGCCTGCTCGTCGCCGCCGTGCTCAAGGCCGAAGGCCTGACCGTGATCATGTCCGAACTCAGCGAGGCCCGCAAGGAGAAGGCGCGGGTCACCGGGGTCGCTGATTACGTGCTCGATCCCAGCAAGGAAGACGTCGTCGCCCGGGTGCACGAACTCACCGACGGCAACGGCGCCGACGTGTGCTTCGAGTGCACCAGCGTGAACGTCGTGCTGAACCAGCTGTTCGACGCTGTGCGGCCCGCCGGCGTCATCGTCAACGTGTCGATCTGGGGCAAGCCGGCCAGCATCGACATGCAGAAGCTCGTGCTCAAGGAGATCGACCTGCGCGGAACGATCGCCTACGTGCGCG
Organism: Cryobacterium sp. TMT1-3; assembly: GCF_004402315.1. Lineage (NCBI taxonomy): Bacteria > Bacillati > Actinomycetota > Actinomycetes > Micrococcales > Microbacteriaceae > Cryobacterium > Cryobacterium sp. TMT1-3. The sequence goes on from NZ_SOFW01000040.1 coordinate 132,039, forward strand.
ATCACCCGGCCACGATCAAGCTCGTGCAGGAGGGCCGGGTCAAGCTGGCCCCGTTCATCACCGGACGCATCGCGCTCGATGACCTGATCACTCAGGGCTTTGACACGCTGATCAACCACAACGAGACCGCGGTCAAGATCATCGTGCACCCGTAGCACGCGCCAGGTGGCGCTTCCAGCCGGAAGCGCCACCGATCGCGGCGGTAAGCTGCCAACCATGCCCGCCGACATCACGCGCACGAGTGCGCTCACCCGCAGCCTGCTCGCGCCGAACGCCGGGCCGATGACACTCGACGGCACCAACAGCTATCTCATCGGCGCCTCGGACGCACCAGCGTTGGTCGTCGTCGACCCAGGGCCGCTGCACAAGGGTCACCTCGCCGCCCTCGCCGCCGTCGGCCGGGTGGAGCTCGTACTGATCACCCACCGGCACGCCGACCACACGGCGGGCAGCGTGCGATTCGCTGAGCTCACCGGCGCCCCGGTGCGGGCCTTCGACCCGGCCTTCTGCGTCAACGGTGACCCACTCGTCGACGGTGAGCTGCTTACGGTTGCCGGCACCAGCATCCGGGTGATCGCCACCCCCGGACACACCGACGACTCGGCCTGCCTGCACCTGCCGGGCGACGGAGAGGCCGGATCGGTGCTCACCGGCGACACCATTCTCGGCCGGGGAACGACGATCATCGACGGTTCCCTCACCGACTATCTCGCCTCCCTTGAAGCCCTGCGCGCGCTCGGACCGGCCACGGTGCTGCCCGCGCACGGCCCGGTACTGCCCGACCTCGCGGCCAGCTGCACCGCCTACCTTGCTCACCGCCACGAACGGCTCGACCAGGTGCGCGTTGCCCTCGCCACGCTCGGTTCCGCAGCGACCGTGGCTCGGGTCACCGATCTCGTCTACGCGCAAACGGATGCCGCGGTGCGGTTCGCCGCCGAAGCATCCGTTATAGCGCAGCTCGCCTACCTGCGCACGCACGCCTGAACTTTGCGCCGTGAGGTCTGGCCTGCACCGGCATGCGCGCGCGATACTGAGCTATGGCCGAGAACAAGACCCAACCCACCGATGCCTCCGTCGAAGATTTTCTGAACGCTGCGACACCCGCCCGCCGCCGTGACGACGGCAAGGCCCTCGACGCGATCTTTCGCGAGGTGACGGGTGCCGATCCCGTCTTGTGGGGACCGTCAATCGTGGGCTACGGAACATACCGGTACGTCTCACCGGTGAATCCACTCTCCAACGGCGACTGGATGAAGACCGGGTTCTCGCCGCGCAAGGCCCAACTGTCGATCTACGGCCTCAAGGACACAGCTGAGGGCGCCGCTCTGCTACCGCAGCTCGGCAAATACACCGAGGGCATGGGGTGCGTCTACGTGAGAAAGCTCGACGACATCGACCTCGACGTGCTGCGCCGACTCATCGCGATCGCCGCGGCACGGGGCGACGACCCGGCAGCAGTCCTTTAGTTCCGGGGGAACTTGCACCGCAAACAGACCGACCAGTATGGTCTTTGTAGCGCTGCAACGTGGCGTTCACCCCCCCATTCGTCCGCGCAATGCGCTACCTTATGGGGAGATCGGGGGCGGCGATCAGTCACTGGCGCACCCACACAAAGTTCAAAGGGGAAACTTCATGCGCTATCGCTCACGTGTCACCGCCGTCGCCACCGCGGCCCTTCTGTCGCTGACGCTCGCAGGGTGCGGTGGCGACACGGCGGCCGCCAAGCTCGACCCGGCCGAGAGCCCGCTGTCGAAGTACATGTCATCGATGTACGGCGACTACGACGAAGACTCCATGATCGCGCAGCAAAACGAGCAGGAAGAGCTCATCGCCACCTGCATGGCCGACGAGGGCTTCGATTATGTTCCGGTCGACAACTCCCAGTACAGCGGAATGATGAGTGATGACGGCGAAGAATACGGCACCGAGAAGTGGGTGGCCGAGAATGGCTACGGCATGAGCCAGTCTCCCGAGCAGATCGCCGAGCAGCAGGAGCAAAGCGAATCGTACGTCGACCCGAACCAGGACTACGTGATGAGCCTGTCCGAAACCGAGCAGGCCGCGTATTACGAAGTGCTCTCCGGCGTTCAGCCTACCGAAGAGGAAATGAGCGAAGACGGCTCGTACGAATACAACTGGGAGACCTCGGGCTGCCAGGGTTTCGCCAGTCATGAGATCAACGGCGACCAGCCGTCACAGGACGAGCACGCGGCGCTGTACGACGCAATGAGCGCCATGTACGAAGCAGCCCAGTCTTCCCCCGCCATCGTCGCCCTCGACGCCGAGTGGGCAACCTGCATGGCCGACGCCGGGTACGCAACCTTCCTCAAGAAGGCCGATGCTCAGGAGTCGATCTCCAACGACCAAAACGCAATCTATGAGAACTCGGCAGAGACCGGTCCCGACGAGCAGGCCCTCGCCGACCTGCGCGAGAAGGAACTCGCCGTGGCCATGGCTGACTTCACCTGCTCCGAAGATCTCGACTACACCGAGGCCTCCACGAAGGTGCAGTTCGAGCTCGAAGAGCAGTTCATCATCGATCACAAGGCCGAACTCGACGCGCTCATCGCAGACTCCGAGCAAGGCAAGTAGGTGTCGCGATTCGGGCGACGACAGCGCGAGCCTGACGCCACGGAGGTGCTCGACCTCGTCGGCGCTGACGAGACCATCATTCCGGTTGCCCACTCGCGCAGCCAGGGCTGGCGCCGCCTGTTCGCGGGCAACCGGGTGATCTGGGTGATGGCCACGGTCGCCATCGTGGCGCTCGTGGCCGGCCTCGGGCTCGGTCAGTTGATCGTCTCGCCCGGGCAGGCCGCAGCGGATGCCGACGCTCCCGCCGCCGGCCTCATCACCGTTCCCATAGAAAACCGCACCCTCGCCAACGACGTCACCATGCGCGGCGACGCCAGCTACGCCGACTCGGTTGAGGTGTCGATCGAAACCGGCGAACTCGCCGGCGCACCCATCGTCACCGGGCAGGTGCCCGAAGTCGCCGCCATCTTCGACACCGCCTCGATCGCACTCGAGGTCACCGGCCGCCCGGTGATCGTACTGCCCGGCGACCTGCCGGTCTACCGCACCCTGCGGGTCGGCGTTTCCGGCCCCGACGTGTTGCAGTTCAAGCAGGGCCTAAACGCTGCGGGCATCGACGCCGGTTCGCTCGACTCCGACGTATTCGACGCGCAAACGGCGAGCGCGGTCACCGCCCTCTACGCCAAGGTCGGCTACCCCGCTCCCACCGGCGGCGGCGACGTCGCCGATGCCGTGAGCGGCGCCGAAGCCGGGGTCACGGGCGCGCAGGCATCCGTTGACAGCGCCAACGGCGCACTCACCGTCGTGCAGGGCGCCGCGTCGAACGTTGACGTCGTCGAGCAGGGCAACCTGGTGCGCAGCGCCGAGCGCGCGCTCGCCCTGGCGCGAACCGAAGGAACCCCCACCGCGATAGCGGATGCCGAGGACGCCGTCACCCTGGCCGTGGCCCGCCAGGCCCAGGCCCTGGCCCCCCGCGACTCGAGCGCCGAAAAGGCGGCCGTCACCGCCGCCAAGGCCGAGCTGACGCGCGCCAGCGAGACCCTCCGCGACGCCCGCGACGGCGCGCTCGCCTACCTCCCCGCCGGTGAGGTGCTCTACCTGCCCGGCCTGCCCCGCCGGGTCGACGAAATCAGCGTGAAGCGCGGATCCAGCATCTCCGGACCGGTCATGCGGGTCTCCGGCGCCACCCTGGTGATCTCCGGCTCGGCGACCGCGAGCGATGCCGCCCTGCTCGAAGTCGGCGCCCCCGCCGTGCTCGCCATGCCCGACGGAGACCAGCCCGCCACGATCAGCTCGATTGTTCCGGCCGAACCGGCCAGCGGCGAGACAGCCAGCGGCCGCTTCACCGTTTTGTTCGCGCCCGACGCCCTCACCGACGAACAGATCCAGGCCGTGCAGGGCAGCAACGTGCGCGTGCGCATCCCCGTCAGCTCCACCGAGGGAGAGGTGCTCGCCGTTCCGCTCGCCGCGCTCACCGCCGGGGCCGGCGGTGAATCCCGAGTCGAATTCGACCCCGGAGACGGAGCCGAGACCGTGCTGGTCGAGGTGACCACCGGCCTCGCCGCCGAAGGCTTCGTCGAAATCACCGCGGTCGACGGTTCGCTCGGCGTCGGCGACCTCGTCGTGGTGGGCCGGTGACCGCGGCCCCGGTCGTCGAACTGGTCAACGTGACGCGGTCGTTTCCCGGTCCGCCCGAGGTGCAGGCGCTCAAATCGGTCAACCTGCGGGTGGAACGCGGCGACTACCTGTCGATCGTCGGCCCCAGCGGATCGGGCAAGTCGACCATGCTCAACCTGCTCGGCCTGCTCGACCGGCCGAGCGTCGGCGAGTACCACCTCGACGGCCGGGACACGAGCCTGCTCGATGAGAAGCAGCGCGCCATCGTGCGCGGCGGCAGCATCGGCTTCGTCTTTCAGGCCTTCCACCTGCTGCCGCACCGCACCGTGCTGGACAACGTGCTGCTCGCCACCCTGTACAGCGGCGTGCCGCGCGCCGAACGTGAGGACCGCGCCCGCGCCGCCCTCGACCGCGTGAAACTCAACCACCGGCTGGACTTTCTGCCCGGCACCCTCTCCGGCGGTGAACGCCAGCGCGTGGCTGTGGCCCGCGCCGTCGTCGCCTCGCCCGAGCTGCTACTCGCCGACGAACCCACCGGAAACCTCGACGAGACCACCGGCGGCGAGGTCATGGACCTCTTCGAAGAACTGCACGCCGACGGCCTCACCCTCATCGTCATCACCCACGACCAGGCGGTCAGCGACCGGGCCGACCGCCGCGTGCGCATCACCAACGGCCGCCTGAGCGAGCTGTCATGAGCTTCTCCCTCAAGCGGATGCTGCGCCGCCGTCCGCGCGCCGCCGCCGTCCCCGGTACCGAGCCTGCGGCATCCGCTGAACTGACGGCGAGCATCGTGCCGGTCATTCGCCGGGCCGACCGGTTCTCGGTGCAAGACCTTTTGGTCGAGGCCAGCTACGGCGTCGGCGCCCGGCCCAGCCGACTCGTCATGACGACCCTCGGCACCGTGCTCGGCATCGCCTCGCTCGTGGTCACCATCGGGTTCGCGCAGACCGCCGCCGGGCAGATCTCCAACCAGTTCGACGCCGTGTCGGCGACCCAGGTCATGATCGAACCCGCCTCGACCCGCAACTCGAGCGGCGCGGAGCAGGCCACCGGCCGGCTGCCCTGGGATGCCCCGGAACGGGTCGACCGTCTCGCCGGGGTGGAACGCGCGGGTCTCGTGGCCGATGTCGACGTCGCCGGCCAGCCCGTGACTTCCGTTCCCGTCAACGATCCGTCGGCGGCGCAAACCCTGAGCCCCGCCGTCATCGCAACTTCGCCGGGCCTGCTTGCCGCAGTGCGCGGCAACATCGTCACCGGGCGCTTCTTCGATGCCGGTCACGACGAGCGCGGCGACCGGGTCGCGGTGCTCGGCTCAAGGGCCGCCGAAACCCTCGGCATCAACCGGGTCGACAGTCAGCCGTCCATCTTCATCGGCGAGGTGTCGTACACGGTCATCGGCATCATCGACGGCGTGGAACGCCGCGCCAACCTGCTCGACGCCGTCATCGTGCCGCTGAACACCGCGCGGGCGGAGTTCGGCCTGACCGCCCCGGCCGAACTTCACCTGCAGATTCAGGTTGGTGCCGGCACGCTCGTGTCCCGGCAGGCGCCGATCGCGCTCGATCCGAGTTCGCCCGAAAACTTCACTGTGCAGGCTCCCGCCGCTGCCTCGTCGCTGCAAGACAACATCCAGGCCGACATCAACATCGTCTTCCTCACGCTCGGCATTCTCGCGCTGCTCGCCGGTGGCCTGGGAATCGCCAACGTCACCCTGCTCTCGGTGATGGAACGGGTCGGCGAAATCGGCCTGCGGCGGGCCCTCGGCGCCACCAAGCGCGACATCGCCCGGCAGTTCATCGTGGAGTCGGCCGTGATCGGCCTGCTCGGCGGCCTGATCGGCTCGGCGCTCGGGGTGTTCGCGGTCGTCGTCGTGTCGCTGCTGCAGGGCTGGACGCCCATTCTCGATCCGTTCGTCGCCATCGGTGCCGCCCTGCTCGGAACCGTCGTGGGCCTCGCCGCCGGCGCCTATCCCGCCGTGCGCGCCTCCAACATCGAGCCGATCACCGCCCTCCGCGGTGGCACCTGATCCGCTCGCTCGCGGGTTTCAGCTGCACCCGGGTTCGCCGGGTGCAGCGGCCAGAGTCACCGTTCTACCGGGGTGAGGGGTCAGTTCCATGAAACAACCGGGCATGCTCTTCTACCTGGCTACCGTCAGCACCCCGTGCGGCGCTTGGGCGCAGTCCGAGGACCACAACTGGTACTGAGCCCGGGTGGCTCGCCTGCTTGCGCGCACTGGTACATCAGCCTCTGACAGGCCAGTCAGTCACAGCACTAGTTCGTCGAGAACAGCGGACCGCCCGAAACACTCAGCGCCGACTCGATGATCTCAGCGACACTCGCCTCGGCAAAATGTGAGAATTGCACGTCCGGCTGCAATCGGTACGGGTCGTTATGGACGAACCTGACGGGAGGCCGTTCTCCCACCACGATCGTCACCCTGCCATCGTCTTCGTGCGCACTCGCCCGCGCGGCATACTCGCCTATGCGTCCGGGGATCTGCAGTCGGGTCAGACCCTCCCGCTCACGCACATCATCAGCAAGTTTGACCGCAAGGTACCGTTCGATGTCGATCAGGTCGGACGAACTCATTATGAAGCCCTCCGGTTCGCTTCGCTCAGCTCGCGTGAGCGAAAACCCAGCCAGACCCCCGAAATGAACGTAATAGCGAATCTCACCGCCAACGTCGGCGATAAGAGCGACTGGGCCCTCGTCGCTGACCTCGATGGCGTACCGCGCCCGGATAACCCACGCACTGAACGGCTCCGAAAACATATCCGGCTTCACTGCATCACGGCCACCGGCGACATTGTCGCGGTCGGCGGTCCAGACTCACTTGTCATTGAGAACATCGCCTCCAAAATACGTAACGACTTCTTGATCGGTTGCCTCGAAGGCGAGCCGCTCATCCATAGTCCACCAAGTCCTGCACACACTACATCGGTAGAGCTCCACGTGCATAGGAACGTTTTCAGCGACGAAGTCCGGCCGTTCGGCCGTCTCCCACTGACGGCGGCACAGGGCGCAGCCCTGCTCTTCCCAACTCTTCATTCTCTACTTGTCCCGAGCAGCGAGCCGGGCACGCCCCTCAGCCAACCGCAACTTCAACCATTCAGGCTGCTTGTCCACATTGCGAGGAAACTTCTCCTGGTCGGTCACGTAACTGATCGGATCTATGCCGCCAAGACTGAAGTCGACCTCCCGGTCGTAGTTGTACTCCACGCTTGCCGCACCTGACGCCTGAACGACGACCAAAACGCTGAACCACGTACCTGCACCGGGGCGGTAGCACGCCTGTCGTAAAACCTTGAAAGCGCGGTCCAGTTCGTAAGGGGTATCGGGCGTGTTGTACCGTCCCGCTGGCGCTTCGAGTCTCCCGGCCGGGTTGAACGCCATCACCTTGCTTGCTACACCAGCCACAGTCATACTCGAGCGATACTCGATACGTTCGTCACCATCGACCAGCAACCCAAACAAGATGCTGCCCACCGTATTGAAGGCTTCCTGCTCCGCGAACAACCCAGACGGTTCAGACATTTTCGAAAACTTCCTTGAAGGTGTCTCCACCGTCCATTGCGTAGTTGACTGTGAACGCTTCGGGCACTTTGCCTCCGTCTGGGTCGTGCGGTCGAACATCGACCATCATCCTGGTATCTGGGTCCGCGGTCGGCATCGTGCGCCAGCTGTTCGCCTAATTGAAGAATCTCTCGCCGCCGCCCCGGTGAAGCGAGGTAAGCATTGCGGCCATGTTGGCGTACTCGCCACCACCACCGTAACTGTTCCCAAACAGGTGGCCACCATCGTAATCCGCACCCCCCTCGTTCCGTCGTGCTCGACGGCCAGGCCTTTCTGCAAGCGGATGCCGCCACCTCGGCCGCGCTCGGCCTCACCCCCGGCGGCTACACCTGCCACGCCCTGGGCGACGCGGTTCTCGACGAGTGGCGCACCGTGCTCGACCCGGCGCTGCTCCTCGAGTCGCTCGCCGGCGGTGCCGGCTTGTCGAGCGGACCGGTCACCGGCGAACCGGCGCGCATCAGTGTTGTGATCGACTCGGGCGAGGGGTCGGCGAGCAGTCTCGTGATCGCGGCGGAAGGGCATCCGCTGCCCAGCCGTCTCACTGTGGGCGACGCGCTCGGGGTCGCCGACGTGCGCTTTTCGGCGTGGGGCACAGCCGTCGAGGTTTCAACGCCGGCCCCGGTCGTGCAGGCCTGCTAGAACGCGCTACCAGCCGGCGATGCCGGCGCAGGCGAAGCCGAGGCGGTTCAGGCCGGATTCCTGGTCGGTGAAGGCGCGCCATACCCCTGCGGTGTCGCCCGATCGGGCGGTCTGTTCCATCGCGTCGAGCGTACGCGGGGCGCCCTGGGCCCACGTCACGTAGTCAGTGTTGTCGATGCCGGTCGATCCCTCGGCCGCGCCAGGGGCACCGGACCGATCAGCGAAACGACCGGGGGCAGCACTTTCGCATTGCCCTGACTCTCGATCACACGCTGCATGAGCGCGACGACGGGTTCGGCCAGAGGGGTGCACCGGTCCTGCAGCACGTCGGTCATCAGTTCGCCTTCGGCTGGTTGCTTCTGGGCATGTACCAGGCCGAGGTGTTCGTCACGTCGTAGGTCACGGCAACACCGTGACGCTCCGCAGCGGTCACAAGAGCCTGAACCGCGTCTTGAAAAACGGGGCCGACCATTCCCTGACCCCAGACGCCTTTGAATCCGGTCACCTTTTTGTCGGCGTCGAGAGCGCGCAACACCTTCGGCGGGTTGCCGACCCGCGCCAGCACCGCGTCGGAGTCTGTGACGAAGACGTCGACGAACATCGTCGAGTCCGTGCCGAACAGGTGCGTCACGGTTGAGGTGTACGGCGACATCCCCCGCGGCGTCAGCGAGTGGTCGTAGATTCGCACGTACCGAACCTCAGCCCACGTGATCGTTGCCAGTCGCGGCAGGCCGAGACCGACATCGGAGACGGAGAGCGCAAGACGATTGTCGGCATTCCACTTGTTCTCGGCCTGACGCGCGGTGAACAGGCTGGTCGCTGCGCCAATCCCGAAGACGAGAATGACGAAGACGCACGCGAACCACGAACGGGCCGTGAGGGCGCTGGCGACCAGGCCGCCCAGCAGAAAGAGCGTGAATACCACGCCGGCGACGGTGTTAGCTCGCCGGTACCTTGCGGCGAGCCCCGGAGCATACCGGGCGACGTAGGCGTTCTGCAGAAACGGAGGTGTCGGTTCCATGCTGGTGCGCTCCTCAGACCGGTCGTTGGCAGCGAAGAATCCAACGAGCCGCCCTGACCCCCATTCGCGGACTAGTCAACGAGTCTCCATCGTACAGGCCTGCCCGTGCGCATCCGCTTCTCTGGCCCGTCTTCGCCGAACGAGGGCTAGGGCGTCCACCACGGCCGCAGCGGATGCCCGCCCCCACCGCTCCGCTCGTCTGGCCTGGCCAGCAGCACCTGGTGCAGCTGGATCCCGTTGCTCTCGAACCCGAGCCGCGAGCCCGCCATGTACAACCCCCACACCTTCGCGGTGGCAAGCCCGACCTCGGCGACCGCCTCGTCCCAATGCTCGACGAGGTTGGCGCCCCAGTCGCGCAGCGTCAGCGCGTAGTGGTGACGCAGGTTCTCTTCGTGCAGCACTTCCCAGCCGGCATCCTGCGCTTCGCTGATGATCCGGCCCGAACCGGTGAGCTCGCCGTCGGGAAAGACGTAGCGATCGATGAACCCGCGGGTAGACGGTTCAGTTCGATTCTCCGGCCGGGTGATGCAGTGATTGAGCAATAAGCCGCCGGGCCGCAATCGGGATTGCAGAAAACGAAAGTACGCCGCATAGTTGCGAACGCCGATGTGCTCGAGCAGCCCAATGGACGACACCGCGTCAAACCCGGTTTCGGTGATGTCGCGGTAGTCGCCGAAGCGCACCTCCGCCAGATCGTTCAGGCCCTCCGCAGCGATCGAGCGCTGGGCCCAGGCGGCCTGCTCGCTCGACAGCGTCACGCCGGTGGCCCGCACGCCGCGGCGAGCGGCGTAGCGCACCATGCCGCCCCAACCGCACCCGACGTCGAGCAGCCGGTCGCCCGCCGCCAGGTGCAGCTTCTCGAAGACGAGGCGGTATTTGTTTTCCTGGGCATCGTCGAGGGAGACGTCGCCGCGTGGGTAGCAGGCGCAGGTGTACGTCATCGACGGCCCGAGCACCCACTCGTAAAACCGGTTCGAGACGTCGTAATGGTGATGGATCGCTTCGGCGTCACGGGTCTTGCTGTGTCGCAGCCCTCCGGCGACGCGGTGCCAGCGCGGCCCTGCTTCCTCCGGCGGCGGCGCGATCGGGCGCAGCTGCCGCACACCGATGGAGCGCACAATGTCCAGCATCGTTCGCGCCGGCGGGCGGGTGAACTCCAGGCTGTCGGCGAGCGCCTTGAGCAGTTCGTAGGGATCACCGGGGTGAACCCCGTGCAGGTCGAGGTCGCCGGAAATATAGGCGCGGGCCAGTCCGAGGTCGCCGCGGCTCGTGGCAAGGTAGGTCGTGCCGCGCGGGGTCAGCAGGTCCAGCCCGAACGGTGCACCAGGCGGTCCGGCCGTGCTTCCGTCGTAGGCGGTGAATCGCACCGGGAGGCGACCGCCGGCAAGAATCTCCAACACCTGGGCGAGGGTGAATTTACCGGCCGGGGCATCCGTCGCTGTTGTCGCCTTCGTGGCACGATCCTTGAACGTCGTCATCGTCGTTGCACCGCCTTGGAATAGAGGTCGAGGAGCCGGGAATCGGGGTCGTAGCGTTTCTTCGCGGCCCGGTAGCTATCGCCGCCGTAGAGTTCGTCGAACTCCTCGCGGGAGTAGTAGGAGTCGGAATAGAGCGATTTGCGCCCGTCGAGTTCGCCGACTTTGTGTTCGATCAGTCGGTTGGTCTCCCCCTCGATGCTCCCGACCGGCACTGTCGACCAGAACCCGACGTTGACGTAGCCTTGCTTGGGCCGGATCGGGTAGAGCGGCCAGCGTTCCTCGCCCCGCAAACGCAGCGGGCACAGCCAGATCGGCTCGATCGGCACGTTGTTCAGAAACCAGCCGAGAAACTCCGCGCACCGTTCGATCGGTATCTCAACGTCTTGGACGACTCGCTCGCGGGGCGGCCTGCGGTGGAGTTGTTCAATGCGATCGCCGAGATGAAACCGCTGTTCGATGCGCATCAGCTTGCCGTACGTGCTGCTGCGCCGAAGCGTTCGAGGCCAGATCCGGCGAACAAGCGGATGCTGCGCGCCGAACGCTTGAGAGCACCAGAACCAGTCGGTGTCCCAGCGCCACAGGTAGTCGTGGATGGTGAGGCGATCGGTTGTCACGCCCCGCTCGTGCCTCAGGGAACGGTAGTAGATCTGCTGGCCCGAGTAGTCGCTGACCGGGCCGGGATCGCTGGTCTTCCGGCCCAGGCAGAGGTAGCTTTCGTCGGCGCCGAACACGACGCCGTCAAGATAGTCGACGGCAACCCCGTCGAGGCTGCCGGTCATCAGGATGCCGTCCATCGCCGCGACCAGGTCGTCGAGCGAGTGGAATCGCACGTGGGTGAGCGCCACGAACCGCTCGACGGGTTCGAGTTCGATTCTCAGACGCACCGTGTAGCCGAGCGTGCCGTAGCAGTTGGGGAAGGCGCGAAACAGCTCGGAATTCCCGGTCGGCGACGCGGTGAGCACGTCTCCGGCGCCGGTGAGAATGTCCATCTCCAGTACCGACTCGTGCGGCAGACCGTTGCGGAACGACGTCGACTCAAGGCCAAGGCCGGTGACCGCGCCGCCGAGGGTGATGGTCTTCAGTTGCGGCACCACCAGCGGCGCCAATCCGTAGCGCAGCGTCTCGGCGACGAGATTCTCGTAGGTGCACATGCCGGCCACGTCGGCCGTCCGGGCCGCCGCGTCAATAGAGATGACGTTGGTCAGCCCCGACGTGTCGAGGCCTGGAACGCGGGTGTTCGTTCGGGTTCGGAACAGATTCGAGGTGCGCTTGGCCAGCCGAATCGGGGCCGTCACCGGCACGGCGCGATAGCTTGCCAGAAGGCGCTGCACGCCGGCGGCGTGAGCGCTCCGGGCGTTGAGCACAGCAGCGGGCACGCCCTCACGTTAGTCCCGGTCTGGGCAATCGCACCAGTGCTCGGTACCACCTCAATCGTGCCGATTACGGGGGCCTCAATCCGGTGCCGTCTGGCAGACTCGGGGCATGTCCACGATAGGTACGCCCGGCGGCACACCAGAGCGCCCGGCGGTCTTCTTCGCCACGCCCGAAGAGTTCCGCAACTGGCTCGAGGCGAATCATGCCACCGCAACGGAACTCTGGATGGGCCTCTACAAGAAGCACGTGCCCGACCGCGGGCTCAGTTGGGAGCAGGCCGTGCCCGAAGCCTTGTGCTTCGGCTGGATCGATTCCGTGGCCCAGCGCATCGATGACACGGCACGGCGCCAACGGTGGACTCCGCGTAAGCCCGCGAGCATCTGGTCAGGCGTCAACATTGCGTTGGTGGAGAAGCTCACCGCTGAGGGGCGCATGCGCGAGGCCGGCATTGCCGCGTTCGAGCGGCGGCGTGCAGACAGATCGGGGGTGTATTCCCACGAGAATCCCGACCGGGAGCTGCCTCCTGCGGCAGCGGAACGACTGGCGGCGAACCCCGCTGCATCCGCGTTCTGGGAGGCAGCAACAGTGACCTACCGCCGACAGGTCACCCACTGGGCGCTCACTGCCAAGCAGGACGCCACCCGCGAACGACGGCTGGCTCAGCTCATCGATGACAGCGCAGCCGGTCGGCTGGTTCCCTTCCAGCGCTATGGCGAAGTGCCCAAGTGGGCGCAGCGCGCCGCCGACGCGGCGCGAGCGGCGGCATCCGGCCAATAGATCCGAACGTCGGGCCCGGGCGCTCGCGGTCAGCATCAGCTTTGAAAATCTTCCGGGTCGACGTGCTCCAGAAAATCTTTGAATTCGTCGAGCGATTGCTCCCGGTCAGGGGTCTCCTCCACGTTGCCGCCAGATTCAACCAGCGCGGCGGGAATACCCTCGGCCTGCAACACGTCGTCGGCGACGAAGATCGGCGCTCCGGCGCGCAGAGCGAGTGCGACGGAATCCGAGGGCCGGGCATCGAGCACGAATGGGCCGGCCGCAGTGCCGAGAGTGATTTCGGCGTAGAAGATTCCTTCGTCGATGCGGGTGACGTCGACTCGCTCGAGGTGGGCATCAACGGTGTCGATCAGCGTCTTCATCAGATCGTGCGATAACGGTCGTGGCGGCGCCTCACCGCTGAGGGCGATCAGCGTGGAAGTCGCTTCCTGTTCCCCGACCACAATCGCCAGAACGGTTCCAACGGCCTGCGGCTCCCCGATCGGTTTCAGCAGGATGATGTGATGGATCTCACTGTCGATTGCAACCCCGAGAACGCGTACCTCTACCATGGCGACCCTCTCGAATCATTGTGCAGAACACCGCCATCGTACGTCCGCTCACCGGTCAGGGGCCTTGGCAGCGACAAACTTAGATACTTAGAAGTCCCAGTCGTCGTCCTCGGTGACTACAGCCTTGCCGATCACGTACGACGAGCCCGAGCCGCTGAAAAAGTCGTGATTCTCGTCGCCGTTCGGTGAGAGCGCGGAAAGAATCGCCGGGTTCACGTCGCAGACATCCTTCGGGAAGATGGCCTCATAGCCGAGGTTCATCAGCGCCTTGTTGGCGTTGTAGTGCAGAAACATCTTGACGTCTTCGGTCAGGCCGACCTCGTCGTACAGGTCTTGGGTGTACTGCACCTCGTTCTCGTACAGCTCGAAGACGAGGTTGAAGGCGTAGTCCTTGATCTCGTCGCGACGCTCCTGCGTGGACTTCTCGAGACCCTTCTGAAACTTGTAACCGATGTAGTAGCCGTGCACGGCTTCATCACGAATGATCAAACGGATGAGGTCGGCCGTGTTGGTCAGGCGCGCCCGGCTGGAGAAATACATGGGCAGGTAGAAACCCGAGTAGAACAAAAACGACTCCAGCAGAACCGAGGCGACCTTGCGCTTGAGCGGGTCGTCACCCTGGTAGTAATCCATGACGATGGAGGCTTTTTTCTGCAGGTTCACGTTCTCGGTCGACCAGCGAAAAGCTTCGTCGATGTCCTTGGTGTTGCTCAGGGTCGAGAAGATCGACGAGTAGCTCTTGGCGTGCACCGATTCCATGAACGCGATGTTCGTGTAGACGGCCTCTTCGTGCGGGGTGATGGCATCGGGAATCAGCGACACGGCACCGACCGTGCCCTGAATCGTGTCGAGCAGAGTCAACCCGGTGAACACGCGCAGGGTGAGCTGCTGCTCGACCGGTGTGAGCTGGTTCCACGACTGGATGTCGTTGCTGAGCGGAATCTTCTCCGGCAGCCAGAAGTTGTTGGTCAGTCGGTTCCAGACCTCGACGTCTTTCTCGTCTTCGATCCGGTTCCAGTTGATCGCGTCAACGTGCGACACCAGCTTGAGCTTGTCAATCATTGGAGGTGTTCCTTCGTTCAAGATTTATGCAGAAAACAATCAGCAAACTCACAACATGCACGAGACGCAGTTGTCCACCTCCGTGCCAGCGAGGGCCATCTGACGCAGGCGAATGTAGTAAATGGTCTTGATGCCCTTTTTCCAGGCGTAGATCTGGGCGCGGTTGATGTCGCGGGTCGTCGCGGTGTCCTTGAAGAACAGGGTGAGCGACAGCCCCTGGTCCACGTGCTGCGTCGCCGCGGCGTACACGTCGATGACCTTCTCGGAACCGATCTCGTAGGCATCCTGGTAGTAGTCCAGGTTGTCGTTCGTCATGAACGGCGCCGGGTAGTACACGCGGCCCAACTTGCCTTCCTTGCGAATCTCGATCTTCGCAGCGATCGGGTGAATCGACGCGGTCGAGTTGTTGATGTACGAGATCGACCCGGTCGGCGGCACGGCCTGCAGGTTCTGGTTGTAGATGCCGTGCTTCACAACGGATGCCTTCAGCTCGGCCCAGTCGGCCTGCGTCGGAATCGACACCCCGGCCTGCGTGAAGAGTTCGGCACCGCGGGCGGTCGTGGGCTCCCAGACCTGGTCGGTGTACTTGTCGAAGAATGCGCCCGAGGCGTAGGTGGAGTTTTCGAAGCCCTCGAAGGTGCGGCCGCGTTCAATGGCGATGGCGTTCGAGGCGCGCAGGGCGTGGAATAACACCGTGTAGAAGTAGATGTTGGTGAAGTCGATGCTCTCTTCGCTGCCGTAGTAGACGCGCTCGCGGGCGAGGTAGCCGTGCAGGTTCATCTGGCCGAGGCCGATGGCGTGCGAGCGGTCATTGCCGTCTTCGATGGAACGAACCGAGCTGATGTGGCTCTGTTCCGACACCGCGTTGAGACCGCGAATGGCGGCGTCCACGGTGCGGCCGAGGTCGCCGGAATCCATCGCGAGCGCAATGTTCATCGACCCCAGGTTGCAGGAGATGTCCTTGCCGATCTCGTTGTACGAAAGGTCTTCGTTGTACGTGGTCGGGGTGTTCACCTGCAAAATCTCGGAGCACAGGTTCGACATGTTGATGCGGCCCTCGATGGGGTTGGCCTTGTTCACCGTGTCTTCAAACATGATGTACGGGTAGCCCGACTCGAACTGAATCTCGGCGAGCGTCTGGAAGAACTCACGCGCCTTCATCTTCGACTTCTTGATGCGGGGGTTGTCGACCATCTCGTGGTACTTCTCGGTCACCGAGATGTCGGCGAAGGGCACGCCGTAGACGCGCTCCACGTCGTAGGGCGAGAAGAGGTACATCCACTCGTCGTTCTTGGCCAGCTCAAAGGTGATGTCGGGAATGACGACACCCAGAGAGAGGGTCTTGATGCGAATCTTCTCGTCGGCGTTCTCACGCTTGGTGTCGAGAAACCGCATGATGTCGGGGTGGTGCGCGTGCAGGTACACCGCGCCTGCGCCCTGGCGGGCACCGAGCTGGTTGGCGTAGCTGAAGGAGTCTTCGAGCAGCTTCATGACGGGGATGATGCCGCTCGACTGGTTCTCGATCTGCTTGATCGGCGCGCCGGCCTCACGAATGTTGCTGAGCAGCAGGGCCACGCCGCCGCCGCGCTTGGAGAGCTGCAGCGAGGAGTTGATGCCGCGGGAGATCGACTCCATGTTGTCTTCGATGCGCAGCAAAAAGCACGAGACGAGCTCGCCGCGCTGGGCCTTGCCGGAGTTCAAAAAGGTGGGGGTTGCGGGCTGAAAACGGCCGGCAATGATCTCCTCGACCAGGGCGACGGCGAGCTTCTCATCGCCGGAGGCGAGACCGAGCGCGGTCATCACGACGCGGTCTTCGAAACGCTCGAGGTAGCGCTTACCATCGAAGGTCTTGAGCGTGTACGAGGTGTAGTACTTGAACGCACCGAGAAAACTCTGAAAGCGGAACTTCTTGGAGTAGGCCAGGTCGTTCAGGCGCGTGATGAACTCGAACGAGTACTGGTCGAGCACGGCCTGCTCGTAGTATTCCTTCTCGACCAGGTAGTCGAGGCGCTCGCGCAGCGAGTGAAAGAACACCGTGTTCTGGTTGACATGCTGCAAAAAGAACTCGCGGGCCGCCTCGCGGTCCTTGTCGAACTGGATCTCCCCGTTCGGGCCGTACAGGTTGAGCATCGCGTTGAGCGAGTGGTAATCCATGCCAGAGGGCGCGTCGATGGGTGTGATCTTCACGGCTGTTGTTTCCAAAATTCTTCCAATCCGTCGTGAACGATGCGTACATCATCCGGTGTTCCAAATACTTCAAAGCGATAGAGGTGGGGCACCTTGCACTTGGCGGCAATGATGTCGCCGGCCAGGCAGTAGGCCGTACCGAAGTTCATGTTGCCGGCGCCGATAACGCCGCGAATCAACGAACGATTGGTCTCGTTGTTCAAAAATTTGATGACCTGCTTGGGCACCGCCCCGCCCACGCTGCCGCCACCGTAGGTGGGTACGCAGAGCACGAAGGGTTCCTGGGCGACGAGCGGCTCTTCGCGTGCGTGCAGAGGAATGCGCGCTGCCGGCCGACCGAGCTTCTCGACGAACCGACGCGTATTGCCCGAGGTGCTCGAGAAGTACACAATGTCAGTCATCTAGGGTGGCGATTCTGGTCGGGCGGCAGAGTGGTGCGGGGTGTTGCGCGTTGATGGTGACTACGCGAGGCGAGCGGCGAGGGCGTTGATCTTGTCGGGGCGAAAGCCCGACCAGTGCTCTTCGTCGGTGATCACGACGGGCGCCTGCAGGTAACCAAGGGCCTTCACGGCCTCCAGGGCATTCTCGTCGACCGAAAGGTCGAGTACCTCGTACTCGATGCCCTTGTTGTCGAGGGCGCGGTAGGTGGCCGTGCACTGCACGCAGGAGGGCTTCGTGTAAACGGTGATTGCCATGGTTATGGCCTTTCTGCTTGGCTGTTCAGTCTAAATCTGTTCGACATACTTCGCAAGTATGTTCGATGAAACTCGGTGATCACCGGCAAGAAATCGCTGGTGATCACGGTGCATACCATCGTGCAAAGTGAGCAAGTTTACTGTCTGGCCGTAGTGCCTGACTAGAGTTTCAATACTACATCTAGTGATCTTCCGGCTCAATAGCCACTACATGCAGTAATTACAATTATGTAGTTATCCACCGACATTCCACATGTTGCTCACAGTTCCCGGCCGCGGAAGCGCCCTGATTCCGCGGAACTTCAGCCGGTTATCCACAGGCATGGTTCTCGACATTATTTTGCCTGTGGAATCGCGGTCGGCGTGTCGCAGCCGATCGCTTGCGGGCATCCGCTGGTTGACGGCGAAGCCGGCCAGACGCGCGAAAACGGGCCGGCCCCACCGAAGTGATGACCGGCCCGTCAGGGCGTGCGCGCGAAGCGGATGCCGACGCTCTACTTAGTCAGCGGCTCCAGGTTCGGGTCGTTGGCGTAGGCCTCAGCCGCATTCTCCTTGGTCACGATGACCGGGGGGATCAGGTACGCCGGCACGATCTTGTTGCCGTTGTCGTAGGTGTCGTCGTTGGTCTCGGGAGTACCGCCGGTCTGCAGCGCCTTGACCATGTCAATGGCCTGCGCAACGAGAAGACGGGTGTCCTTGTTAATGGTGGAGTACTGCTCCCCCGCCATGATCGACTTGACCGACTCCACTTCGGAGTCCTGACCCGTGACGACCGGAATGGGCTTGCCGGCTGCCTTCACCGAGGTGATGATGGCGCGGGCCAGGGTGTCGTTGGGCGAGAGCACGCCGTCGAGTTCCTGGTCGCCGTAGGTGCTCGTGAGCAGCGAGTCCATGCGGCTCTGGGCATTCTCGGCCTTCCAGTCGGCCGTCGCGGTCTGCTTGATGTCGGTCTGACCGGAGGCGACGACGAGGGTTCCGTCGTCGATCTTCGGCTGCAGAACGCTCATCGCACCGTTGAAGAACACCGGCGCATTGGCGTCGGCGGAGTTACCCGAGAACAGCTCAATGTTGTACGGCCCCTCGGGCTTCACCGCGGCAAGTCCGTCGAGGAGTGCCTGCCCCTGCAGTTCGCCCACCTTGAAGTTGTCGAACGCTACGTAGTAGTCGACGTCGTCGGTGTTGAGGATGAGGCGGTCGTAGGCGATAACGATGGCACCAGCGTCATGGGCATCCTTGACCTGCGTGCCAAGCTGTCCGCCGTCCTGGGCGCCCACGATGATGACCTTGGCCCCGTTGGTGACCATCGCGGAGATCTGGTCCTGCTGGTCCTTGACCGTGGTCGATGCCCCGGCGTACTGCACGTCACCCTCGAAGCCAGCCTCGGCGAGGCCGTCCTCGAAGAGTCCGCCGGCCAGCACCCAGTTCTCGCTCGTCTTTGAGGGAAGCGCAACACCGATGACGGCATCTTCGGCAAACCCGGCTGCGGCACTGCCACCACCGGCCGTTTCGGGTGCTCGGCTTGAGCAGCCGGAGAGCGCCATGAGCGCTACCGCGGCGACCGCTGTGACGGTGAGAATTTTTCGCATGTCAATCACTTTCTGTTTTGGGTTAAAGGAACTGGAGTGGGAAAAACGTCGGACCGGTGACTTTCGAGGAACGCTGGCGTTCAATTCGAAGCGTTGTCCGCTGGCCGCGCTGAGGCCGGCGTGCCGGCATCCGGAAGCACCGCAGGCGGAGGTTGCGGCGGGTCCGACAACTTGCGGTTGCGGGTGAGCAAGCCGATGATCGACGGTCGTCCCTGACTCTTGTTCCAGACGTCTACGCCGACGGCCACGAGAAGCACGAGGCCCTTGATGATCTGCACCAGGTCGGAACCCACGCCGAGCAGTTGCAGCCCGTTGTTCAGAACGGCCATGACCAGGCCACCGACAATGGAGCCGATCACGGTGCCGATGCCGCCCGAGACCGCCGCGCCGCCGATGAAGACCGCCGCGATGGCGTCGAGTTCCCAGCTGAGACCGTCCTGCGGGCCGGATGCCCCGGCGCGAGCCACGAAGATCATGCCCGCCAGGCTCGACAGGATCGACATGTTCATCATGACGAGAAAGTTGACCCTGCGGGAGTTGACGCCGGAGAGTTCCGCGGCGAGCTTGTTGCCACCCACAGCGTAGACATGACGGCCGACGATGGTGTTGCGGGTGACGAAACTGTAGAACAGCACCAGCACGCCGAGGATGATTCCCGACACTGGAAAACTCGTGCCGACGCGGCCACCGGCGAAGAGGAAGGTTGCATAAATGACGACGGCAACGAGTAGTCCCACCTTGAGCACGCTGCCCCACAGTGGGGATATCTCGGAGTGCATCGTCTTCTGCACTTTGCGAGCCCGCCACTCGCGCACGGCAATCGCGATGGCGATCAGAAAACCGAGCACGAGCGTGAGGTTGTTGAAGCCGGTGATCGGGCCCACTTCGGGAAGGTAGCCCGCACCGATCAGAGTGAAGCCGTCCGGAACCGGAACGGTATCGGCGTTACCGATCAACTGGTTACCGCCACGAAAGATCAGCATGCCGGCGAGCGTCACGATGAAGGCGGGAACACCGATGTAGGCCACCCAGAATCCCTGCCAGGCTCCGATCAGCGCTCCAACGAAGAGGCCGAAAAGTATGGCGAGGGGCCACGGAAAGTTCCAGTCCGACATGGAGATTGCCACCACGATGCCGGAGAAAGCCGCGACCGAACCGACCGACAGGTCGATGTGGCCGGCGATGATAACCATGACCATGCCGATGGCGAGAATGAGGATGTAGGAGTACTGACTGACGAGGTTGATCAGGTTGCCTGACGAGAGGGTGAGGCCGTCGGTCAGAAACTGGAACAGCAGGATGATGGCGATCAGGCTGAAGAGGATTCCGAATTGACGCAGGTTACCCTTGCCGCGGCCGAAGATCGGCTTGCGACCTTCGTCTTTTTTCGTGTCGATCGGGGCTGTGTTGCTGCTCATATGCTGCGCACCTTCTTCTTGGCAGAGGTCATGCTTTTCATCAGGGATTCCGGGTCGGCATCGGCACCGTCAATGCAGTCGGTGATGGTGCCCTCGAAGATCGTGTAGATGCGGTCGGCCAAGCCGAGCAGCTCGGGCAGCTCCGACGAGATCAGGATCACACCCTTGCCCTGGGCGGCGAGGGCCTGGATGATGCCGTAGATCTCGTATTTTGCCCCGACATCGATGCCCCGGGTGGGTTCATCCAAAATGAGGATGTCGGGATCAGTGAACATCCACTTGGCCAGCACGACCTTTTGCTGGTTGCCGCCGGACAGTTTGCTCACGCCCATGTCGACGTTGGGCGTCTTGATGCGCAGGTTTTTGCGGTATTCCTCGGCGATGGAGTATTCCTTGGCGTCGTTCACGACGGGGCCGGCGGAGATTTTTGAGAGCTTGGCCGAGACGATGGAGCGCTTGATGTCGTCGAGCAGATTGAGCCCCAGCGCTTTGCGGTCTTCACTCACGTAGGCGAGACCATGCTCGATGGCCTCCCCTACGTTGCGCAGTTCGATCTCTTTGCCGTCCTTGAAGATGTGGCCGGAGATGAAGTTGCCGTACGATCGGCCGAAGATGCTCATGGCGAGCTCGGTGCGGCCCGCACCCATCAGACCGGCGATTCCGACGATCTCGCCGGTGCGCACGGTCAGGTTGGACCCTTTGACGACCATCCGCTCGGACACCTGAGGGTGTTGCACGGTCCAGTCCCGAACCTCGAAGAACACCTCCCCGATTTTCGGTGTGCGGTCGGGAAACCGGCTCTCCAGGCTGCGGCCGACCATGCCGCGAATGATGCGGTCTTCATTGACGCCGTCGGCGGCGATATCGAGAGTCTCGATCGCCCGGCCGTCGCGAATAATGGTGATGGAGTCCGCGATCTGCTCGATCTCGTTGAGCTTGTGCGAGATCATGATCGAGCTGATGCCCTTGCCCTTGAGCCCCCGAATCAAGTCGAGCAAGTGCTGGGAGTCGGCCTCGTTGAGCGCGGCGGTCGGCTCGTCGAGAATAAGCACCTTCACCGATTTGTTGAGGGCTTTGGCGATTTCAACGAGCTGCTGCTTGCCGACGCCGATGTTCTTGATCAGGGTGTCTGGATCGTCGCGAAGGCCGACCCGAGCGAGGAGCTCGTAAGCGGTTCGCTTGGCACCGACCCAGTCGATAGCGCCCCACTTGGTGGGTTCATTGCCAAGAAAAATGTTCTCGGTGATTGAGAGTTCGGGAATGAGGGCCAGTTCCTGATGGATGATGGCAATTCCAGCGGCTTCGCTCGACCGAATGTCCTTGAACCGCATCTCAGTGCCCTGAAAGATGATGTCACCCGAATACGAACCGTATGGGTAGACCCCGGAGAGCACCTTCATGAGCGTGGACTTGCCAGCGCCGTTCTCGCCGCAGATCGCGTGGATCTCTCCGGCCATAACGGTGAGCGACACATTGGAGAGCGCTTTCACGCCGGGAAACTCCTTGGTGATGGAACGCATCTCCAGGATCACGTGCTCAACCGCCATTGGTTTACTCCTCCGTCAGCGGTCATTGTGACCGTTCACATCGAAGTCAATGCTGGCCTTTGCGCCCAGCCGTGTCAAGGGCCGTTAATAACGCTTAAGTAACGGCAGCCGGGAAACCGGCACCGGTCCGGTCGATCCGCGCACGACCAACCGCGGAGCGATGGGGGCCGTCGGCAGTTCCGTGCCCGTTCCCATCTCGCGCAGCAGCGTCGCAAAAGCGAGACGGCCGATCCCGTCAAAATCCTGATGCACCGTGGTGAGTGGCGGCCAGCTGTGGCTGGCCACCGGCACATCATCGAATCCCACTACGCTCACGTCGCCCGGAACCTTGAGCCTGGCGTCGTGCAAAGCGTGCAGCAGGCCCAACGCCATCTCGTCGTTGGCCGCGAACACCGCCGAGAAATCCCGAGATCGAAGCAGCTCCTGACCCGCGAAATAGCCGAAGTCGGCGGTCCAGTCCCCCAGAATCGGCGGATTGGTTATCAGGTCGGCGTCGTCAATCTCGAGCAGGAAGCCACGCATGCGCGCTTCCGCCTCGTTCCAGTCCTGCGGGCCAGCCAGGTGAACAATCTCCCGGTGACCCAGTTCGATGAGGTGGCGGGTGGCCATCCTGGCACCCAGAATCTGGTCTGCCGCGAGCGCCCGCAGGTCATGTTTTCCCGTGGATTGCAGGCTGACGTAAGGAACAGCGATGTCCAGACGCTCGAGCACATCAAACACCCGTTCCTGCGGCGCTATGATGACGAGACCCTCGACCGCCTGGTCGAGAAGATGCTCCAGGGCATCCTCGATCGCCGCCGGGTCGGCCACGCCCAGGTTGGCGGTATCAACGAAGTATCCCTGCCGCCGGGCGGCGTCCTCGATGGCCGCGACGCTGCGGGCCGGGCCATACTGGGCGCTCGACGCGGTGAGAACACCGATCGTGCGGGAGCGCCCCTTCGACAGCGCCCTGGCTGCCTGGTTCGGGCGGTATTGCAGCTCCTCCATCGCCTGCAGGATGCGGGCCTTCGTGGTCTCACGAATGTTGGGGTGGTCGTTGAGCACGCGCGACACTGTCTGGTGCGATACCCCGGCGAGGCGCGCAACATCACGGATGCTGGGCGCGCGATCTTTAGGAAGATCTGCCGACATGGACAACCTTGCTCGCATGTGCACGGTCACAATTGTGAGCGCAGGTCCATTATGCTCCCCGGCCCGTTTTCCCGCGGACCTAGTTTTTCGCACACCGATCGGTCCGGCGCGCGGCACCGGCGGGGCGCGACGAAACCGACGGAACAGGTCACACTGTACGCATGCCCATTCTGAACAAAGATATGACCCTGTGCATTTCGCTGTCGGCCCGACCGAGCAATCTGGGCACCCGGTTTCACAATTATCTCTATGAGGAGTTGGACCTGAACTACATCTACAAAGCGTTCGCCCCGACCAATCTGGCCGATGCCATTGCGGGCGTGCGCGGGTTGGGCATCCGTGGGTGTGCGGTGTCGATGCCTTACAAGGAAGACGTCATCGCGCTTGTCGATGACCTGGATGCATCGGCGTCGGCCATTGACTCGGTCAACACGATCGTGAACGACAACGGCCACCTGACCGCCTACAACACTGACTATTCTGCCGTGCAGCGCCTGCTGACCGAACACGAGGTACCGCGCGGGTACTCGGTCATCGTACGCGGCAGCGGCGGCATGGCGAAGGCCGTTGCCGCAGCTCTGCACGACGCCGGGTTCGCCCGCGGCACGATCGTGGCACGCAATGAGGCCACCGGCCGGGCCCTGGCCGCGCTCTACGGCTACGACTGGGCATCCGAGGTGGCAGACCTCACCGCCGAGCTGATCGTCAATGTCACTCCGGTCGGCATGGCTGGCGGCGCTGAGGCCGACCATGCGTCGTTCCCGGCTGCGGCGATCGAGGCGGCGTGCGTGGTCTTCGACGTCGTCGCCTCGCCCGCCGAGACACCGCTCATTATGGCGGCGCGGTCGCTCGCCAAACCGGTCATCACGGGGGCTGAGGTGGTGGCCCTGCAGGCTGAGGAGCAGTTCTTTCTGTACACGGGCATCCGTCCCACCCCCGACCAGGTGCGCCGCGCCTCCGCCTTCTCCCGGCTCCCCTGACCCGTGTTCCATTTTCCGGGCCCGGGCCCGGAAACCGGGCCCATGATCAATCGTGGGCCCAGTTCCCGAAGGTGGGCCCGGCACCGCAGTACCCCGAAATATGGTCCAACTCCCCATCCGATCCGCAAGTTGGACGGGGCCCGGGCCCCGTCCCACGAGCAGGCCGGGTCAGGCGCGGGGCAGCGCGCTCTCCAGGTCGGCGATGAGGTCGGCGACGTCTTCGATACCGACCGACAGGCGCACGATGTTGTCGGGAACCTCAAGCTCTGTGCCGCGCACCGAGGCGTGCGTCATCTCGGAGGGGTAGTTCACGAGCGACTCGACCCCGCCGAGCGACTCCGCCAGCTGGAACAGCTGCATCGACTCGGCGAACAGGCGCGCAGCGGCCGCGCCACCAGCGAACGCGATGGAGATCATGCCACCGAAGCCGGACATCTGCTTCTTCGCCAGTTCGTGGCCGGGGTGTGCGGGCAGACCCGGGTAGTAGACCTGCTCGATGGCGGGGTGATCGTCGAGGAACTCGGCGATCACCTGGGCGTTGCTGCAGTGACGGTCCATGCGCACCGAGAGCGTCTTGATGCCGCGCACGGTGAGCCAGGAGTCGAGTGGCGCCGACACCGGCCCGGCCGCGAACTGCAGAAACTGGGCTTTCTCGTGCAGCTCGTCGTCGTTGATGATGAGCGCCCCGCCGAGCACGTCGGAGTGGCCGCCGAGGTACTTGGTGGTCGAGTGCACGACAACGTCGGCGCCGAATTCAAGCGGATGCTGCAGCGCCGGTGACGCAAAGGTGTTGTCGACGATCGCGACCACGCCGTGCCGGTGCGCAATTTGGGCGAGCGCCGCGATGTCGCTGATCTTCATGAGCGGGTTGCTCGGCGTCTCGACCCAGAGGATCTTCGTTTCCGGGCGGATCGCTGCTTCGACCGCCGCGAGGTCGCTCATCTCGACCGTGGTGTTGAGCACGCCCCAGGCGGCGTGCACGGTATTGATGAGGCGGTGGGTTCCGCCGTAGACATCGTTACCGAGCACAACATGGTCTCCCGGCTTGAGGATGGCGCGCAGGATGGTGTCTTCCGCGGCGAGTCCGCTCGCGAACGCCAGGCCGTGCTTGCCGCCCTCGAGCGCGGCGAGCAGGGTCTCGAGCACGGTGCGGGTGGGATTGCCGCCACGACTGTACTCATAGCCGCCGCGCAGGTTGCCGATGCCGTCCTGCACGTAGGTGGAGGTCTGGTAGATCGGCGGGATGACGGCGCCGGTGGTCGGGTCGAAGGCCTGGCCGGCGTGGATGGCGATCGTGTCGAACTTCTGGCTGTTGGCCATGGGTGCTCCCTCGTTGAAAATGATGATTAAACGCTCAGGTAGCTGAGCAGGTCGTGCCGGGTGATCACGCCGAGCGGCTTCCCGCCGTCGGTCACGAGCAGGGCGTCGTGTTCGGCGAAGGCGGCGCGCGCGGCAGCCACGGGTTCGTTGACGCCGATCAGCGGCAGCGCGTCGCCGACGATGGAGCCGACCCGGTCGGTGAGCTTGGCGTCGCCGGAGAAGACCAGGCCCATCAGGGCGCGCTCATCCACGGCGCCGAGTACCTCGCCCATTACGACGGGCGGTTTGGCGCTCAACACCAGCAGCTGTGACACGCCCTTGCTGGTCATGGTCTCGATTGCATCGTGCACCGTGTCGCTCGGGTGCACGTAGACCAGGGCTGGCAGGGTGCCGGTCTTCGATTCCAGCAGGTTGGCGACCGTGTGGCCGGCCGGGGCGTTGCTGAAACCGTAGCTGCGCATCCACCCGTCGTTGAAGATTTTGCCGAGATAGCCGCGACCGCCGTCGGGCAAAAGCACCACGATTGTGTCATCGGGGCCGAGCTTTTCGGCCGCGCGCAGGGCGGCGACGACGGCCATTCCGCTCGAGCCGCCCACGAGGATACCCTCCTCGAGTGCGAGGCGGCGGGTCATCGCGAAGGAGTCGGCGTCAGAGACGGCGATGACCTCGTGCACGACCGTGGGGTCGTAGGCGCCCGGCCAGAAATCCTCGCCCACGCCCTCCACGAGGTAGGGGCGGCCGGTTCCCCCGGAGTAGACCGAACCTTCCGGGTCGGCGCCAATAATTTGCACGGTGTCGTTGGAAACCTCACGCAGATATCGACCGGTGCCGGTGATGGTGCCGCCGGTGCCGACGCCCGCGACGAAATGGGTGACGGTGCCGTCGGTGTCGCGCCAGATTTCGGGGCCGGTCGTCTCATAGTGGCTGAGCGGCCCGTTCGGGTTGAAGTACTGGTTGGGCTTGAAGGCGCCGGGAATGTCACGGGCCAGCCGGTCCGAGACGCTGTAATACGACTCGGGGTCCTCCGGGGCGACCGAGGTCGGCGTCACGACGATTTCGGCACCGTAGGCCGTGAGCACGTTCCTCTTGTCTTCGCCCACCTTGTCGGGCAGCACGAACACGCACTTGTATCCGCGCTGTTGGGCCACCAGGGCCAGGCCGACCCCGGTGTTGCCCGAGGTGGGCTCGACGATCGTGCCGCCCGGCAACAACTGCCCGTCGCGCTCAGCAGCGTCGATGATGCGCACCGCGATGCGGTCCTTCGCCGAGCCGCCCGGATTAAGGTATTCGAGCTTCACGAGCACGGTGGCGCGAACTCCTGCGGTGACCTTATGGAGTTTGACCAGCGGGGTGTCCCCGATGAGGTCAAGGATGGTGTTTGCGATCTTCATGGAAATTCCTTCTATCGAGCCGCACGCCATCAGGCGGACACGGCCTCGGATGACACACCGGGCAAGCTACACTCTGGCTTGTCGGCGGCCGGTTACGAACGTGAAGGGTCGGCTAGCGACAGCAGCAACACGACAAATGAACGGGCACCATTCCACTCTATCGGGCGGGGAGAGTCGGCGACCAGCCTGAGAAATAACTGTGAGGGCGCCATCGAGGGAAGCTACAGGCTCGACTGATACGTTCGAATAGGTGTAGATCCAACAGAGAGGCCCACGTGACCCCCCAGCCCGGCTCCCCCGTGAATAAAGCGTCAATCAAAGAAGAACGCGCCGCGAAGCGCGCGAAAAAGCTGGAGGAATATCACCGCCAACAGAAGCGCGGTAAGCGAAACCGGCTGATCGGCATCATCGGTGGTGCGGTGGCCATTATAGCGATCATCGCCCTCGTGGTGGCAGCGTTCGTGCTGACCCCGAAGGCTGCGAATTATGCCGGCGGTGGTGCCGGTGACGCATCAACGGTCGACGGCACCGAGACCTTCTCCAACGCGGCCGGCCACGTTGAGACGGCCGTGACATATGAGCAGACGCCGCCCGCCGGCGGCGAGCACAACCCGGCCTGGCTCAACTGCGGTGTCTATATGCAGGCCGTTCCCAATGAGAACGCCGTGCACTCGCTCGAGCACGGGGCCGTCTGGGTCACCTACGATCCCTCGATCGCCGATGCCGAGTTGGAGACTCTCAAGGCCCAGCTTCCGTCGAGCTACGTCATCCTCTCGCCGTTCGAGGGTATTCCCGCACCGATCGTGCTGAGCGGCTGGAACGCCCAGCTGCAGGTCGATAACGCCAACGACCCGCGCATCGCCGAATTCTTCACTGAGTTCTGGAAGAGCACCAACGTGCCCGAAGACGGCGCCTCCTGCTCGGGCGCGATCGACGCGCCCGGCAAGGTCTCCTAGAACGCACACCAGTGACTTCTGACAACGCGCAACCCACAGTGGATGCCCACCGGCCGCATGCCCGCCGCCCGGTTCTGCGCACCATCGTCGTCTCGGTGATCGTCACGGCGCTTTTCGTCGGTGCCGTGGCTTTTTCGGCGGGACGGCTCAGTACCATCGTCGACGCCACCCCCGACACGAGCAGTGCTGAGGCAGGCTTCACCCGGGACATGCAGGAGCACCACAACCAGGGTGTCGAACTGGCCCTGATCGTGCGCGATCTCACCCAGGACGGGCCCGTTCGGCTGCTCGCCTACGACATTGCGACGACACAGGCCAAGCAGAGCGGGCAGATGTCGGGGTGGCTCGCCGTCTGGGGCCTGCCGCAGTTCGCTCCGGAACCGTCCATGACCTGGATGACCCGGCCGACACTTGCCGGCGCGGAGCACAATGCGTCGCACACGACCGACTCCGGCGCAGCCCACATCGCCGGGGAACCAATGCCCGGACTCGCGACCACGGCGCAGATCGCGGCGCTCACCGCGGCATCCGGTGTGGAAGCTGAACGGCAGTTTCTCGTCATCATGATCGCCCACCACCGAGGCGCGATCGAAATGGCCGAGGCCGTGCTGGACCGCAGCACGAACGCGACCGTGCAAAGCTTTGCGACGTCGGTGGTGCTGAGCCAGAAATCCGAGATTGACTTGATGACTGACATGCTCGCTGCACGCTCGTAGCCCGCCACCAGACGTCGCGGGCCCAGCTTCGGGAACCGGGACCATGATCTACCCTCGGCCCAGTTTCCGGGCCCGGGCCCGGCAAGTTAGAGCACAGGACTGGACGTGATCTGGCGGGCGTAGAGGCTCGCGTAGACGGCGCCACGGGAGAGCAGTTCAGCGTGAGTGCCGCGCTCGACGATACGGCCGGCGTCGACGACGAAGATCACATCGGCGTCGACGATGGTCGACAGGCGGTGGGCGATGGCGATGGTGGTGCGACCGTGGCTCGCCGTATCAAGCGCGGCCTGCACCACACTCTCCGAGATGGAGTCGAGCGCGCTCGTTGCCTCGTCGAGAATGAGCACCGGCGGGTCTTTCAGCAGCACCCGGGCGATGGCGATGCGCTGCTTCTCACCGCCGGACAGCCGGTAACCGCGCTCCCCTACCATCGTGTCGTACTTGTCGGGGAACGAGTCGATAGTGTCGTGAATGTTGGCGGCGCGCGCGGCCGTGACCAGTTCTGCATCCGTCGCCTCTGGCTTGGCGTAGCGCAGGTTCTCGGCGATCGTCGCGTGGAACAGGTAGGTCTCCTGGCTCACGATGCCGATATGCGACACGAGCGATTCCTGCTGCAGGTCACGCACGTCGACGCCGGAGAACAACACCCGACCGGCCGAGGCCTCGTAAAAGCGCGGGATCAGGTACGACACGGTGGTCTTGCCGGCGCCCGACGGGCCGACGAACGCGGCAAATTGACCCGGTTCGATAGTGAGCGACACGTCGGCGAGGGTGGGGCGGGCGTCACCGCCGGCATCCGGATAACTGAAACGCACGTGGTCGAACTCGACCCGACCGCGATCACCACCGGCCGACGGCACCTGGGCCGCGTCGGGCTTGTCGCTGATCGCCGGCTTCAGGTCGAGGTACTCGAAGATGCGCGCAAACAACGCTGAGGAGGTCTGCAGGTCGAGCGCAACGCGCATGAGGCCGAGCAGCGGAAAGATCAGCCGCGCCTGCACGGTCGTGAACGCCACGATCGTGCCGGGCGTGACATCCGTCGTGCCGTTGAACATGAGCGCCCCGGCCACGAGGTACACGATCGCCGGGATCGCGGACAGGAACACGCTGACCGTGGCAAAGAACCACTGGCCGCTCATCTGCTGGCTGACCTGCAGCCGCACCTGGTTGCGGTTTTCCTGCGCGTACCGATCGATCTCGTTCTGCTGCCGGGTGAAGCTCTTCGAGAGCAGGATGCCGGACACGCTCAGGGTCTCCTGGGTGATCGCCGTCATGTCCGACAGCGATTCCTGGGTTTTACCGGCGATGCGTGCCCGAACCTGCCCCACCCGGCGTTGCGCAAACACCAGGATCGGCATCAGCACCACCGCGACGATGGTCAGTTGCCAGCTCAGCAGCAGCATCGCCACGAACGCCGCGATCACCGTGACCGTGTTGCCCAGAATGCTCGAGATGGTGTTGGTCAGCACGGTCGCGACGCCGCCGACGTCGTTCTGCAGTCGCGACTGAATCACGCCGGTCTTGGTCTTGGTGAAAAAACTCAGCTCCATCGCCTGCAGGTGGGTGAACAGTCGCACCCGCAGGGCACCCATCACCTTGTTTCCGACGGTGGCCGTGAGCCAGGTCTGCCAGACACCGAGCAGGGCATTCACCAGAAAGACACCGAGCATCATCGCTACCAGTACCCCCAGCACCGAAAGGTTGGGGGTGCCTCCTGGCGGGAAAAGACCGTCGTCAAAGGCCCGCTGGGTGAGCAGCGGCGGCACCACTGAGAGGGCTGCGCTGATCAGAACGAGCACGACGGTGATGCTGAGCGTGCTGCGGTGCGGAGCGAACAGTGCGCCGATCCGAGCCAGCAGATGCGGGATGCGCGGGGCGAGCGCGTTCTCGGCGCGCTGCGCTGCAGCATCCGCTCCACTAACCCGCTTGCGGGGACGCTCGACCCCAGCCTGCTGCCGCGGGCCATGCCCAGGGGCGCCGTGCATTCCACTCATGCATTTACTCTAAACGTCACCGCCGACCCACCAGAACGGATGCCCGTGGCCGGGCCGGCCACTTCTCGGACGTGAGATCTATTTTTGCGAACCAGCCAAAAGCGCCTGCACAAAATAACGCTGAAAGGCGAAGAACACGATCAGTGGCACGATCATCGACAGGAACGCGCCGGAGGAGAGAACGTCGATGTTTGACCCGAACTGACGCAACTGGCTTTGAATGGCCACCGTCAACGGTTGCGAACTCGAGTTCGTGAAGATCAACGCCACCAGCATGTCGTTCCAGGTCCACAGAAATTGAAAGATAGCCAACGAGGCGATGGCCGGGCCGCCGAGCGGCAGGATGACCTGAACGAAGATTCGCCAGTCGCTGGCCCCGTCAATGCGGGCGGCTTCGAGGAGTTCAGCCGGAACCTGCATGAAGAAGTTGCGCAGCAGAAAGATTGCAAAAGGCAACCCAAACGCGATGTGAAAAAGTATGACGCTGAGTACGGATCCGAATATTCCGACGGCGCCGAACATGCGCGCGAGCGGAATGAGCGCAACCTGAATGGGCACGGCCAAAAGCACGATCACGACGATCAGCAGCCAGTCCCGGCCGGGAAATTGCAGCCAGGCAAAGGCATAACCAGCCAAAGCCCCGATGACCACCACCAACACCGTGGTCGGTACCGCGATCATGATCGTGTTCCAGAATGACCCGGTGATCGCGGTGTTGGATAGCAGATTGACGTAGTTGTCGACGGTCAACTGCGCCGGCGTGGTGAAAACCGTCCACCACCCGGACGACGCGCTGTCACCGACCGTACGCAGGGACGAGATGAACAGTCCAACCGACGGAACCAACCAGAAGATGGCCACGAGGATCAACAGAAAATTGACGAAGCCCTTGCCAAAGAAGCCGAGAATTTTTTGAGCGATGGTTTGTTTACCGCGCACAATGGTGAGGTCGCTCATCGCTGCCGCTCCTCCCGGAACCGTCGGATATTGATGATCATCGAGGGCAGAACCAGGATCAGCAGCAGAATGGCCAGCGCGCTGCCGAGCCCCTGATTGTTGCCACCGCCGAAGGACACCGTCCACATTTCCACCGCGATCACGTTGGCCGCCGGTTTCGCCGAGCCTGGTGGTATGACGTAGACCAGGTCGAAGATTTTGAGCACGTTGATGATGAGGGTCACGAACACCACGATCAGTACCGGAGAGAGCAGCGGTGCCGTGATTCGGGTGAAGACGTTCCACTCGTTGGCCCCGTCCATGCGTGCCGCTTCCTGCAGGGAACGGTCGATGGCCGACAGACCCGAGGAGATCATGACCATGGAGAATCCGGCCCAGATCCAGATATACGACAGGATGATGACCCCGGTAATGAAGGTTGAGCTGAGCCAGGACACGCCTTGATAGCCCGCATCGAAGTTCGAGGCCGGCAGAGCCACGCGATAGGAACCCTCCGCCAGCCCGTCGATGACGTAACGCCCGGCCGCATCGGTGGTAGCGGATGCTGCTATCGCGCCGTCCGCGGCGACGGCATCGACCAGCACTCCGGGCAGCCCGGTTTTTCCGTCGTCGATCTGGCCGTTCGTTCCGCCGCCGCCCCGCACGACGTCCAGCCAGACGGTGCCCACCAGCTGGCCGGCCCCGGCATTAGCAGCCGGTTCGGCCTGCGCGGCCGTCGCGGGCACGCTGTCGGCACGAATGCCTACCAGCGGAAAGTTCTGCTCGGACCCGGATTCGAGCGAGTTTTCGCTCGCGATGACGCCCCGATCCTGTACGAGGCCCAGACCATCCCGGCCGGCGGCACCGGGGTAGGCGGCGTCCTGGCCGAAGGCGCTGTTGACCGCCACCAGGGCCGCGTTGACCACGCCGAGGTTCGGGTTCTCCTGAAACATGCCCCGAAAAATTACCCCGGCGGCCAACATCGAAATTGCCATCGGCATGAAGATGATCAGTTTGAAGGCCGTCGCCCACTTAATTTTCTCCAGCAGAACCGCAAAGATCAGCCCGAGAATGGTACACGCCGCCGGGGCAACGAGAACCCACAGAACGTTGTTGCGGATGGCCGTGAACGTCGAATCGTTCGTGAACATCGTCACATAGTTGTCCCAGCCAACGAATTCACCACCACCCGCACTAAAGAACGACCGCACGACCGTGTAGACGATCGGGTAGAGAACGAGCGCTCCCAGGAGCACCAGGGCCGGGGCGAGAAAGCCCAGCGCGATCATGAACATCCGGCGGCGCGATGACCCGTGCGGGGGGCGACGCGTGTCGCCTCCCGCCGGAGAATTCGCTACCGGAGCAACCAACTGAGTCATTGCTCTACTCCGCTCGTGAGGGCTTAGCTGGCGTACGCCGCGGCTGCGGCATCCTCGAGCTTCTGTTGCGTGCCCGCAACATCAGACGGGTCCTGCAGGAACTCGATCATAATCTGCCAGAAGCCCTGGCCCGCCGTGCCACCGAACGCGCTCGGTGTGAGGTCGGACATGTCGAAGCGGAATGTCTCGGCACCGGTGAGCGCCTCGGCAATCTGACGGCTGGTGTCGTCCGGGTACAGCGAGGTGTCGACGTTGTTGTTCGGCGACGTTAGTCCGCCCTCCGGTACCCAAACCTCGGCCGCAGCAGGCGAAGCGAGGAACTGCATGAGCGCGTCCGTCGCGGCATCGTCGGTGAAGGACACGGCAACGTCGCCACCACCGACCACGGCGGGGGCCGAGTCGTTGACGGCGGGGAAGTCGTAGAACAGGGCGTTCTCGCCGACCGTCGACGTGCCGTCATCGGAGATGTTGCCGGCCACGAAGTCACCCTCGTAGACGGTCGCAGCCTTAGGGTCGGCCCCAAACACCTCGGTGACCGACTCGGGGAAGGTGCGCTGCGCTGCGCCCGCCTCGACCAGGGCGTCGTCACCCCATAAGGTGGCAAGCACATCGAGTGCCTCGGTGACCGATGGGTCCGTCCACGGAATCTCGTGGTTGGTCAGCTGGTCGTACAGATCACCGCCGGCCGTGCGCAAGTAGACGTTTTCGAACCAATCGGTGAGCGGCCAGCCCACGTCGGCGCCGATGGAGATTCCGGCGTAACCGGAGTCGGCGACAATCTGCAGCTGGGCCAGGAAGTCGTCCCAGCCTTCCGGAACAGCCGCCCCGGCCTGATCGTAGAGATCGGCGTTGTACCACATGGTCGATTTGTTCGACGCCTTGAACCAGACCCCGTACTGGGTGCCGTCGGAGCTTCCGAGGTCGACCCAGCTCTGCGAGTAGTTCTCGGCGACGGCCGCGATGGCCTCTTCGGAAAGCGGCTGGAGGTTTCCGTCGGCCGCGAGCTGATTCATCAGGGCCGGCTGGGCGAGCATGGCAACGTTGGGCGGGCTCCCGCCTTCAATCTGGGTGCCGAGGGTCGTGGCCGCGTTGTCGCCAAAGCTGGAGTAGTTCACGGCCGCACCAGACTCTGCGGTGAAGGCGGCCAGGACGGCTTCGAAGTTGGTCTGCTCCGCGCCCGACCAGGCGGCTGAGACTTCGAGCGTTGTTCCGGCGAATTCGCCGCTGCCGCCGGGGTCATTTGGAGTTGATCCCCCTGAGGTGCAGCCCGCGAGTGTTAAACCTGCTACAGCCGCGATGGCGACGGGGACAATAAGTCGTTGATGACGCATGGTCTTCTCCTCATTGAAAGGCTGTCACGAAAGGGTTTTGCACCTCCAACCTATGAGGGACCGCACGGACGGGCAAGGTCACACACGCGGGCTGCGCGGGTGGATGCCAAATCGTTACTCGGCGATGTCTCTGGGTCACACCCGACCGGACTGCGCCCGAAACGAACTGAAGGCGCCATTTCCATTTGGAAATGACGCCTTCATGTTCAAACGAGCCAAATCAACGGCTACGCCTCAATCAGATCCCCTTGCGGGGAGTGACTACTTGAGGGTAACGGTTGCGCCGGCCTCTTCGAGGGAAGCCTTAGCCTTCTCGGCAGCGTCCTTGGCAACGCCCTCGAGGACGGTCTTCGGCGCGCCATCGACAACGGCCTTGGCCTCGCCGAGGCCCAGGCTGGTGAGCTCGCGCACAACCTTGATGACCTGGATCTTCTTGTCGCCGACGGCGTCAAGGATGACGTCGAACGCGGTCTGCTCTTCGACCTCTTCAGCAGCAGCGGCGGGGCCAGCGGCTCCGGCAGCGGCGACGGGAGCGGCTGCGGTGACCTCGAAGGTCTCCTCGAACGCCTTGACGAACTCGGAGAGCTCGATGAGGGTCAGGCCCTTGAACTGCTCAAGCAGGTCTTCAGTGGAAAGCTTTGCCATGATGTACTCCTATAGTTTCTAAAAAATTCGTGAACCGTGAACGGGCAGGTGCCTAGTTCGCGGACTCCTGCTTCTCACGCAGCGCGTCGATGGTGCGAACAGCCTTCGACAGCGGTGCCTGGAAGAGATAAGCGGCTCCGAACAGCGATGCCTTGAAGGCGCCGGCCAGCTTGGCCAGCAGCACCTCGCGGGACTCGAGGTCGGCAAGCTTGCCAACCTCCGCTGCGGTGAGCGGGTTACCGTCAAAGTAACCGCCCTTTACCACCAGGAGAGGGTTTGCCTTGGTAAAGGCACGCAGGGTCTTCGCGACGGCGACGGGGTCTCCGTGTACGAAGGCGATAGCGGACGGACCGACAAGTTCCTCGTCGAACGAGGTGATGCCGGCCTTGTTGGCCGCAATCTTGGTGAGCGTGTTCTTTACCACGGCGTACGTGGCGTCCTCACTGATGGACGTGCGCAGGCTCTTGAGCTGCGCAACAGTGAGACCGCGGTACTCGGTGAGCAGAACGGCGGTCGAGCTTTCGAATTTCTCCGTAAGCTCGGCGACCGTTGCTTCC
The DNA here is from genome assembly GCF_004402315.1 of Cryobacterium sp. TMT1-3. Classification (NCBI taxonomy): domain Bacteria; kingdom Bacillati; phylum Actinomycetota; class Actinomycetes; order Micrococcales; family Microbacteriaceae; genus Cryobacterium; species Cryobacterium sp. TMT1-3. The sequence goes on from NZ_SOFW01000040.1 coordinate 167,435, forward strand.
TTGTTCGCCATGGTGCTCCTCATTAATAATCATGTGCCGGGTAGCCCGGGGCGCAGACATGAAAAAAGCTCCAGCGCAAGGCGCCGGAGCTTGGGGAACAATCCAAAAGACTGTAACTGAACTTCGAACACCTGCGCGGGCCGTTCACGTGAATGAACCTTCGTCTGCACTTCTGTCTCTCGACATAGCGCAGCAACCGGCGGTCTGTGGCTGAGGACCACTGTACGGCACGGGTCGGGCGCGTGCAAATCAGGGGCGGCGGCATCCGTTGGAAAGATGATTGACATCCATCAACTACTTATCTATCGTTGATAGTTGTCAATCATTTGAGGAGTCGCATGAGCCGCGCCAACCGTACCCAGCGGGAACCCATCAACGAGGGCTCGATGACCCATCGTCAGGTGCTCGAAGCACTCTCGGGCCTGCTGCTGGGCATGTTCGTGTCGATTCTGGCCAACACCGTCGTGAGCACCTCGTTGCCGCTCATTCTCAGCGATCTCAAGGGTTCGCAGTCCGCCTACACCTGGGTGGTCACGGCCACCCTGCTGGCCACGACGGTCAGCACGCCGATCTGGGGCAAATTCGCCGACCTGTTCAACCGCAAGCTGCTCATTCAGCTGGCCCTCGGCGTGTTCGTGATTGGCAGCGCGCTCGCCGGTTTCTCGCAGGATGCCGGCACGCTCATCGCCTTCCGCGTATTGCAGGGCCTCGGCGCCGGCGGTCTGGTAGCCCTCAGCCAGATCATCATGGCCGACATCATCAGCCCCCGCGAGCGCGGCCGCTACGCCGGCCTGTTCGGCGCGGTCATGGCCCTCGGCACCATCGGCGGCCCGCTGCTCGGCGGCGTCGTGACGGATGCCTTCGGGTGGCGCTGGAATTTCTTCATCGCCCTCCCGGTGGCGATCGTCGCTATCGTGCTCTTGCAGCGCACCCTGCACCTGCCGCCTCGCGTGAAGCGGGTCGTGCGCATCGATTACCTCGGCGCCGCGCTCATCACGAGTGGTGTTTCGCTCCTCCTGATCTGGGTGACGCTGGCCGGTTCGCAGTTCGAGTGGCTCTCACTGACTTCGTGGGCCATGGTGATCGGCGCCGCCGTTCTGCTCGTCGTGGCGATCATCGTGGAGTTTCGTGCGCCGGAACCGATCATTCCGCTCAGCTTGTTTCGCAACCACACCTTCAGCCTCTCAACCGTTGCGAGCCTCGCGGTGGGTGTCTCGCTGTTCGGCACCTCGGTCTACCTCAGCCAATACATGCAGCTCGCCCGCGGCGCCACGCCCACCCAGTCGGGTCTCCTCACGATTCCGATGATGGGAGGCCTGCTCATCTCGTCGACCCTGTTCGGCACGGTGATCAGCCGGCGCGGAACCTGGAAGTCGATCATGGTCTCCGGCTCAGTGCTCATGCTCGCCGGCACCACCCTGCTCGGCACCCTCGATGTGAACACGAGTCTCGTCTTCGTCGGCGTCTATATGTTCATCCTCGGCGCCGGCGTTGGCATGGTCATGCAAAACCTCGTTTTGGTCGTGCAGAACACCATCGAGGTGCGGCACCTCGGCGTGGCCACGAGCTCGGTGACCTTCTTTCGTAGCCTCGGCGGGGCGGTCGGCGTCTCGGTGATGGGCTCCATCCTCGGCAGCGTCGTCGCTACCCAGATCACGAGCAGCGTCGGCAACCTCAGCCCAAGCAATCAAGCGGATGCCGGCCGGCTGCTCGGCGACGGCGTCATTCCACAGGTGAATCTGCTGCCCGATGTGCTGCGCATCATCGTGGAAACGGCCTACGGCTCCGGCGTCGGCACGATCTTTTTGATCAGCGCACCGCTGGCCCTCGTCACCCTGCTCACGGTGTCGCTCCTGCCGAATCATGCTCTCGGAACGGAGACCGGCATCGATCGGGCCCACGATACGGCGTTGGTTTCGGCGCCGGAGGCCATGCCGTGAGTGACGTGGTGGAACCGCTCCTGGTGGAGGGCGACAGCCCTGAGCTGACCCGCGTCGAGGCGCAGATGGCCATGCTGGCATCGCACATTCGGGTCAACACGCGTTCGACCGCGGCCGTGATCGACCCGACGCTTGAGCCTTTCGGACTGGCCCTGCTGCGCGTGCTCGCCCGACGCGGTGAAACGCATGCCGGCGTCGTCGCCGATGTGCTCGCGGTGGATCGCAGCATGATCAGCCGCCAGGCGAAGCTGCTCTGTGCGCTCGGGCTGGTCGCGACCCGAGTCGACCCGCTCGACGGACGCGCCCGCTTTCTGGCCCTGACGGCCCACGCCGAGGAGAAACTCGCCGAGGTGCGCCGCAATCGCACGGCCCTCGTGCACCGGCGCCTCAGCCGGTGGACGCCCGCTGAGCTGGACCAGTTCGCCACCCTGCTGGAACGACTGAACGAACCCGACTAGTGTGCTTCGGCAGCACCGGCGAGCGGCAGCTCGACCCGAAACTGGGTACGGCCGGGCTGGCTGTCGACGGTGACCGCGCCGTGGTGCGCGGCGACGACCGCTGCCACGATTGCCAGGCCGAGGCCGGTGCTGCCCGTTCCGCGAAAACGTGAGGTGTCGCCGCGGGCGAATCGTTCGAACAGGGTGTCGGTGAGGGACTCGGGAATGCCCGGACCGTTGTCGGTCACCGTGATCACAGCTCGGTCGCCGACGGCTTGCAGCGCGACGATGACTTCGCTGCCGGCATCCGTATGCACTCGCGCGTTGGCGAGCAGGTTCGCGACGACCTGACGCAGGCGCGGTTCGTCGCCGATCGCCTCGATCGGTTCATCGGGCAGCTCGAGGTTCCAGACATGATCGCGGCCGGCCGCGTGCGCGTCGTTCACAGCGTCGACCAGCAGCACGGTGAGGTCGACCGGTTGCTGTTCGAGTTCGCGGCCCTCGTCGAGCCGGGCCAGCAGCAGCAGGTCTTCGACCAGGCCGGTCATGCGCACCGACTCGGATTCAATCCGGCCGAGCGCGTGGATCGTGTCGGGCGGCAGATGTTGGCCGCTGCGACGGGTGAGTTCGGAGTAGCCACGGATGGAGGCGAGCGGGGTGCGCAATTCGTGACTCGCGTCGGCGACGAACTGCCGCACCTTGCGTTCGCTGGTCTGCCGCGCCTCCAGGGCGAGGTCGACGTGGTCGAGCATGCGGTTAAGGGCGGCGCCGACCCGGCCCACTTCGGTGCGCGGATCGGTGTCGCCGGCCGGAACCCGATCATCGAGCGCAACCTCGCCGCGGTCCAGGGGCAGTTGCGCCACCCGGGTGGCGGTCGCGGTCACGCGTTGAAGCGGACGCAAGGCCAGCCGCACCACCCAGGCGGCGATGATGGCCACGATGATGAGTCCGGCGAGCGAGACGAACGTGATGATCAGGGCCAGCTGAGCTGCTGTGGCCGCGACGCCGGACAGCGGCAACCCGACCAGATAGAGGATGCCGGTGCGTGAGGTGTGCGCCTGCAGGCGGTACTCGCCGAGTTCACCGCCGAGATCGACCGTGACCGGGGCCGACTGGTTCACCTGGTCGGCGAGCAGTTGCACCTGATCGCCGGAAAGTTCTTCGATGGCACCGCTCTGGTCGTCGGTGTAGCCGGTCGTGATGGTCGTTCCGTCATAGACGAGGGCGAGCAGGCCGGGGGGCTGGGCAGGGCCACCGAGGATACTGTCGGCCGCCGGCATACCGAAGTAGGGAGATTCGGGGGTATCGCCGAACCGGTCGCCATCATTGTCGCCGCCGCCGAGCACCACGCCGGAGCGCTCGACAGCTGAGGCGAGTTGCACGTCCAGGCGGTCGATCAGTGAGGCGCGGAGAATGACAACGCTCACCACCCCGATCGTGACGCTCACGAGTGCGAGCAGCGCGACGACGGTGAGCACGAGGCGCCGCTGCAGGGTCCAGGGCGCTCGGGGCCGGCGGCGCGGCATCCGCTTTGGTCGAAGCCCTGGCATCAGGCGGTCTTGAGCATGTAGCCGGCACCGCGCACCGTGTGAATCATCGGATCGCGACCGGCATCGATCTTCTTGCGCAGGTAGGAAATGTAGATTTCGACGACGCTCGACTTGCCGCCGAAGTCGTAGCTCCAGACCCGGTCGAGAATCTGCGCTTTGCTGAGCACCCGGCGCGGGTTGCGCATGAGAAAACGCAGCAGTTCAAACTCGGTCGCGGTCAGTTCAATGGCCGAACCGTCACGAAAAACCTCGTAGCTGTCTTCGTCGAGGGTGAGATCGCCGACGGTGATGCGCGGGTCGGTCGAGTCGGCCACAGCTAGGGTGGAGCGGCGAATGAGGCCGCGCAGCCGGGCGACGACCTCTTCGAGGCTGAACGGTTTGGTGACATAGTCGTCGCCGCCCGCGGTGAGCCCCGCGATGCGATCGTCGAGCGAATCCTTGGCGGTCAGAAAGAGCACGGGGGTTTCGTAACCGTCGGCGCGCACCCGCTGCAGCACCTGCAGGCCGTCGATGTCGGGCAGCATGATGTCGAGCACGATGGCGTCCGGGCGGAAGTCGCGGGCGATGGTGAGCGCCTGGCGGCCCTCACCGGCGGTGCGCACCTCCCAGCCTTCGTAGCGCAGGGCCATCGAGAGCAGGTCGGTGAGGGTCGGTTCGTCGTCGACGACCAGCACCCGGATGGCGCTGCCATCAGCTTTGGTCAGCCGCGGGCCGTGGCCGGTGTGGGTGCTCTCACGTCTGCTCATTCTGACGAGTATCCGGCAGTTATCTATGAAGTAGCTATGAGTGCGCCCTCGGAAGCCTGAGGCCCCAGCTAGGCGGTCAGTGCGGCCAGAAGCGCCGGCGCCGGCACGAGCGCGTGGCGGCCAGGCACGACCAGCCGCTGGCAGCCGTCGAGTTCCACCTGGATCGCGGTGTCCAGCCGGGTGCCGGCGCGCTCTGGCCAGATCACCGCAAACCGGGTGGGGTCGGTACTGCACTCGGGTGCCTGCAGAGCGGATGCTGCGGCGGGAAGCAGCGTTGCAGCATCCGCTGCCAGGGTGGTCGCGCCGTCAAAGGTGCCGAACCGCAGGCGCATCATGCCGGTGAGCGCTTCGTCGTCAATGCCTTCGATGGAGTCGAGTTCGGAATCGGCGGCCGGAACGACCGTGTAGAAGCAGACACTCGCCCCGTCGACGCCGGCATACGACGGGGTCTCCGCCGGGGGAACGGGTATCGGCTGCAGGTCCTCGCCGACCGCGCCGAAATCGGTCTGTAGGCTCGTGACGCCGAACAGCAGCGACAGCTCGGGCGTGCTCATGCTCATGGCGCAGCCGGCGTCGAGGGCATCGCGACCGATCTGCAGCACGAGCGGCAGCACCGTCGTTTCGGTCAGCTCGAGCATTTCGAGCGCTTTCAAAGTCGCCGGCTTGGTCTTGCCGCAGGAAGTGCGCGGCCAGGCCAAGCGCAGCGCTTCACCCGCCGCGTTTTCGAGCCAGAGTTCCGGAACGATCTCCATGTCGGCGGTGCAGACCTGGTTGAGGCCGGGCTGGTCGTTGGGTTCGGCGAGCGCCGCGAGCAGTGCGTCGAAGTTGCCCGTGCGGGTCTCGACGGTTACGGCCGACCAGCGGCCCTCCGCGTCGTCGACGCTGCCGTAAAAGGTGCAGCGATAGGCCGCGACCGGTTCGAAGCCGGCCGGAACCATGCCTGGCGCAGGGGCGTCGGGACGCGTGGCGGTCAGATCGGTCTGGGCCGGGACCTCGGCCGGAAAGACCATTCCGTTGTTATTGAGGTTGGGCGCCTGGCAGTCGACAGCGGCGCCGAGCTGCGCGACCGGGGTGTCGCTGGCGGCGGGGTAGCCGGGCAGGCCGGTGCATCCGCTCAACAGCACGGCCAGTGTGACCAACCCGGCGAGCGCGGCTGATCGCATTGTGCGAGCTGAGTGTGCAATCTGTGACATCGTTGATCCCCCGATTGGTAGCCGTGCCCCCACGCTAGCGAACTCCGGTCTCTTCGCGATAACGATTCTCACCTGAGCGGATGCGCCGCTCAGGCAGCCGGGCTCACTCGGCGTCGAGCAATCGGGCGGCACCCCGTGGCGGTGGCAGGCCGGGCGGGCGCGCGGGCACACAATAGAGGAGTGCCGAATTCCACGCTGTCCCTCTTCGACCTGGACCAGCCCTCGACATCCGCTTCTCTGCCCGCGCCGCACACGCTGCGCATCGTCGCCGACTCCACCGACCGGGTGGCGTGGATGCGGGCGCGCAATCAGGGCATCACGGCAACGGATGTCGCGAAGCTGTCCACCCCGAAATCCATCGTCAATGCGGCGCGGGACAAAATGCACGGCACGAGTTTCGCCGGCAATAGCTACACCGACCACGGCCGGGCGCGCGAGCCGGTGATCGCCGCGTGGGTGTTGGAGAATTACGGCATTGAGCCGAGTACCAACCTTTTTCGGTCGCTCGGGCACCCGCGGCATCTGGCGACACCCGACGGAGTCGGCGTCGTGGCCGGCGGCGACCTGCACCTGTGTGAGATCAAGACCACGAGCAAGCCGTGGCGCAGCATTCCCCGCAGCTATCTGCGACAGGTGTGGTGGCAGCAATATGTGCTCGGCGCCGACCGCACCCTGCTGGTCTGGGAAGAACACCTCGACTTCGTGCCGGTCGCGGCCGTGCCGCAGTTTCGCTGGATCGAGCGCGATGAAGACCAGATCGCTATCCTGGTCGGCCTGGCCAACGCCCTGATCGACAACCTCGACCAGCAGGCTCGACGCTAGCCCTCCTCTCCTGTTACCGGGCCCGGGCCCGGTCGCTGGGACCATGATCTATCACGGGCCCGCTTTCCGGGCCCGGGCCCGGAAAGCACTGACGGGGCGGGATGCAGCAGAATGGTGGGCATGGCCCCTGACTTCGAACTTCCGCCGACCATGCGCGCCCTCGTCATCGACGAGACCGGCGCCCCCTCGCGGCTGCACCTGGCCGAGCGGCCGCTGCCCCGGCAGATTTCCGACGAGGTGCTCGTCAAGGTCGTCGCCGCCGGCCTCAACCCGATCGACGCCAAGACCCGCTCCGGCAAGGGCGTCGCGGCCGCGATCGAGAGCTATCCGGCCATTCTCGGCAACGATTTCAGCGGCGTCGTCGTGCGCTCGGCCTTCGAGGCCTCACCGCTTCAGCCCGGTGACGCCGTCTACGGCCTGTGCCGGGTGCCGCGCACCGGCGGCAGTTTCGCCGAGTACGTCTCGGTGTCGAGCATGAGTGTCACCCGCAAACCGGCCAGGCTCAGCCATGCCGAAGCCGCCGCCGTTCCCATCGCCGCCCTCACGGCCTGGGGCATGGTCAAGCTGGCCGGGGCTGCCCCCGGGCAGCGCATGCTCGTGCACGCCGCAGCGGGCGGCGTCGGCCACTTCGCGGTGCAGTTCGCCCGCGCTCTGGGCGCCCACGTGACCGCCACCGGATCGACCCGCAACCTCGACTTTCTGCGCAAGCTCGGCGCCGACGAGGTCATCGACTACACCACCACCCGCTTCGACGACGTCGTGCACGACCTCGATTCGGTCATCGACCTCATCGGCAACGTGCACGACAACACCGGCACCCGCTCCCTCACCGTGCTGCGGCCCGGGGGGTTGCTCGTGAACGCACCAACCGGCAGCTGGCCGACCATGGCAGCGGATGCCGCAGCCGCCGGCCGCCGCGCGACCGGTTTCAAGGTGTCCCCCGACGCGCGCGCCCTCGACGAGATCTCGAAGCTCCTCGACGCGGGCGTCGTGCGCGTACACGTCGACGCAGTGTTCGAACTCGCCGACGGCGCCGCAGCCCACCGACTGATCGAGGAGGGTCACACTCGCGGTAAGATCGTGCTGCGCGTCTCGTAGCGGGCATCGGCATCCGCTGCCCGCCAGCCGGGACCGCCGGGATCTAGATTTCGTTCCGTTCTCGGCGACGGCGGAACGTCAAAAGCAGGCCCAGACCCAGCAGCAGAACGCCCCGACGATGGCGGGAACGGGTAGGTCAACCCCGGTCCCGGACAGGGCGGCTGGCCGCGGCGCCGCTGACGAAGCCCCCAGAACGGCGACGAACACTCCCGTGTCGGCGCAGGCCGACGACGAAAACGGCCCAGCGACCGCGTCCCGCAGGGCCACCACGAGGCCCAGATTCGCCGTCTCGTTCGGCCCGGTCAGCCCGGTCACGTTCATCATGTCGATGCTGACCTCGGCTCGCGGCGTCGCGCCAGCGGCGAGCGGCTGAACCGGCGCGAGCACCGCACAATCGGCGTCGCCCGCGAACGTCGCGGTGGGCGCGGTCAGGTCGGCAGGGATCGTGACGCCCAGGGTGAGGTACTGATTCAGCCCAGCGGATGCCCCCTCTGCACTGCGCAGACTCACCCGCACTACCGCAGACTGGTCGCTCGGGTTGTGGATCCACAGGGACGCCCGCATCGACCCATTCGGAATCAGCGTCCCGTACACGTCGAACAAATCGGTCGGCAGACTGCTCGCGAAGTGCACCCCGTCCGAGCTGACCTGCACGTCGCCGACCCTGAGGCTGGTGGCCAGACGGTCACGCGGCGCGGCCGCCACTGGCCTGGGCGACACCGAGTTCGCCGATGCCGGCCCGGGCGCCCCGGCCAACAACGCGAGGAATACCAGCAACAGCACCGAGGTCGCGGCGCCCAGCAGGCGAACGAAGCGGAGGCCACGCACACGGAAACCGCCGACAAAAGGCTGGGCATAACGCGGCTGCATGGTCGAGGAGCACCGACTTTCGGGGGTAGACATCGATCAGACCGCCACGCGGCGATGGGCACCGCGAGGGCGAGGACGGGCGGCGCGGAGCCCAGCGACGAGCCTCACGGTCGAGTAACCGAGCAGCGCCACGGCCACTGCCGGAATGATCACCGCGCGGCTCGCCCCGTTGACGAAGTTGTTGGCATAGCCGATCAGCGGAACGGAATACCAGAGTCGCCCCTGAATCTGGGCTGCGAGCACGAGGTCGGGATCGGGAAGACTGTTGTTGTCTCCCTGAAACTGAAAACTCCGGGTACCGTCCGTGGAGGAACTGATCGCGATGATGCGGTGGGTGATCACCGCCGGCTCGCCCGAGTGCATTTGATAGGTCGCGACATCCCCGATCACGAGGTCGTCGGTGTTGACCGGGTCGACCACGATCAGGGTGCCGGGCGGCAGGTGTGGCTCCATTGAGCTCGTCAGCACCGTCAACGGCGTTGCGCCCGTGAGCTTGGGCACGACAACCAGCACGGCGAACAGCATGACCACGAGCAGCAGAAGCGCCCCGCTGATAGCAACGCTGAGCGCGTGAACGATGCCCTTCGGAGCGTTGGTCAGGGGTATCGATGCGGGGATCATCCGTTCGCCGCCGTCAGGGTGAATTGCTGGGAGGCCGCCGCAGCGCACGGCTGCACCTTGAGCGCCGTTCCTGCTGTGTTGGCCGGCACGTACGCGCAGTCCGGTTTGTTTTTGTTGGGCCCGATGGTGAACCGATAGACACCATCGCCCACCAGGTCGCCGCTCCACTGTTGGCCAGGTTCCGTCGCGTCGCCTACTGCCACCACGATCGTCTTGAACCCCGGGGTCGGGCGCTGCCAGACCAGTCCGGGTGCGTCTTTCGAGCTAATGAAGGCGCTGTTCGTGCCCTCGTACTTCCAGAGCTGGGTCGCTTTGGTCTCGTCGCAGGCCTCCACCGTGACTGCCCCGTTTGTTCGTGTCGATCCGGTGACGCACAGCGTTCCGCTCTTCACGCGGTACCAGGTAGTTGCGGACGGTGTCGGGCTCGTCGTGACGGACGCCGGCGTCGACTGGTCTGAGAAGTCGCCGGCCGCGTCGACAGCGTCGACGGTGTAAACGTAGGTCGTGCCGACATTGAGTCCGGTATCGGTATAGGTTCTGCCGGCGAGGTCCCCACCGACCCGCTCCCCGTCGCGATAGAGGCGGTAGATGGCGACACCGACGTTGTCGCTGGCGGCCGTCCAGGTGAGTGTGGCGGCGGCATCCGTTGTCGATGTGGCGGTCAGATTGGTCGGCGAAGTCGGCCGGGAGACATCAGGCACAGTCTGTGTCACAGTGACCGACTCTGCCTGGGCCTTCCAATTGGTACCGACGGCCGCGCTCAGATCCAATCGAACCGCGACCTGGCCTCCGGCGTAGGTCGACATCGACGTGGACGACATCGCGGTGCGCACGCAGAGCACGACGAACCCATTCGCGGCGAGTGACCCGGTCAGCGGCGTTGCGCTCGCCCAGGTAACGACGGTCTGGTTTCCGGGAAGCGTCGTGCTCGCGGTGCAATTGGCCGCGGCGGTGACCGGCCAGGTCGTGACGGTGACAGCTCCGGCGAGCGCCGCGGGCGACGCCACGGCGCTGAACGTCAGCGCATACGCTGCCGGCACGGAGCCGTTCGTGATCGTGATGGGCTTGGTTGTGGTGGAGCTGCCCGTCGTGTAGTCGAATTTCAGCTGGTCGTAATCGGATTGCGCGATGCTGACCTTGCCCGAGGTCACGGATCCCGTGGCGGTCGATGCCGCAGTGGTCCAGGCGGCGTGGGCGGCACCGGAGGCCGCGAGCACGAGAAAGAGTACTGTGCCGAGCAGGGCGGCGGTGCGGCGCTGCCGGCGAGGGCGAGCGGCAGCCTGGTGGCGTGAACGGGTCATGGTTTAGGCCTGCACTCCGGTAAGAACGACGGCAAAGTTGGCCGCTGACGACGACTGGCTCAGGCTGGGGGCGTCCACGGGCAGCGCGACCAGCACGCACACCGTTCCGGACTGCGCTTTGGCGAGGGTCAGGCCCACGGCCGTCGACGGCGCATTGGCAAATGTTCCCTTCGAGCTGGGGGCAACCGCGCTCGTGCATCCGGCCGTGTTGGCGACGACGGCAAGTCCGATGGTGAGCGAGTTGGAGAGGGTCGAGGCAGCCGTCGGCGCGATCAGCGACGAGCGGGTCACGGTCAGTGGCACGTCACCGGTGTTCGTGACGGTGACCGCGGCAGCAATCACCAGTCCCGGGTACAGCGGGGCGGCGGGAAGCGTGAGGGCCGAGACCATCATTGTGGCCGTTCCCGACGATACCGTGGCTGACGGTGTGGCGGCGCTCGAGTTCAGCAGCGCGTAGGTGCCGCCGGCAGCGGTCGTGGCCAGCACGACTGCCAGAAGAGTGGATGCTGCGGCCAGTACCAGGGCCCGCGCACGTAGCCGCAGGGTCGGCCCGGCACGGTGGGGGCGACGTTCAGCACGCGAAGCGCTGTGGCGTCCACGGGCTGTCTTCATGTCATCACCGCGCTTTCTGGTTGAACGGAGGAGCTGGAGGGGCGAGCGCACCGCCCGGGTGCTCATCGTCGGGTGATGGGCACACCAGGGACGGTGCAGGAGGTGGTGAAGAACTAGGTGGTCTGCGTCAGGGTCACGGCGAGGGCGCCCAGGTTGACCGAGCCGAGCATGGCATCGTTCTCGAACCCTGCGGTGCTGCTCTTGGGGAACGTCAGGGTGACGGTGACCACGGCAGCGCGCGAGATAACGCCGGTCCCCGTCGGTGTGATCGTGTAGGTCGGGCCGGAACCGGTGATGCCTGCGCCACTGATTGATACCTGGGCGCTCTTCGTGATGTAGCCTGCGAGCTTCCCGTCGGGTGTGGTGGTTGCGCTCGTGGCGGTGATGCTCGCTGGAGCAACGGCCAGAGTCGCGACCATGTTGTCGCCGGTTGCCGTTATATCTACCTTCTTCGTGTAGGTGAGGACGTCACCGGGCACGATCTTGTACGTGCTCAGGACGATTTCGGTGGCACCGCTCTTCCACACACCGGCGGCGGCGTTGTCGACTACCGTCAGGGCGCCGGCGGTGATGGTTCCGCCGGCAATCGATGTGCTGGAATTCCAGAGCGCGAACGTTCCCGCGCCGCCGAGCAGCAGGGTCAGTCCGGCGGCACCGGCGATAGCGCTAACGAGAAGCTTGTTCATAGTGGAGACCTTTCGGGAGATCGACTCAGGGGCGAGTGGTACACACACTATGTGGGACAGACAGATTTGTCTGTCCGTCGTTCACCCCCAGAATGGGGTTTAGAGTAAAAGTTCAATTGGTACTGAATTAGTTGAAATCAACAGGCGAGCCAGAGCATTTCGCGGCTAATTGGTAGGAATGCAACGAAAAAGCGACATGCAGGCGGGGGGACAAGTTCAAGGCCGACCGGAAGGGACAGACCGTTCTACCTCCGAATTGGTCTGGCCCGTGGCATGGTCCAGACTGGAGTTTCACGAGGAGACCACATGACGTCAGAGCATCGAACCGACCACGCCGGGCCCGTCATCGTCTGGTTTCGCGACGATCTGCGGATCGCTGACCACCCTGCCCTGCACGCGGCCCTCGAGCTCGGGCAGCCGATCGTGGCCGTTTACGTGCTCGACGAACAGTCCCCCGACGTGCGCCCTCTCGGCGGCGCGGCGCGCTGGTGGCTGCACCAGAGCCTGCGTTCCCTCGCCGCATCTTTGGAGGCTCTCGGTGCACGGCTGACCCTGCGCCGCGGCGCGGCCGGACCGATCATCGCGACGATCGCGCGAGAAACGGATGCCTCCGCCGTCTTCTGGAACCGCCGCTACGGCCTGGCCGAACGCACGATCGACACCGAGATCAAAAGCGACCTGCGTGACGCCGGGGTCGACGCCCACAGCTTCGCCGGTTCGCTCCTGTTCGAACCGTGGACGATTCAGACCGGCCAAGGCGGTTCCTATTCAGTGTTCACCCCGTTCTGGCGGGCCTGCACTGCTGGTGCGCCGCCGCGCGCGCCTTACCCGACTCCGGCCGCTATTCCCGGTTGGGCGGGCGACCCCACCACAGCCGCCCTCGTCTCCGACGACCTCGACGACTGGGGACTCCAACCGTCGAGCCCCGATTGGGCGGGCGGCCTGCGCGCCTCGTGGACGCCGGGCGAAGCATCCGCTCAAGCCCTGCTCCACACCTTCCTGGCCGAGTCGCTCCCCCGCTACGCCACCGAACGCGACGAACCGGCCCAGAACGCGACCTCACGCCTGTCTCCGCATCTGCGATGGGGCGAGATCAGTCCGTACCAGGTGTGGGCGGCCACCCAGACGGCCCAGCGCGGCCTCCGCGGTAGTGAGTTGGCCAGCGCGACCCGGTTTCTGACCGAGGTCGGCTGGCGGGAATTCGCGTACCACGTGCTCTTTCACGCCCCGGATCTCGCGACCGAGAACCTGCGCCCCGCCTTCGACGCTTTCCCCTGGCCGCCGCTCGATCAGGATGCCCTGGCCGCCTGGCAGCAGGGGCGCACCGGCTTCGCCCTCGTCGACGCCGGCATGCGCGAACTCTGGCGAACCGGAAGTATGCACAATCGGGTACGCATGGTGACCGCATCATTCCTGATCAAGAATATGTTGGTCGATTGGCGCGAAGGCGAGCGCTGGTTCTGGGACACCCTGGTCGACGCCGACGCCGCCAGCAACCCGTTCGGCTGGCAGTGGGTGGCCGGTTCCGGAGCGGATGCCGCGCCGTATTTTCGTATTTTCAATCCCGACCTGCAGGCGGCCAAGTTCGACCCCCATCAGCAATACATTCGCGAGAACGTGCCCGAATATGGCACGGATGCCTACCCCGCCCCGCTCGTGGACCTCGGCGAAACGCGTCGCGCTGCCCTCGCGGCCTACGAGCGGGTCAAGGGGCAGTCGGCAAGCTAGGCAACCCGAACCGAGACTCTGGGCTTGCCCGTAGGCCTGGGTTCGGACTTGGTTTCGGACGAACCGATGTACCAGATACTCAGCACGCACATGATGAGGGAGCCGACGGCGAGCGGATTCTGCAGGTACACCACGAGGTAACCCAGGTTGGGCACGAAGGCGGCCACACCGCCGATGACAGCGGCCGGCGGTACGGTGAACGGATCGACCGTGTCGTTCGCATCGCCTTTGGTCGTGAGGGTGGCATCGTCGTTGACGGCCATGAGTCGATGGGTGGTGCGATCACCGGCACGCCGAAAGGTGATGACCTGCCCGACCTCGTAGTGATCTGCCTCAACGATTACGATGCTCGCCGGCGGAATGCTGGGCGACATCGACCCGGTGCGCACGACGTAGGCCCGATAGGGCAGGGCGCCCGTCGCCACGAGGGCCACCGGAGTGAGCACGGCTGCCAGCACGAGGAGCAGAACCAGGGTGCCTTTGAGTCTTTTCACGGAGATTCTCCCGATCCAGAGGGGATTGGCCTGGACGTCGCTCCCGCCAGCGACGCCCAAGCCGATTCATCGGTCCCTACAAGCCGGGCTTCTGCCCGACCTGGGTTGCGACGATCTGGTACGGAAGACCGTTCATGGTCGGCGCAGCAACCGGGTAGCTGTTCCACGCCCCGCCACCTTTAACATTCGAGGCATTGTCCAGCGACTTACTGACCCCGTTGCGTTCGAATTCGGGGTAGGCAAAGCCGAAACTTATGTGGCCATCAGGGCCACTCCAAGTATTTGGTGCCACGTTCGAGGCGACCTGCACCATCTTCGGCAGCGGGTGACAAAGGATTCCACCATCGTCGACACCGGGTGCAGCCAAAGTGCCGCATTTGGACAGAGGAGCTTTACCGTCCGCAAGATTAGTCGAATTGAATACCGTCGTGTCGTTCGCTGTCACGTTGAACGCGCCAAAGTTTCCAAGATCATTCAACGCATGCAGCGCGTCTGCATCATTAAAGACAACCCAGACGTCCTGATTGCTGCGTCCTGTGTTCTCATAACCCACGGTCTGGGTCTGGAGCGCCTCACCGGGCAACAGGTTCGAGAACTTGAGGTTGAGGCCCTCACTGCCCGATCCTCCTGAGCCCGAAATCTTGATCGACCCAAGGGATCCCGTAATTTCACCCTGCGCGGTGTCGCTGAAGTACGCACCGGTCGGCCCGAGTGCAGCGAGCGCCATGGTCAACGCCACGGCCACGCCACCGGCGCCCACGATAGCTTTCTTGCGGTTTAACATAAGTTTCACGTCAGTCTCATCTCAAATTGTCGATTCCGAATTGAGATAGTGAATTTCATTCACTATCTATATTCAAAACCATAGAGATGAAGCAAGCTCATGTATGCCCCCCATTGGGTAGCGACCGCCCCCAATTGGGGGGATGGAACGAATCGTCGCTTGGGAACGAAAAAACGGGCAAACAGCTGTCTGCACCCCTGTGATGATGCCGGGGTGAGACAGCCATTTGCCCGCTTTCGCGAAACCGCAGTCTTACCTGCGAAGAACTATTTAGAAGAAACGAGCATACGCTCCGACCGTGAGAAACGTCGGGAACTCAGGCTCGAGAGCGGAGGTGCGCAACACGGTGAGGGCGTCGTCGAAACGGTCGGTGGGCGTGCGCTCAAGGCCATCCACGATATCGTCGAGCACTTCTTCGACCCAGTCGGAGTCGATCCGGCGGCCCTCGGCGGTGACCGAGTTCTCGTGGATCCACTGCCACAGCTGCGAGCGGGAGATCTCCGCGGTCGCAGCGTCTTCCATCAGGTTGTCGATGGCCGCTGCGCCAACGCCGCGCAGCCAGGACTCGATGTACCGCAGCGAGATGAGCACGTTGCCGCGCACACCGGCCTCGGTGATCTGACCGCCGACCGAAGCCACGTCGAGCAGCTCGGCGGCTGTCACGGTGACCTCGGGGCGCAGGCGCTCGAGCTGGTTCGGCCGGTCGCCGAGCACCTGGTCGAACTCGGCCTGCGCGGTCGGGATCAGGTCGGGGTGCGCCACCCAGGAACCGTCGAAGCCATCGCTGGCTTCACGCTTCTTGTCGGCGGCAACCTGGGCGAGCGCCTGCTCGGTGACCGCCGGGTCGCGGCGGTTCGGGATGAAGGCGCTCATGCCGCCGATGGCGAAGGCGCCGCGACGGTGGCAGGTGGAGACGAGCAGCTCGGTATAGGCCCGCATGAACGGCACCGTCATGGTGATCTGCTTGCGGTCAGGGAAGACGAAACGGCTGCCGCGGGCACGGAACGTCTTGATGATGCTGAAGATGTAGTCCCAGCGTCCGGCGTTCAGGCCAGCGCAGTGGTCGCGCAGTTCGTAGAGAATTTCTTCCATCTCGAAGCCGGCCTGGATCGTCTCGATCAGCACGGTGGCGCGCACCGTGCCGTACTCGATGCCCAAACGCTCTTCGGCAAAGGTGAAGATGTCGTTCCAGAGGCGTGCTTCCTTGTGGCTCTCCAGCTTGGCCAGGTAGAAGTACGGGCCGGTACCGTTCTCGATGAGCTTCTTGGCGTTGTGGAAGAAGTACAGGCCGAAGTCGATCAGGCTGCCGGAGGACTTCATGCGGCGGTTGGCGCGGTCGATGAACGTGATGTGCTTTTCAACGAGGTGCCAGCCGCGAGGACGCATCACGATGGTCGGCGTCGACTCGTTCGTGATTTCGTACTTCTTGCCCTCGGGGCTCGTGAAGCTGAGCTGGCCGCGCACCTGGTCGAACAGGGTCAGCTGGCCCTCGATGACATTGGTCCAGGTCGGGCTCGTGGCGTCTTCCTGGTCGGCGAGCCACACCTTGGCGCTCGAGTTCAGCGCGTTGATGGCCATCTTGCGGTCGGTTGGGCCGGTGATCTCGACACGGCGATCTTCCAGGCCGGGTCCGGCTCCTGCAACTCTCCAGGTGGGATCGAGACGGATGCTCTCGGTTTCGCTCAGAAACTTGGGGTCGCGACCGTTTGCGGCGTCCACTCGCGTCTGCAGGCGGGCAGCGAGCAGGTCGTGACGGGTGCCGGCGAAACGTTCGTGCAGTTCGGCGAGGAATTCGAGGGCGTCAGGGGTGAGGATCTCGTCGTACCGGTCGCCCAGCGGGCCGGTGACCTCGAGGTGCGGGCGAATGGTGGCGAAGCTGCCGGTGTTCGTCTTCACGGTTTCGGAGTTGACCGCCTGATCGAGGGTCGGGTTCGGGGTGTTCATGGTCTGGCTCCTTGCGAAAGTAGGTGATACCGACAGGGGGCGAGCCGCAACTGCGCGGTTCGCCCGATCTCAGGCGGAGGGGGATGTGCTGTTCTGCTTCGGTCGAATCGACGAACGCGAGGGTAGTGCGGTCGTGATCCAAAAGTCGGTGCTTGCCTGTGCTTCTACTCTGCCCCGTCCGCACCGCACGAAACCACCATTCGTCAACAGAAGAAATCATGTTCTTCTGATTGTGGAAACTTTTCAATTGTGTGACACTGAGCCTATGGTCCCCGCCGAAGCCCTCTCCGCACTGTCGTCCCTCAGCATCGATGAACCCGAGCTCGACGCCCTCACCCTGGGCCGTCGCATCCGGGAACTGCGCACGAGCCGGCGCATGACGCTCGATGCCCTCGCCGCCGCGATCGACCGCGCGCCCTCGCAGGTATCGATGATGGAAAACGGCAAACGCGAACCCCGCCTCTCGATGCTGCGCACGATCGCCCTGGCCCTTGGCACCACCGTCGAGGAGCTCATGCGAACGGATGCCCCCTCCGAGCGCGCCGCCCTGGAAATCTCGGTTGAGCGGGCCCAACGCGGTCCGGTATTCCAAGCGCTCGGACTCCCCCGCATTCGGGTGAGCAAGGGGCAGAGCGACGAAACCCTGCAGACCATCCTGAGCTTGCACAACGAAATCGACCGTCTCAACCGGGAACGCGCCGCGACACCGGAAGAGGCACGTCGGGCCAACTCGGCCCTGCGCCAGATCATGCGCCAGCAAGACAACTATTTTCCCGAGCTGGAGGCGCAGGCCCTCGAGCTGCTCACCGCGGTCGGGCATTCCGGCGGTCCGGTGTCCCAGCAGCTTGTCGCCGACATGGCCACCCACCTGGGCTTTTCGTTGCACTACGTCAACGACCTGCCACACTCCACCCGGTCGGTCACCGACAAACTCAACGGACGCATCTACCTGCCGACCGAGCGTTCCGCATCGCGGGACTCACGCTCGCCGATCGTACAAGCCTTCGCGAGCCACCTTTGCGCCCACGAAGAGCCGAAAAATTACGCTGAATTTCTGCGCCAGCGGGTCGAGACCAACTACCTCACCGCGGCGATCCTCGTTCCGGAACAAGACGCGGTGCGCATGCTGACCGAGGCCAAAACCCTGCGGCGCATCTCGATGGAAGACCTGCGGGATGCCTTCGCGGTTTCATATGAGACGGCCGCGCACCGGTTCACCAACCTCGCCACGGCCCGGCTGGACATTCCGGTGCACTTCATGAAGGTGCACGAATCCGGCACGATCATCAAGGCCTATGAGAACGACAACGTGCGTTTTCCCAGCGACGCTCTCGGCGCTGTCGAGGGAACCACGGTCTGCCGCAGCTGGACGGCCCGCACCGTGTTCGACGTCGAAGACCGTTTCAGCGCCTGGTATCAGTACACGGACATGCCGTCCGGAAGCTTCTGGTGCACGTCCCGCATCGAGAAAGCCAAGGAAGGCGAGTACTCCGTGAGCGTGGGCGTACCGTTCGCGCACGTGAAGTGGTTCAGAGGCCGGGAGACCCAGAACCGTGCCGTGTCGCTGTGCCCCGATGAGTCCTGCTGCCGCCGCGCGCCCGACAACCTCGCCGGCCGCTGGGCCGGGCAGTCCTGGCCGGCCGCGCGCACCCCGACGAGCCTGCTCGCCGCGCTGCCCACCGGCACCTTTCCAGGAGTCGACCAGACCGAGGTGTACGAATTCCTCGAAGCCCACTCGCCGCACTGACAGCGCGGGCTGCCGGGTCCGCGGGACGGATGCGCGCGCACTCGCTCAAAAAAAAACAAACCGGTACGTTGTCGGCAATACTTTCGGTAGCATTGATATGACGTGACAATGCTCGAAACCGGGACATTCTTGCGTACCACGCACCAGAGATTGTCGGTCGGGCTTATCCATGCATCGCCGGTCGTCTCGACCTACTGAAATGCGAGCCGACCATGTGTGACGCTCGCGGTATGTTCCGGTGCCTCTGTCGCGTCGTGCGCGCCGGCATCCCCTCACTGGCACAATCCATGATCGATCCGCAGGAGCGGATTACATCTGCAACGCCGGCCGAAACGACAGCGCCCATGCCGTCGAACTGGTTTCGCTCGGCGACGCTGCTCGATGTACGGGGTCTCCAGGTTGGGGTAACGGCTCACGCGAACGCACCCCGGGTCGTCAACGGCATCTCGCTCTCCATCACCTGCGGTGAGGTAGTCGGGCTGGTCGGTGACGACTTCTCCGGGGCTCTCGAGGTCGCCCAGTGCATCGCCGGCGTGTTGCCGACACCGGCCACCATCCGCTCAGGGTCGATCCTGTTCAACGGTGCCGAGCTGGTCGGGCTACCCGCACGATCCCGGCACCCGCTGCACGGCCCGAAAATCGCTTACCTGTCGCGCGATCCGCTCGCCGGCCTGGACCCGGCGGCGACCGTCGGAAGCCATCTGGCGGCACCGCTGCGTGCGACGCTCGGCCTGTCGAAACCGGCCGCCTACGAACGCTCCATTGAGCTGCTGCACCAGGCCGGCGTCGAACGTCCCGAGCACGCGTTCACCGCGTTTCCGCACGAGGTATCGGCGACGATGGCGCTGCGCGTGCAGATTGCCGGTGCCCTCGCCGGCAATCCGAATCTTGTTGTGGCCGACGACCCGTCGGACACCCTCACCGCATCGGACAGCTCCGAGATTCTTGAGCTGCTGGGCCAGTTGCAGCGCGACCGCACGCTGACCATGATCATCGTGACCCGCTCGGTGCGAGTGGCCGCGCGCACCTGCCACCGCGTTGCCGTGGTGCGCACCGGTGGGATCGTGGAATACGCCTCCGTCGCCGACTTATTCGACTCCCCGAAGCATCCGTACACCCGCGAGTTGCTGTACGCGGCCGCGAACGAGTGGCCGGGCAGCCCCGCCGCGTAGATTCGGTCCGTGGAGGCCATGCTGACCACGCTTTCCGGCCTGCCCCGGTCTGCTGTTACGCGTTCTGCTGAGCCGGGACCGGCGGCCTCGTCTTTAATCATTCGTTGCTATATCTTTGACAAACCAGAGTTTGCATCGGTGCCGATTTCTTGGGTGCCCGACCAGTGAAGGATCAAGCCTATGACCAGCTACGCCGTCATCAACCCGGCCACCGGGGAGACTGTAAAGACCTACGACACCATCTCGGATGCCGAGCTCACCGCCGCGCTCACCGCCGCAGACGACGCACACACCTGGTCGCGCTCCATCAGCGTCGAAGACCGTGCAGCGCTCGTGCGCCGCGTGGCCGAACTGCACCTCGAGCGCCGCCAGGAGCTTGCCGATATCATCGTGCGCGAAATGGGCAAGCCCATGGAACAGGCCCTCGGCGAGGTTGACTTCAGCGCCGACATCTACGCTTATTACGCCGACAACGCGACGGACCTACTGAGGGACGAAGCTATCAACCTGCTCGCCGGCGAGGGTTCGGCGCTCATCCGGCGCAGCTCGCTCGGCGTGCTACTGGGCATCATGCCGTGGAACTTCCCGTACTATCAAGTTGCCCGTTTCGCCGGACCGAACCTGATCATCGGCAACACCATCCTGCTCAAGCACGCCGAGCAGTGCCCCGAATCGGCCGCCGCGATCGCGCAGATCATGCTCGACGCCGGTTTCCCCGCCGGGGCGTACACCAACCTCTACGCTTCCCATGACCAGATCGCCACGGTCATCGCCGACAAGCGCGTGCAGGGTGTCTCGCTCACCGGTTCGGAACGCGCCGGAGCGGCGATTGCTGAGATCGCCGGGCGCAACTTGAAGAAGGTCGTGCTCGAGCTCGGCGGCTCAGACCCGTTCATCCTCCTGTCCACCGATGACCTGGATGAGACCGTCGGCGCCGCCGTGGCCGCGCGGATCGACAATAACGGGCAGGCCTGCAACGCTGCCAAGCGTTTCATCGTCATCGAGGAGCTGTACCAGCCTTTCCTTGACAAGTTCACCGCGGCAATCACCGCCGTCGAGCTGGGCGACCCGACCAAGGACGGTACCGGGCTCGGGCCGCTTTCCTCGGCAAAGGCCACCGAAACGCTCACCGAGCAGGTTTCGCGCGCTGTGGCTCAGGGCGCCACCCTCGTCACGGGCGGAACCTCTGAGGGCAACTACTTCACCGCAACCGTGCTCACCGGTGTGGCGCCGGGCTCCGATGCCTTCCACGAAGAATTCTTCGGTCCGGTCGCACAGATCTTCAGCGTCCCCGACGAGGCCGCCGCAGTCGCATTGGCCAACAACACCCCGTTCGGCCTGGGCTCCTACGTCTTCACCACCGATCCCGAGCAGGCACTGCGCGTTGCCGACGGCATCGAGGCCGGCATGGTCTTCATCAATTTGGTCGGTGCCGACGGTGCCGAGCTGCCCTTCGGTGGCGTCAAGAGGTCCGGCTCGGGGCGTGAGCTTGGTCGTTTCGGCGCCGACGAATTCGTCAACAAGAAGATGATCCGCATCGGCTAATTCAGCCGCTGCTATAGCCTGACAGCGGATGAGCGCGCCCGATATGGGTGCGCGCAACGCTCGTTACCGTAGCGCGCACCCATATCGGGCGCGCTCGTGCCGAACTGAAACACGCGGTGGCGGCGGGATCCGCCGAACACCAACCGGACAGACCAACCCGGCCACGGCCATCCGCTAAACAACAAGCAGGGCCCGTCCAAAGACGGGCCCTGCTTTTCTGCTCTAGCGGATGCCTAGATGCTGCGAACCTTAGATGCTGTTGACGTCGAGCTGGATGCCAGGACCGAAGGTTGTCGAGACGACACCCTTCGTGATGTAACGGCCCTTGGACGAGCTCGGCTTGAGGCGGTTGATCTCCTCGAGCGCTGCCGAGATGTTCTCGTTCAGCTGGTCGGCGGAGAAGGACGCCTTGCCAACGACGAAGTGCACGTTGGAGTGCTTGTCAACGCGGAATTCGATCTTTCCGCCCTTGATGTCGGACACGGCCTTGGCGACGTCGGGCGTCACGGTTCCGGTCTTCGGGTTCGGCATGAGGCCACGCGGGCCGAGCACCTTTCCGAGACGACCGACCTTACCCATGAGCTCGGGGGTCGAGACGGCGGAGTCGAACGAGGTGTAGCCAGCGGCTACCTTCTCGATGAGCTCATCGCCACCGACCTCGTCGGCGCCGGCTGCGATAGCAGCTTCAGCGGCGGGGCCGGTTGCGAAGACGATGACCCGGGCGGTGCGGCCGGTGCCGTGCGGGAGGATGACGGTTCCACGAACCATCTGGTCGGCCTTGCGGGGGTCGACTCCGAGGCGGAGGGCGACCTCAACCGTGGAGTTGAACTTCGCGGAGCCGGTCTCCTTGGCGAGGGCGACGGCCTCGGCCGGGGTGAAGACGTTGTCTTCGCCGATCTTGGCGGCGGAGGCGCGGTACGCCTTTGACTTGGTTGCCATGTTGAATCTCCTGTATGTACTTCAGAGTGTGGTGCGAGCCTGGCAGGCTCTTCCACTAATTGCTAAGGGTGCTTCCGGCGCCCGTGGCGCCGATGCGGGGGTGTGCTCGCGCAGTTTATTGTTCGCGCAGTTGTTGGTGCTAGGCGCTGACCGTGATGCCCATGGAGCGGGCGGTTCCGGCGATGATCTTCGCGGCGGCGTCGATATCGTTGGCGTTGAGGTCAACCATCTTCGCTTCGGCAATTTCGCGTACCTGGGCCTGGGTGAGGTTGGCAACCTTGACGGTGTGCGGGGTTCCGCTGCCCTTGGCGACTCCGGCGGCCTTCTTGATGAGCTCCGCTGCGGGCGGGGTCTTCAGGATGAAGGTGAACGAACGGTCGTCGTAGACGGTGATCTCAACGGGGATGACGTTGCCACGCTGGGCTTCGGTCGCTGCGTTGTAGGCCTTGCAGAATTCCATGATGTTGACGCCGTGCTGGCCCAGTGCCGGCCCGATGGGCGGTGCGGGGTTGGCTGCGCCGGCCTTGATCTGAAGTTTGATCAGACCTGTAACCTTCTTCTTCGGTGCCATGATGTTGTCCTTCGTATTGATGTGCGAGCAGCCCGGGGGCCGCTCTCCCGGCGGCCCGGATGGGCCCCGGTGGTCTGGGGAACCAGCGTGGATGACCCGTAGTCGGGCATCCGCTGATGAAAGCCGTGCTGGTTAGAGCTTGGTGACCTGGTCGAAGCTGAGCTCGACCGGAGTCTCGCGCTCGAACAGGGAGACGAGCACGATGAGCTTGCCGCTCTCCGGCTTGATCTCGCTGATCGAACCGGGCAGGCCCGCGAACGAACCTTCCTTGATCGTGATGGTCTCGCCGATTTCGTAGTCGACCTCGGCAGCGATGACGCGCTGCGCCGACTTTCCGGGGGCGCCGCCGGGCTTGGTCGGGGCTTCGACGATCTCGACGAGTCCCTTGAGCATGCCGAAGGCTTCTTCGAAGCGCAGCGGAGTGGGGTTGTGGGCGTTGCCGACGAAGCCGGTCACGCCGGGAGTGTGGCGAACAACCGACCAGCTGTCTTCGTCAAGGTCCATGCGCACGAGCACGTAGCCGGGGATGCGCACGCGGGTGACCATCTTGCGCTGGCCATTCTTGATCTCCACGACGTCTTCCATGGGCACTTCGCACTGGTAGATGAAGTCTTCCATCGCCATGGACTGCTTGCGGTTCTCAATGTTCGACTTCACGCGACGCTCGAAACCGGCGTAGGAGTGAATGACGTACCACTTGCCCGGCAGAAAGCGCAGTTCCTTACGGAACGCTTCGTAGGGGTCGATCTCTTCGTCGGCCGGGTCGACGTTCGCTTCAGCGTTGGTCTCGGTGTTGACGAGCTCGTCTTCGTCTTCGACGGCTTCGACGGATGCGTCAGCCTCTTCGGCCGAATCGATGTCGAGGGCGTCGTCGACGATGGCGTCAGCTTCGGGATCGGAGGACTCGGCGAGAGCATCGAGCGCGGCGTCGAGATTGACCTCGATGTCGTCGTCGTCGTCGATGACGTGGAGCGCCACCTGCTCGGCGGCCTCTACAGAGTCTTCGTCGGCGGCAAGGCTGTTGCCTTCCTGCGCCTCGTCTTCCTCGGAGGACTGCTCGGCGGCAGTGGCCCAGTCGACATCGTCGTGCTTCGTCTCAGTCACTAAAATCTCAATCCCTTATTTTTCTACCTGTGCAAGTTGTCTGGGCACGTTCTGTGCCGGATAGTGCGCGTGCCGGTGGTGCGGGCGTTCCGCCAAGCGGATGCCGGTGGTGCCCTCTAGCCCGGCGTTCCGAACACATAGAGAACGGCGAGGCCGAAGACCCAGTCGAACGCCGATACGATGCCCATCATGATGATCACGAACACGAGCACGACGCCGGTGTAACTCAGCAGCTCCTTGCGAGTCGGTGTGACGACCTTGCGCAGTTCCGCGAAAACCTGCTTGATGAACAGGTTCAACCGAGCGAAAGGACCGCGATTGGATTCGCGGGCAATTCGTGCGTTCGCGACGACTTCCTCACTAGGTTCGTCGACAACTTTTCGGGCCACCTGTTACACCTCTCATGGTCGGCAGACATCTACCGATGTGCAGGGCGGACAGGACTCGAACCTGCAACCTGCGGTTTTGGAGACCGCTGCTCTACCAATTGAGCCACCACCCTATGGAAGCAAACCCGCCACGCCGATCAGACTCTCGTCCCAGTGGAAACACTGGGAAAAAGGCGCAGAAAAGCATGGCAGAATTCAACTACCGTCAACTAGTCTAGGTCACGGACCGGCCACTGTAAAGCTGAGACGATCTGGCCCGGCGAGCGGGCCAGTGCCTCACTAGTCAGCTTGGCACAAGATCGCGGTCACCCTGGCACCGGATGCTGTCTCAGCGATCCGTCTGCCGCTCGCCTCCTAGCCCGCGCGCGGGTCGGGTAGCTAAGCTCAACCTGTGGCTCACGAACTCAAGCGAATTTCAACTCGGATCGGCTCAATTGCTGAGTCGGCGACCCTCAAGGTTGACGGCAAGGCCAAGGCGCTGCAGGCCGCCGGGCGGCCGGTGATCAGCTTCGCGGCGGGGGAACCCGATTTTCAGACGCCCGAACACATCGTGGAGGCGGCGTTGGCCGCGGTGCGCGACCCCAAAAACTACCGCTACACCCCCGCGGCCGGTCTTCCAGAGCTGCGCGAGGCCATCGTCGCCAAGACGCTGCGTGACAGCGGGCTTGCGGTGTCGCCAAGCCAGGTCGTGGTCACCAACGGTGGCAAGCAGGCCGTCTACCAGGCCTTCGCGACCCTGCTCGATCCCGGCGACGAGGTCATCGTGCCGACCCCGTACTGGACCACCTACCCCGAGGCCATCCGCCTCGCCGGCGGCGTGCAGGTGGATGTCTTCGCCGGCAGCGACCAGGGCTATCTCGTCTCTGTCGAGCAGCTCGAAGCCGCACGCACACCCCGCAGCAAGGTTCTGCTGTTCGTCTCACCGTCCAACCCCACCGGCGCCGTCTACTCGCCCGAGCAGACGCGGGCCATCGGCCAGTGGGCCGAAGACAACGGGTTGTGGGTTATCTCGGACGAGATCTACCAGAACCTGACCTACGACGGCGTCAAGGCGGTCTCGATCGTCGAAGCCGTGCCCGCGCTGGCCGACCGCACCATCCTGGTCAACGGCGTGGCCAAAACCTATGCCATGACCGGCTGGCGCCTCGGCTGGATGGTCGGTCCCGCCGACGCCATCAAGGCGGCAGCTAACCTGCAGTCGCACCTCTCCTCGAACGTGTCGAACATCTCGCAGCGCGCCGGAATCGCCGCGCTGAACGGCCCGCAGGATGCCGCCGAGGCCATGCGGGTGGCCTTCGACCGCCGACGCAAGCTCATCGTCGCCGAGCTGAACAAGATCCCCGGCGTCGTGACCCCCACCCCGCAGGGAGCCTTCTACGTGTACCCCGACGTGACCGGCCTGCTCGGTCGTTCCTGGGGCGGAGTCACCCCGACGACCTCGCTCGAACTGGCGGACTTCATCCTCGATCGGGCTGAAGTCGCCGCCGTGCCCGGCGAGGCCTTCGGTCCGAGCGGGTTCCTGCGCCTCTCGTATGCCCTCGGCGATGACGCCCTGCTCGAGGGAGTGCAGCGCCTCCAGCGCCTGTTCACCTAGCCGCCGCTGTCGGCTACGCACGGGTCGACGCGGGTGCCGACATCCGTCGATCGGTGGATGGGGATATAGGTCTAATGGCGCTGGTGCAGCCACCAGGACGGTGGGACTCTGGTTCTATGACATCTACTCCCCCGGCCGTGCAGGTGCGCGATCTGCAGAAATCGTACGGCAGCGTCGAGGCGGTGCGCGGCGTGAGTTTCTCCATTGCCGCCGGCGAGACCTTTGCCCTGCTTGGCCCGAACGGCGCGGGCAAGAGCACGACCATCGAGATTCTCGAGGGGTACCGCGACCGTACCGGCGGGGAGGTGAGCGTGCTCGGCGTGGATCCACACCACGGTGACCTCGCGTGGAAGGCCCGCCTCGGCATAGTGCTGCAGACCAGCGGTGAGAGCGGCAACATCACGGTGACCGAGCAGCTGCGCCATTTCGCCGGGTTCTATCCCAACCCCCGCGACGTCGACGAGGTTATCGACGCAGCCGGCCTGCGCGACAAGGCCAAATCGCGCATCAGCAAGCTCTCCGGCGGGCAGCGTCGACGAGTGGATGTCGCGCTCGGCATCATCGGACGCCCCGAATTGTTGTTTCTGGACGAACCGACAACCGGGTTCGACCCCGAGGCCCGGCATCAGTTCTGGGATCTCATCCGCTCTCTCAAGAAGGAAGGCACGACCATTCTGCTGACCACGCATTACCTCGACGAGGCCGCCCACCTCGGCGACCGGGCCGGCATCATCGCCGGGGGGCGGCTCATCGACATTGGCTCGATCGACGAAATCGGTGGAGCGGATGCCCGCGTACCGCTGGTGCGCTGGCGTGACGGCAACGGATTGGTGCGGGAAGAACGCACGAGCCACCCCGCGCGGATCGTCGCAGACCTCACCCGGAGCCTGAACGGTGCCGAACCGGAGGAACTCGAGGTGATCCGGCCAAGCCTTGAAGACGTCTACCTAGCGCTCGTGCGCGGCAATCAAGCTGAGGCTGTACGGAACGAAGGGGCGACATCCGCGGCAACAAACGTACTCACCGGCACGGACGTGCGAGCATGAGTTCCACGATTTCGGGCACTCGCCCCCGGAGGAAGGCCCCGAGTACGCTCGTTCTTGGCCTATCGCGCATCGGCTACGAAACCAGGCTGTACTTTCGCTCGCCCGACACGCTGTTCTTCACGTTCTTCTTTCCGTTCATCATGCTCGGCATCTTCACCGCCGCGTTCAGCGCCTCGGGCAATATCGGCGGTGGCGCCGACGGCACCGGTGGAGTCAGCGTGGGCGCGTACTATCTGCCGGGAATGCTGGCCGCTGGCATGTTGCTCTCCGGCGTGCAAAACCTTGCCGTGGACATCGCCGGAGAAAAGAGCGACGGCACCCTCAAACGTCTCGGCGGTACCCCGCTGTCACCGCTGAGCTATTTTCTCGGCAAAATCGGGCAGGTGTTCGTCACCGCGATTCTGCAAGCCAGCCTGCTGTTGCTCGTGGCGCGGTTCGTGCTCGACATTTCGCTTCCGACCGAGCCCGAGAAATGGGCTACGTTCGCGTGGGTGTTCGTGTTCGGTGTGATCACGAGTGCGTTCCTCGGTATCGCGCTCGCATCCGTGCCGCGGTCGGGCAAGAGTGCCACAGCCGTTGTCATTCCGGTGGTGCTCGTGCTGCAGTTCATCTCGGGGGTCTACCTGCAATTCACGGCGCTGCCCGAATGGATGCAGAACCTGGCCGGCGTCTTTCCGCTCAAGTGGATGGCGCAGGGCATGCGTTCGGTCTTTCTGCCCGATAGCTTCGCGGTCGCCGAACAGACCGGATCGTGGGACCTGGTGTGGGTAGCCGGCGCCCTCGGCGCCTGGCTCGTGGTCGGCCTCGTACTCAGCCGGGTGACTTTTCGCTGGATTCGCCGCGACGCGTGAGCTCCTGCACTGGCTCCGATGAGATGCTAGAACCATGACGAGTGTGCGGTGGTGGGACGTGGCCTTCGGCGGATCCCTTGCCGTGATGGCAGCCGTCGCCGCCCTCTATCCCTCCGACGGGAGTCTGGGCGGAGCGTTGGTCACCCTCGCCGCGCTCGGCCTGGCCTATCTCGGGTTCGGGCGTCGGGGTATCCGTCTGGCTGGTGAGGTGATGCCGAAGATGTCGGCCTCGGGTCTGGCTTTTCTGGCTACGGTGGTCCTCGGGTGTGGCGTCGGTGCTGCTTTCACTCCGAACCTCGCGACGCTTCAAGCCATCGGGTTTCCCGTGATCTGGGTTCTGGTCGGCTCCTACGCGGGCGCCGTCGGGATGAGCGCAGCCCTCGCCGTGTCGGTCGGTCTAGGCCTGACGTTCAGCCTCGGAGGAACACCGGCGGCAGCGGTCGAGGCGATCGCGATCGAGGCGATTTCGCTTATCTTCGCTGTCGCTCTCGGCACCTGGATGACGCGCATCGTCGCCGCCGGTGAACGACACCGCCGTCTGCTCGATGAGCTCACCCGTACGCAGGACGAGCTCGCCGCACTTCACCGCGCGGCGGGGAGTTCGGCCGAGCGGGAACGACTGGCCCGGGAGATCCATGACACCATCGCCCAGACGCTGACCGGGCTGGTCATGCTTGCTCAGCGCGCCCGCGGTGAGCTCACGGCCGAACCAGTCCATGTGCCGGCCGCGCTGACGAGTATCGACCTGATCGAGACCAACGCCCGCGAGGCGCTCACCGAAACTCGAGCCCTGGTGGCTGCCCTGTCCCCCGTGCGCAAACCCGGAATGGGCCTGGTCGGCACGATTCTGCGACTGGCCGATCGCTTCACGAAGGAGACTGGCATCCAGACGGATGCCACGGTGCAGGTCGGCAGCCTGGGCCGCGAGGTGGAAGTGGTACTGCTGCGGTGTGTGCAGGAGGGGCTCGCGAACGTGCGGCAGCATTCGGGGGCGGGAGCGGCATCCGTTCTGATCGAACAGATCGGGCTGAAAGTGGAACTCACCGTCAGCGACGACGGGCGCGGCCTCGGAGCGCCGCGCGTCGATCCCAACACCGGTTTCGGTCTGGCCGGGATGCGTGACCGGGTGCTGCTCGTGCACGGTGACGTGCAGCTGGGCGCCCGTTCGGCCGGCGGAACAGTGCTGCGGGTGACGGTTCCGGTGCCCAGCGCAAACGCACTCACAACCGTGAACGCATGATACGGGTGCTGGTCGCCGACGACCATCCCATCGTGCGCGGCGGCATTGTGAGCCTGCTGGCCCAAGCCGACGATATCTCGATTGTCGGTGAGGCCGCGAACGGCGCGGAAGCGGTGCGCCTGGCGCGGGAGTTGCAACCTGACCTGGTGCTCATGGATCTGCGCATGCCCGTGCTCGACGGCGCAGCGGCGACCGCGCAGATCGTCGCCGCCGGGGCCGGTATTCAGGTATTGATCCTAACGACGTATGAAAGCGATGACCAGATTCTTGGCGCCATCGAAGCCGGAGCAAGCGGTTATCTGCTCAAGGCCGCGCCGCAGGAAGAGATTCTCGCGGGCGTGCGTGCGGTCGCGTGCGGCCAGACGGTGCTCGCGCCGTCGATCGCGGCAACTCTCGTGCAGCGGGTTCGCGGTCAAATCGTGCCGCCGAGGCTGTCTCCTCGCGAACTCGACGTGCTGCGACTCGTCAGCGCGGGGAAGAGCAACCCCGAGATCGGGCAGGCACTGTTCATCGGTGAAGCGACCGTGAAAACCCACCTGCTGCACGTGTTCGCGAAACTCGCGGTGAGAGACCGAACCCGGGCGGTCACCCTGGCCATGGAACTCGGCCTTCTGTAGACCGGCTAGAGCAGCTTGCGCTCGAGCGCCCAGGCGGTCAGTTCGTGCCGCGAAGACAGCTGCAGCTTGCGCAGCACGGCCGACACGTGGGTTTCGACGGTCTTGGCCGCGATGAACAGGGTGCTCGCGACCTCCTTGTAGCTGTAGCCGCGAGCGATGAGGCGCATCACCTCGGTTTCGCGGGCGGAGAGCCGGTCGAGTTCCTCGGTCGTCTCGGCGGTTTCGCCGGCGACGGCGCCGAAGGCGTCGAGCACGAACCCCGCCAGACGCGGTGAGAACACGGCGTCGCCGTCGGCTACCCGGCGGGCGGCCTCTGACACCTCGGCGCCGGAAGAGCTCTTGGTGATATAGCCGCGGGCGCCGGCCCGAATGACGCTCACCACGTCGTCGGCGGCGTCGGAGACACTGAGCGCCAGGAACAAGGTGTGCGGAGCACGCGACGCTGCCTCACGAATGACCTCCGCGCCGCCCCCGCCCCGCCCTCCGGGCAGGTGCACGTCGAGCAGCACGACGCGCGGCTGCAGGTCGATTACCGAAAGGATGGCGGCGTCGACCGTGGCAGCCTCACCGAGCACGGTGAGATCGGCGTCGAGTTCAGCGCGCAGCCCGGAGCGAAAGATGGAGTGATCGTCGACGATCAGCACACGCAGGCCAGCGGATGCCGCGGACGGCACGGCGGCAGGCACCGCGGCGGCACGGGTACTGTCGCCCCGGCCGCCCGGTTCGGGGATGGTCATCGCATGCTCGTTTCGGTGTGCTGCGCAATGGTCGCTGCGCGGGTCGTGGGTACCGGGGCTGCGGGGGGCGCTGCAGGACCCAGATCGACGTTTGCTGCGGCTGGGAGGGTCAGCAGAATTTCGGTGCCGGCCCCGCCCGGACCGGGTCGAACGTAGGCCGAACCGCCGGCCCGGTGCATGCGCCCGAGGATGGACTCGCGCACGCCGAGGCGGTCTGCGGGAATCTGGTCGAGCCGAAAGCCCGGGCCTCGATCGGTCACGCTCAGTTCAATGCCGCGGGCGCCGGTTTCGAGGTAGACCGAGACCGCACCGCCGGCATGCCGTGCGGCGTTGAGCATGGCCTCGCGGGCGGCAGCGACGAGCGATTCTGGGGCATCCGCTTTGCCCGGGGTCGAGTCCGGGCTGGCCGTCGAGCCCACGCCAACACCCGCGCCGACCGTGACGACCTCGAAGTGCACCGCAAAGTCTTCTTCGATCTCACCGGCGATGCGGCGCAGCGCGGCGGCCAGGTCGGTGGCCGGTTCGGTGCTGCCGCCCCGGGTTCCGGTGAACAGCCATTCGCGCAGCTCGCGCTCCTGAGCACGAGCGAGCCGGGCGGCCTCGCTGTGCGGCCCGGCCTTCTGCTGGATGAGCGCGAGGGTCTGCAGCACCGAATCGTGCAGGTGCGCGGCGATGTCGGCCCGTTCGGCCTCCCGGGCGCGGGCTGCCCGTTCGTCGGCGAGGTCGCTCCACAGCCGCAGCAGCCACGGCGCGGTCACCACGGCGACACCGAGCAGAACGGATGCCGCCGCCAGAATGACCGTCCACGCGTTCGGGCTGGTGCCGGTCACGAAAAACAGCAGAATGCCGATGGCCACCAGCACGAGCGCGCCCAGGATTCGAACGAGCAACGCCGAGGATTGCTGCGCCGCACCGCTGCGAATATCGGCGAACTGGCGCCAGGCGAGCGCGGTTCCGGCCAGCACGACAATGGCGGGCACTACAACGGCGAGCGGAATATCGGCACCGAGGCGGCTCGCCACGAGGGCGCCACCGGCCGCCAGCAGGGCGAGCCCGAGCAAAATCTCGGTGACGGGCGCAGCTCGCGCCGAGTCGGCATCCGCTCGGAGCGACGGTGCTGCAGGCTGGCCGATCAGGTCGGGATCGGCCGACCGGGCAGCGGGCGCGAGGGGCGCTTGGGAGGGGCCGGCGAACGATTCCTTCGACCGGCCCAGGCTCGACTTGGGCAGCGGGTCGCTCGTTGCCCCGCCCGACGGAATCGTCACCCACAGCCAGGCATACAGCAGCGCGCCGAAGCCGCCGCAGAAGCTCAACAGCACGGTGACCAGGCGCACCGTGGGCAGCGAGACACCGGTGTGCTCGGCGAACCCAGCACACACCCCGCCGACGAGGCGAAGCCGGGGCCGGGTCATCCGTGCTGTTCTCACGAGTTCATCCAAGCACGCCCAGCCTGCAGCCGAGGTGTCCCCGGTCATCAATCAGGGTTCAATCAGGGTCATCCCCCATGGCAGCGCTCTCAACGCGCTGCCAGACTCTGATCATGACCGACACACCGAGGGCTCAAGCACCTCATCAACCGCCGCGACCAGACCAAATCGCGCGCTTCTTCGACTGGATCCGCGGCAGCGGCGTGAACCGTGACGGCGACCGCTGGATCGCCGGCGTCTGCGGCGGCATCGCAGCCCGCACCGGGCTCGACCCGCTCATCGTGCGCGGCATCGTCGTCGTGATCGCCATCCTCGGCGGTCCCGTCGTCTTCGCGTACGCCGTGGGCTGGGCGCTCCTGCCGCGCGGCGGCGGCCGCATCTACGCCGAAGAGGCCATTCGCGGTCGCTTCGAGCCAGCCATGATCGCGATCGGCGCGCTTCTCCTGTTCACCGTCGTGCCGATGTTCCGTGGACTCTGGTGGAACGGCCCGACCGGGTTCTGGGCCCTCCCCGACTGGCTCTCCACCATGCTTTCGGTCGGTTGGGGCCTGGCTTTGGCGGCCGGCAGCGTCTGGCTGGTCGTCTATTTGGTGCGCCGCGCGAAGAAACCTCGCTCGGCACCCGGTGCTGGCGCCGGAGCAGGCGCAAGCGGAGGATTCGGCCCCTTCGCTCCCCCGGTCGGCCCGTTCGGTCCCGGCAGTGTCTACGACCCGCGACCATTTGCCGGCCCCCCGCAGACGGATGCCCCCACCACGCCACTCGAGACCTCCGCGTCGAGCGCCCCACCGGCCGACTCAGCAGAAGACCCAGCAGTCGACCCAGCGACGACGACCGGAAGCACCACCGGAAGCAGCACCGACAGTACGAGCGAGACCGCCCCAACCCTGGCGTTCGCCGCCGCTCGTACGACCACGACCACCCCACAGACCGCCACTCAGGCCACCCCCCAGGCCGACCCCACAACCTATCCGCCCACCAACCCCTACGCGGCGTACGCGCAGAACTCGGCCAGGGACATCCGCTCTGAGCAGAACAGGGCCTGGCAGGAACAGAACCGGGCCCGCCAGGCAGCCCACCGTGCCCGGATTCGGGCTCGCCGCCCCGGGGCCGGCTTCAGCGCGATCGTGCTCGGCCTGGCCCTGGCCACCGGCGCCGTGGCAGCCGGAGTGAATTCGAACGGCGTCTGGTCGCAGGATGCCATCATTCTCGGTGTAGCGTTCGCCCTCGGAGTGCTCGCACTCGGCATCGTCGTCGCCGGTATTCGCGGACGCACCGACGGCGCCATGGGCGGCTTCGCCTTTCTGGCCGCGGCCACTCTCGTCGTGCTCGGTGTGTTCCCCCAAGGCACGCAATTCTCGGTTGTCGGCAATACCGTCTGGTCACCGAGCGCGAATTCGGCCGCGGCTGACCCTGCCTCCAGCTACGCCATGATCGTGGGGAATACAACTCTCGACCTGAGCGATTTCGACAACCCCGGGCTGAACGAAGACCGCGTCATCGACGTTTGGCTCCTCGTCGGCGCCACCGACATCCAGCTGCCGGCCAATGCTCCGGTACGCGTCGAATCGCGCGCGCTGGTCGGCGGTGTCGAGTACTCGGGACGCGCTGTGGCGGCCGAAAACGGCGAGCAGACCGGCGTGTTCTCTTTCGACCAGCGCGCCTTCAACGCGAACAGCCGCAGCGACGGTCCGCTCGTGCGCATCTGGACCCTCACCGGCGTCGTTACGCTCGATTCCTCCAACAACTAGGACCCCTCATGACCACACCACAGAACACCACCGGCTCCGACGCCCCCACCGAGGACTTCTCCGCGAGCCGCCGGGGCAGCGACGCAACTCCCACGAAGAATGTGTCGGCGCCCGCATCGGCGAATCCGACCCTGCCGTATCCGGAATCGGCTTTTCTGGCCGAAGAGCACGACGTCACGAAGAACTTCTTCGCCCCGAACACCGACAAGCCGACCACCGCCGAAATCACTGCCGCCGCCCCACCGCGGCTGCGCCCCCGCTTCGGCACGATTCTCTGGGGGATCCTGTTGCTCGCCTTCGCCACCTACATGGTGGTGTTCACCCTGCTGCCGGTACCACCGGATCCCACGCTCTGGCTGCTCGGTGGGGTGATCGCGGTCGGGCTCGGGCTTGTCGTGGCCGGCATTGCTGCCGCAGCCCGACGCGCCGACTGAAGCGCCTCCACGGTGCCGAGGTGTGAACGAAAGCGCCATTTTCGCGAGAAATGGGCTCAAACTCACACCTCGGCGGCACCGGCACTCGTGGGCTAGAGCGTCAGCCCCACCAGCACGGGCTCCGGCTGCAGGTTCACCCCGAACTCGGCCTGCACCCGGCCGAGCACGTACCGCGCCAGCTCGGCCACCTCGGCCGCGGTCGCCCCGCCCCTGTTGGTCAGGGCGAGGGTGTGCTTGCTCGACACGGCCGCCCTCGACCCGGGCAGCCGAAATCCGCGACGGACCCCGGCCTGCTCGATCAGCCACGCCGCGCTGAGCTTGACCAGGCGCACCGGCTCCTCACCGGGAACGGGCCCGACCCCCATATATTCCTCCAGGGGAATCACCCGGTCAGCCGGCTCGTTCTCAAGCGGCCAGCGCGGGGCGTCCGCTGGCAGCGAGCGAGCAAAGGTCTCGGTGACGATCGGGTTGGTGAAGAACGAACCGGCGCTGAACGTGTCGGGATCGTTCGGGTCGAGCACCATCCCCTTGCCGGCCCGCAGGCCGAGCACGGTCGCGCGCACGACCGGCAGCGGCACGCGGTCGCCGAGCTGCACGCCGAGCGCACCGGCGAGCTGGGCGTACTTGAGCGGCTGGCCAAGGGGGCTCCCCAAGACGGATGCCTCCGCCGCGGTGTCATGCAGCTCCAGTTCGATGGCGAGCACGACCCCGCGCAGGCCCTGCTTGAGCGCCGAAGTGCGGTAGCCGAGGTCGAGGTCGGCGCGTTCAAGCCGTTCCACTTCGCCGCTCTCGTAGGAGAGAAAATCGACCGCGACGAGACTGTCGGAGAGTTCCTGGCCGTAGGCACCGATGTTCTGCACCGGCGCCGCGCCGCACGATCCCGGAATACCCGACAGCGCTTCGATGCCGGCCCAGCCGTGATCGACGGTGTACGCGACGAGTTCGTCCCACGGTTCGCCGGCCTGCACGCGCAGGCGAACCCGGGCTCCCGGTTCAATGCCGGCGGTGGGGGCGGCATCCGCTTCGCTGCCGGTGTCGCGGCCGACAGTGAGCACCTCGAGACCCCGGGTCACCACCTGAATGACGATGCCGTCGAAACCCTCGTCGGCGACGACGGTGTTGGAGCCGCCGCCCAGCAGCAACCAGTTCTCTTCCAGGCCCCAGACCACGAGAGTCTCGTTGATGAGGTCCTGTTCGGTGACCGGCGCTACCCGGGCGGCGGGCGGCCCGCCGACGCGAAAGGTGGTGAGGGTGCTGAGATCAACCGGTTCGATCATGGGTCAGGCCAGGTTGACGCGCGCCTGCGCCTTGCCGAGAACGGTAGCGCCGTTGAACATGACCGTCAGGTCGATGCGAGCTATGCCAGCTTCCAGGTCGAGTGCGCCCACCTTGGCGACCACAGACACCGTGGCGCCATCCGCGGCATCGACGAAGACGGGGCGGGTGAAACGCACCTGGTAGTCGACCACCCGCGCCGGGTCGCCGGCCCAGTCAACGACGGGCTGCACGGCCAGGCCCATGGTGAGCATGCCGTGGGCGAGCACACCCGGCAGTCCCACCGACTGAGCGACATCGTCGCGGTAGTGAATGGGGTTGAAATCACCGGATGCCCCGGCGTAGCGCACGAGGGAATCGCGGGTCAGGGAGAAACTCGCCTCGGCGACAACGCTGCCCACCGTGAGCTCGGTCACTGATCTGATGGGTGAGGCGGGGGTCATTCGTCTCCCCTGACGACGAGGGTGGAGATGGCGGTCACGACGTGGGCGCCGGCGGCGTCGACGATCGTGGACTCCGCGGTCACCATCGCGTGGCCACCGAGGGTCTTGATACTCGTCACCGCGAGCGTCGCGGTGAGTACGTCGCCGGCCACGATGGGGCGGGAGTAGCTGAAGCGCTGGTCGCCGTGCACGACGCGGGTGAAGTCGATGCCGGCGCCCGGTTCGGCGAGCAGCTGGGCCAGCGTAGCCTCCTGCACGACCACGGCGAAGGTGGGCGGGGCGACGACGTCGTTGTGGCCGGCTGCGCGGGCCGCTTCGGGATCGTGGTTGATCGGGTTGGTCGCGAACACGGCGCGGGAGAATTCGCGCACCTTTTCACGGCCGACAAGATA
Organism: Cryobacterium sp. TMT1-3; assembly: GCF_004402315.1. NCBI lineage: Bacteria > Bacillati > Actinomycetota > Actinomycetes > Micrococcales > Microbacteriaceae > Cryobacterium > Cryobacterium sp. TMT1-3. The sequence goes on from NZ_SOFW01000040.1 coordinate 203,532, forward strand.
CGGTGCGACCGGCGGAAAGACCCGCCCCTGCAACTCTGGGTTCACTGACACCCGTCGAGTCTACTAAGAGTGGTTCCCGACACTGTCAGGAACAGACCGCGACAGGGCGCACACTGGTAACCGTGAAATGTGTATCCGTGCGCCTCGGTGACCCCGAGGTCGCCCCTCTTCTGCTCGACCTGCACCACGAATACGAGACCCGCTACGGCGATGGCGATTCCGTGCACGACGTTGACGGTGCCGAGTTCGATCCACCATTCGGCGGCTTTCTCGTACTCGTCGACGGCGACACGACGGTCGCCGGCGGCGGCCTGCACCAATTCAGTGCCACGACCGCCGAGGTCAAACGCATGTGGACCAACCCGGATTACCGCCGCCAGGGCCACGCGAAAACAATTCTGCGCGAACTCGAGCACCTCGCCCGCAGCCTCGGCTACGAGCGGTTGCGCCTGGAAACCGGCTACGCCCAGCCCGAAGCACTCGCCCTGTATCGCAGTCTCGGCTTCACCGAGATCGGCAACTACGGCATCTACGAGCACGCCTCCGGCTTTGAGCTGGACCTCACGCGTTAACCAGCGGACGCCCGCCCACTGCCGTGGCGAGCATCCGCTTGAACAGTGTTACGCGGTCGGGATGACCAGTCCGCCCCAGGTGTCGGTCATGTACTGTTGGGTTTCGGCCGAGAGCAGCAGTTCGAGCAGCTTGACCACGCGAGGGTCGTTCTGAAGCTCCGGCGTCGTGGCGAGCACGTTCGAGTAGGGGCTGTCGGTGCCTTCGATCAGGATCGCGTCGTCGGCACTCAATCCGGCTGGCAGCGCGAAGGAGATCGTGACGAAGGCGGCGTCGACATCGGCGACGGCCTGCGGCAGGGTGGCATTCTCGATCTCAACGAACTCGAAGTCGCGCGGGTTGGCGGTCACGTCGGCGAGCGTGGTCGGCGAATCGGCCACCTCGATGAGCCCTTCGGCGGCGAGCTTCTCGAGAGCGCGTCCTTCGTTCGACGGGTCGTTCGGGATCGCGATGCGAGCGCCGTCTTCGAGGTCGTCGACGCTGGTCACCGTGTCGCTGTAGAACGCGGCGCTCGGCAGGTAGATCGCGCCGAGGCTGACCAGGTCGCCGCCGGTGGAGCTGTTGAAGGTGTCGAGGAACGTGGCGTGCTGAAACAGGTTCGCATCGATCGAACCGTCGGTGAGGGCCACGTTCGGCGTGGTGTAGTCGGTGAAGTCCTTGTAGACGATCTCGAGACCGGCGTCGGCGGCAAGGTTGTCTTGCACGAACTTGATGATGTCCCCGGCCGGCGTCGCGAGCGCACCGACGTTGATCGTGCCGAGGGTCGCGGCGTCGCCCTCGGTGGCGGTGGGCTCGGCGGCGGCGCAGGCCGACAGGGTCAGCAGCGCGGATGCGGCGAGGTAGACGCCGGCGAGGCGGCCGGCACGGGTGGTGAGCTTCAAGGTGTCTCTTTTCGTGTTGGACGAATTAGATGGCAGTGGGAACGGCGGCGCGGCTTCGGGCCGGCCGGGCGCGGTGGGAGAAACGACGAGCCAGCCACGTTGCGAGCCCCTGCAGCATCATGACGATGATGAAGATGAGAATGATGACGGCGACCATGTGGATGGTGCTGTAGCGCTGGTAGCCGTACTGGATGGCGACCTGGCCCAGACCGCCGCCGGCGACCGTTCCGACCATGGCGGAGAAGTTGATGATCGAGGTCACCGTGGTGGACAGACCCAGGATCAGGGGCGACAGCGACTCCGGTACGAGCACCTTGGCGACGATCTGCCAGCGGGTCGCCCCGAGCGACTCGGCCGCTTCCACGAGGCCGGAATCGACCTCCTTGATGGCGATCTCAACCATGCGGGCGAAAAACGGGATGGCCACGACGGCGAGCGGCACGATGGCGGCGGTCGACCCGATGAAGGTTCCGATTACCAGCCTGGTGAAGGGAATCAAGGCGACCATCAGAATGATGAACGGCACCGAACGGCCGAGGTTGACGACGAATTCAAGCACCCGGTTGACGACCCGGCCGAGCGGCCGCGACCCGAATGGGGCCTCGAACAGTCCCCCGCGTTCGGTGCCGACCAGCAGGATGCCGAGCGGCAGTCCCACCAGAACGGTGACCAGCACGGCGACACCGACCATATACAGGGTCTCGCCGGTGCCAACGAGGAGCACCTGGAACAGTCCAGGCCAAAAGCCGGGAGCGGTGGGGTCGATCATGCGTGAGCTCCTTGCACGACGGCGCCGTCGCCGACGATCTCCACGAGCAGTCCCTGTCCGCGCAGGTCATTGATCGGGGCGGCGTTGAAGAGCGGTGTGCCCGGCAACTCGAGGCGGGTGCGCCCGGCCTGGTTGCCGCCAATGGTCTCGACGGCGGCGCCGAGGATGCTCACGTCGAGGCCGTAGCTGCGGGCCAGCTGGGCGATCACCGGTCGGTCGGCCGAGCCGCCGCTGAAGGTGATCTCGATCACGGTGTTGCCGGGGTGCGGGGCGATCTCGCCGAGCGGGAACAGCTCGTGGGCCAGTCGGGAGCCCGGCGTCGAGATGAGTGACACGATCGAACCCTGCTCGAGGATGCGACCATTCTCGAGCATGGCGGCCGAGTCGCAGACCCGTTTGACGACATCCATTTCGTGCGTGATGAGCAGCACGGTGAGGCCAAGCTGCACGTTGATCGTTTTCACGAGGTCAAGGATGGAGCGCGTGGTCTCGGGGTCGAGGGCGCTGGTGGCCTCGTCGGAGAGCAGAATACGCGGGTTGCCGGCGAGCGCCCGAGCTATGCCGACGCGCTGCTTCTGCCCGCCGGAGAGTTCGGCTGGATACGCGCCGGCCTTGTCGGCGAGTCCGACCAGGTCGAGAATCTCGAGTGAGCGCCTGCGGCGTTCGGCGCCGCCGACCCCGGCAATTTCCAGGCCCAGCTCAACGTTGCCCTGGGCCGTGCGCCCGGCGAGCAGGTTGAAGTGTTGAAACACCATACCGATCTTGCGGCGGGCCAGGCGCAACTGGTCGGGCGAGAGCCGGGTGAGCTCCTCGCCGTCGACCGTGACCGTGCCGCTGTTGGGGCGTTCCAGCAGGTTGATCGCACGGATGAGGGTGCTCTTGCCGGCTCCGCTCTGGCCGATCACACCGAAGATCTCGCCGCGGGCCACCTCGAGGCTGACATCGTCGAGGGCGGTCGTGGCGGCGGCGCCCGACCCGAAGGTTTTGAAGACGTGTTTGACGGAGATCACTGGGCACCCGGCCTGGTTGAGGCACGGTACCCATTTACCGCAACGGCTCCAGTTTGTCGACCGACGGACGGCCCGCCAAATCCCGCACGCCTCTGTTGCGTCGTATTACCCCGGGTCGCCAGAGCGCAGAAAGTGCCCGTTTGGCCCGCTCAATCGGGCATTTTCTGCGCTCTCGCGGGCGGGAGAGGGGTGCGGGGAGGTAGCGTTAGAGGGCTATGCAAAACAAATTGATTCCGCACCCCGACCTTCCGATTGACCTGCCGACCGAGGAACGCATTCGCGCCGCCGTCGCGCACTACGGCGAGAACGTCGTCATCGACAATTCCGTGGCGTTGCTGCGTGCCAAGAACGCCGGTAAAGACTTTCTGCTCTATGCCGGCGGACGCCACGCGCTCGGCATTCTCGAGGGTGCTCCCGCGCTGTACTGGCCCGAGCTGTGGGGCGCCCGCGCGCTGCTGCACGTCTGGGGCGAACAGGCCGCGCCGTACATCGTCGTCGGCCTGAACAATCAGGCCTGGCGGGTGCGCGAGATGTGCGCCAAGGTCGTGCTGCTGCGCGGCCTGCAGGTTGTGCCCAAGCTCGTGCGCCTCACCACCGACGAGCACCCCCGCGTACGAAGCGCCGCGCTGCATGCCCTCGCCGATCAAGGCACCGAAGCCAATATCGCCACGATCGAGGTGCGCCTGCGCGACTCCGACAAGGAGGTGCGCCGCGCCGCCCAGCAGGCTCGCGACTCCATCCGTTCACGCCTGAAGCTGATCGACGCGGCGGCCGAGCCCGAGGCGTAACCTGCCGCGGGCATCCGCTCGCTACGGCCGCCGGAGCAGCGCGCCCTCGTGCCGGCAGGTGGCGGCGGCGGCGAGCATGGCGTCGGCCAACAGGGCCTGCCAGGCGGCGGAATCCTGCGGCACCCCGTCCTTCACGATCGTGCGAACGGATGCCGCCAGCGTCGCGTCCCCGGCACCCATCGTGTCGATGACCGGACCGTCGAGCTGCGCGATCGGCACGCTGATCAGCCCCGTGTTCGCGAACGCGACCGAGGCTCCCAAACGTCCGGCGGTCGCCAGCACGGTGTGGGCGCCGGCGTCGACGAGCCGTTCCCTCAGCTCATCAAGCGTGCTGTCGTAGAGCAGGTCGGCGTCTTCATCGCCGACCTTGACGAGCAGGCTGCGCGCGGCGAGCGCTTCAAAATTACGCACGAACCGCGGCCCGTCGTGCAGCATGCCGGCTCGCGGGTTGGGGTCGATAACCAGTCGACGCTCCGGGTCGGTGACGCAGGCGGCGAAGGCTTCGGTTTGCGCGGTGTCGTCGAACGGAAAGCAGCTCACGACGACGAGCTCGGCGGTGCCCAGCGCAGCGCGCTCATTCGTGCCGAACTCGATGCGGCGCGCCTTTGCAGCGTCGTTGAAGAAGTAGCGCGGCTCGCCCTCAGTGCGGTCGGACACCGCCCGCGACGACCCGAGCGGGCCGACGGTCGCGATGAGCTCGACGCCGTACTGGTCGAGGAAAGCGCGCAGCACCGCGCCGTCGGCGTCATCACCGACCATCGCGATCAGGGCCGTCGGCACTCCGAGCACAGCCAGGCCGACGGCCACGTTCAAGGCGGCGCCACCGGGGAATTCCCGGCTCTCGGCCGAGTCACGCAGCACGTCGATCAGGGCATCACCGACCACGACGATGCGGGCGGGAACAGTGAGTTCAGGCATGGGGTCCAATCTCTCCGGAGCCGCGAGCGATGAGCTCGGTCGGCACGACATAGGAATGCGTCGGGGTGCGATCACCGTCGAGGCGCGCCAGCAGCCGCTCGGCCGCGAGCTCGCCGATTCGCTGCGGGTTCTGGGCGATGACGGTGATACCGGGGGTGAGCAGGTCGGCGAGGGAAATATCGTCGAACCCGACCAGAGCCACTCGGTTCTGCAGGGCGCGGGCACGCAGCGCGGTGATAGCGCCGATGGTGACGAGGTTCTGGCTGGTGAACAACGCCGTCGGCGGGTCGGTCGAGTCGAGCAGGGCCAGCACGGCCCGATTCGCTGCGACTTCGTCGTGCAGATCGACGACGACTGGGATGTCGCGGGTGGCAACGCCCGCTCGTCCCAGTTCCTCGAGAAACCCACGACGACGTTCGCGGGCCGTCTGGATGGAATCGAGGTCACCCAGATAGGCAATCCGGCGGTGGCCGTGTTCGAGCAGGTGGCGGGTGGCGAGGGCGGAACCGGCTGCGTTGTCGCTGACGACGGCATCCGCTTCGATGCCGGCCGGCTCGCGGTCGATGAAGACCAGCGGGGTTCCGCGGCGCAGCTCCGGGGCCAGATAGGCCTGACTTTTCGTGACCGTGGTCAGGATCAGACCGTCGACGCGCCGCTGCAGGAACGCTGAGACCAGGCCCTGTTCGCGGTCGGGATCGTCGTCGAGGCTCGAGGCGAACACCGCGATGCCGCGTGCACTTGCGGCCTCTTCGACGGCACGGTGCAGCGTTCCGTAGAACGGGTTGGCGACGCTGCCGACGAGCAGGCCGAGCGTCTTGGTGCGCCCATCGGCACGGCGCAGGTTGCCGGCGTGCAGGTCGGGTTGATAGTCGAGACTGTCCGCAGCCTGCTTCACCTTGGCGATCATGGCCGACGACACGTTGGGCTCACCGTTGATGACTCGAGACACCGTCTTAGTGCCGACGCCGGCCAAGGCGGCGACCTGGCGCATGGTTGGGCGAGCGCGCGGCGCACCCCCGGGGCTACCAGCCGACATCGTTGTCACGATTAATCTCCAACTTGATTAAGTGCCTTGACTCTATAGCAAATGTGGTCTAAAAATATCACTGACATCGTTGTCAGGGAGTTTGTCTCCCGTCTAATCAGAGGAGATTCACCGATGAATCGCACCACACACAGCATGGGCTCACGGCGTTTCATCGCCGCGGCTTCCGTCGCCACCCTGGCTACGCTCGGCTTCGCCGGCTGTTCCAGCGGCGGGGCCTCCGATGGCGCCAGCGACGGCGGCAGCAGCAACGAGATCGGCGTTTCGCTGATCGTCAAAACCACCAGCAACCCCTTCTTCATCGCCATGCAGGAAGGCGCCCAGACCGCCGCCGACGACCTCGGTATCACGCTCACCCTCGCCGCCGGCAAGGAAGACGGCGACGAAGACACCCAAATCCAGGCCATCGAGAACTCCATCTCCAAGGGCGACAAGGGCATCCTGATCACCGTCAACGGCCCGGGCGTTGAAGACGCCCTGGTCAAGGCGCGCGACGCCGGACTCTTCGTCATTGCCCTGGACACCCCGCCCACCAACCCCGACGCCGTTGACATCACCTTCGCCACCGACAATTTTGCGGCCGGCCAGGAGATCGGCAAGTGGGCCGCAGCCAAGCTCGATGGCGACAAGGCCACGATCGCGCTGCTCGACCTGTTCGATGACAAGATCGTCTCGGTCGACTACAACCGCGACCAGGGCTTTCTTGACGGCATGGGTATCGACACCGTCGACGTGGAGAAGAACGGCGACGAAGAGAAAACCGGCAGCTACAGCGGCGGCGACTATGAGATCGTCGGCAGCGAAGCCACCACGGGCGCTGAAGACGGCGGCCGCACCGGTGCCGAGAACCTGCTCAGCCAGAACCCCGACATCAACGTGGTCTACACGATCAACGAACCGGCCGCCTACGGTGCATACCAGGCCTTCAAGGCCGCCGGCAAGACCGACATGATCATCGTCTCCGTCGACGGCGGCTGCGAAGGCGTCAGCCAGGTGAAGGACGGCTTCATCGGGGCGACCGCCCAGCAGTACCCGGTCAAGATGGCGGAACTCGGTGTGCAGGCGATCTTCGACCTCGTTGACTCGGGCACGACGCCCGAGGTGACCGCGGGCCTCGACTTCTTCGACACCGGTGTCGCCCTCGTCACCGACGATTCGCAGCCCGGGGTCGAGTCGATCGACACCACAGCCGCCGCAGAGATCTGCTGGGGCTAAAACCCCACGCGCGGGATGCCCGGCTCACGGGCATCCCGCGCATTCCTGCTCCTACCCTCGACCAATGGAGGTCGCTCGTGAGTCAGTCCACCCAACAGGTACCGGCAACCACCGGGCCGCATGATCTGGCCGAGGAATTCCTCGACCGCACTACACCGCTCAGCCGCCTGCGCAACGTCATGCATCGTTACCCGGCGCTCAGTCCGGCCATCGTGCTGATCCTGGCCATCATCGTTTTCGGCCTGCTCAACGAGCGGTTTCTCAACCCGGCCAACCTGTCGCTGATCACCCAGCAGGTGGCCGTGGTCGGCACCCTGGCCATAGCCCAGACCCTCATCATCCTCACGGCCGGCATCGACCTCTCGGTTGGCGCGGTGATGGTGCTCGCCATGATGGTCACCGCCCAGATCACCATCGAGACCGGCATGCCCGCCATTCTCGGTCTGCTGCTCGGTCTCCTGGTCGGCCTCGCCGCTGGAGCCTTCAACGGATTCCTGGTGACCAAGCTGCGGCTCCCCCCGTTCATCGTCACCCTGGGTACCCTCAACATCTTTCTGGCCCTCACCCTGCTCTACACCGCCGGCGCCACGGTGCGCGGCGGCGAGATGCCCGATTTGCTGACCTGGTCCGGCACGACCTTCAACATCGGCGGTGTCAATTTCACCACCGGTGTGCTCATGATGCTCGTGCTCTACTTCGCGATCGCCTTCATTCTGAACAACACCTCCTGGGGTCGCCACGTTTACGCGGTCGGCGACGATAAGGAGGCCGCCCGCCTCGCCGGAATCCGGGTCAACCGGGTGCTCATGAGCGTTTACCTCGCTGCAGGCGCGATTCTTGCCATCGGCGCCTGGATTCAGATCGGCCGCAGCAATGCTGCCTCCCCCAACGCCAGCGGTGAACTCAACCTCGACTCGATCACCGCCGTCGTCATCGGCGGAACCAGCCTGTTCGGTGGCCGCGGCACGGTCTGGGGAACCCTGCTCGGCGCCCTCATCGTCGGCGTCTTCCGCAACGGTCTTTCCCTGGCCGGCCTCGACGTGCTGTGGCAAACCTTCGCAGTCGGCGTGCTCATCATCGTGGCCGTCTCGGTCGACCAGTGGATTCGAAAGGTACGCAAATGACCCTCACAGCGGATGCCGCCGCCACGCCGGCCGCAGAAACTCGCCAGCCCATCCTGCAGGCGAAAAACCTCGTGAAAACGTACGGGCGAGTCGTGGGCCTCGACGGGGTGAGCCTCAGCCTCTACCCGGGAGAAGTCCTGGCCATCATCGGGGACAACGGCGCCGGCAAATCCACGCTCATCAAATGCCTGACCGGAGCGGAGCTCGCCGACGAGGGCGAGATTCTGCTCGACGGTAGGCCGGTGCACTTCAAGAGGCCGCAGGACGCCCACCTGGCGGGTATCGAAACCGTGTACCAGACCCTCGCGGTGTCGCCGGCCCTGGACGTGGCCAGCAACCTGTTTCTCGGCCGCGAGGAACGCCGAAAGGGCATTCTCGGCTCGGTCTTTCGCATGGTCGACAAGAAGGGCATGCGCAAGAAGGCACGCCAACAACTCGCCGATCTTGGCATCACCACCCTGCAGGACGTCACGGTGCCGGTGGAGAACCTCTCCGGCGGGCAGCGCCAGGCCGTGGCTGTGGCCCGCGCGGCCGCATTCGGGTCGAAGGTCGTCGTGCTCGACGAACCCACCGCAGCTCTCGGTGTGCGCGAGTCGAACCAGGTGCTGCAGCTCGTGAAAAATCTGCGCGACCGCGGCATCCCGGTCATCCTGATCAGCCACAACATGCCGCACGTGTTCGAGGTCGCCGACCGCATCCATATTCAACGGCTGGGCAAGTGTGCGACCACGATCACCCCGCAGTCGCACAGCATGACCGACGCGGTCGCGATCATGACCGGGGCACGCAAAGCATGACCGGGCCGGTGATCGCCCTGTACGCCGAGTTCACGGCGCTTCCCGGGCACGAGAAGGAAGTTTCCCGCCTGCTGCAGGGCCTCACGATTCACGTGCGCCAGGAGGCAGGCTGCATTCGCTTCGACCCGCACCGGCTCGGCAGCGACCCGGCGGCCTTCTTTGTCTATGAGGAGTACCGCGACCCTGCCGCGTTCGACGCCCACCGCGCCGCCGCCTACGGTGCAGCGTTCAACCTGGCACTCGCACCACTCGTCGAGGGCGACGGTTCGACGCTCACTTTTCTGGCCCCCCTGGTCTGAGCCAGGCCCCGACCAGGCGGGGTCCGGTACAGCAGTTCACGGCTACAGAAACAGCCGGCACGAGGAGTCCATTCTCCTTGTGCCGGCTGCTCTGCGGCCCTGCAGCGTTAGACGCTCTTGCGTCCGGACATCGATCGCATCAGGAACATGATCACCGCGATGATCGCGAGCACGATACCGACCCAGAGCAGAAATTGAAGCGACTGCACCAGCCCTCCGGTAATGAGCAGCACCACCGCAACAACGGCCACAATGATGAGTAACGGATTCATAGTCCGACCTTTCATGTCATGCGCGGGAAGATCCCGATTGCAGCGATAGTACCCCCCAATCGAGGGTCGCAAGCGGATGCCGCAGGGCATCCGCTTGCGTGTCGCGGTGGCTGCTCATTCGCCTCCGTACGGATGCCGGGCGTTACGATTGAGCGATCCATTCGCTCGGGCGGAGTGCTCGCGTTCCCGCCTGCTACCCGACCTGGAGCCCGATGCGACACTTCACCCTCACCCAGTTGCGGTATTTCGCCGTCGTGGCCGAACTGGAGAGCATGACGCAGGCGGCGGCTCGGCTGTTGGTGAGCCAGTCCGCCGTCTCCACCGCGATGGCGGAGTTGGAGCGCACCCTCGGCGCCCAGCTGTTTCTACGTAACCCCTCGACCGGGCTCAAACTCACGCCGACCGGTCGCCGGTTCGCGCTCGACCTGAAGGGCTTTCTCGACCACGCTGATTCCCTGTTCGAGTCGGCCTACGGTGCCGCCGAGACCCTGACCGGCGAGCTGACCGTCGGCGTGTTCTCCCCGCTGGCCTCTTTTCGACTGCCGGCCATTCTCAAGGCATTCGAGGCCACCCATCCCGGAGTCGACGTGACCTTTCTCGAAGCCGACCTCGCCTCCCTGCAGACCGCGCTGCGCAAGGGACGCTGTGACCTCGCCCTCATGTATGGCCACGGCCTCGGCAGTGGATTCTCGAGCCAGGTGCTCGAGCGGGTTCCGCCGCACGTCATCGTTCCCGAAGGACACCGAGCCGCGAACACGCCCGGCCAGGAGATCGCCCTGAAAGACCTGGCCGGCGAACCGCTCATTCTGCTCGATCTGCCGCACAGCCGGGAATATTACGAGAGCCTGTTCGCGCTCGCCGGGGTGGCGCCCAACGTGCGTCACCGGTTCGCCGGCTATGAAACAGTGCGCTCCTTCGTGGCCCAGGGCCACGGTTATGCGCTGCTCAACCAGCGGGTCTACAACGATGTGCCCTACTCCGGTGGCCGGGTGGTGCCGCTGCGGTTGACCGACGAATTTCCGCCGAGCGAGGTGATGCTCGTGCGGCTCGAGAGCACCCTGCCCACCCGACGCGCCCTGGCCTTCGACGAGATCTGCCGCCGGCTGTATGGCGCGACCCGGCCATAACCCATCACCAAAACCGATGCGGTCGGCCATGAGAATCAATTGGACAAGGGTCTTTCGACGCGCGCAAGCTTGACCACAATCGGTCGCACACTCCCGGCGCGGCTCGTCTGCGACCGGGATCGGGACCGCTGTGATCAAGGAGGATCAGTGTTCGAGCAGACAATTAATGTGTCGCCCCGGTTACACACCAGCGGATGCCCCGCAATATGACCGACATACGGCCCCCGCAGAGTTCACCGGCCAGAAACGCAGCGGCGACCGCCGGAATCATCGCGATCGTACGGTGGATCTCATGACCACGACCGAAGCCACCGCCCCGATCAGTCCGCCAGCCGAGACCGCTCCGCCGCAGAAAATCACCGGCCTGCAGAAGCGCGTGCTGCTCGGCGGCAGCATCGGCCAGTTCATCGAGTTCTACGATTTCACCCTGTACGGCCTCACGGCCGTGATCTTCTCCCAGCTATTTTTTCCCAGCTCGGACCCGATCCTGGCCCTGTTGGCCACCTTCGCGACTTTCGGCGTCGCCTTCGTCATTCGTCCGCTTGGCGGCCTGTTCTTCGGCGCGCTCGGCGACAAGATCGGGCGTCGCAAGGTGCTGGCCATCACCCTGCTCGCCATCGGTACCGCGACCGCGTGCATGGGGTTGCTGCCGACCTTCGACCAGATCGGTGTCTGGGCTCCCCTGCTGTTGCTGCTGTTACGGCTCGTGCAGGGCTTTTCGGCCGGCGGCGAATCGGTCGGCGCACCCTCGTTCGTGTTCGAACACGCACCGATCAACCGCCGCGGACTCTGGCTGAACATCACCATCGCGGCCACCGCCCTGCCGTCGGTGTTCGCCGGCACGATGATTCTCATCCTCAGCCAGAGCATGTCCGACGAGTCGTTCACCGCCTGGGGCTGGCGACTGCCGTTCCTTCTCGCCCTGCCCCTGGCCCTGTTCGGGGTGTGGATTCGCAGCAAGACCAGCGAGAGTAAATCGTTCACCGACGCCCAGGCCACCAGGACGAAGGAGTTCAGCCCGGTCAGGGAATCCTTCCGAGAGAACAAACTGCGCATGGTGCAGGTCATCTTCGTCATGGGCCTCACCGCGATGGGCTTCTACTTTCTCTCGGCCTACTTCGTGGCCTACGTACAGACCACCGGTAACCTCAGCCGCGAACAGTCCCTGCTGGCCAATGCGGCAGCCCTCGCCCTGTACGCCGTGCTGCTGCCGATCGGCGGGCGCATCGGCGACCGGGTTGGGCGCAAGCCCATGCTCATCGCCGGGTCGGCCGCGATCGCAATTGTCGCCATCCCGAGCTTCATGCTCGTCACGAGCGGCAGCCTGCCCCTCGCCTTGCTCGGCCAGATGCTGTTCGTGATTCCGCTGTGCATTTACGGCGGCGGCTGCTACACCTTCTTCGTCGAGATCTTCACGACCAGAACCCGTTTCACGAGCGCCGCCGTGAGCTACAACCTCGGTTACGCCATCTTCGGCGGTACGGCACCGCTCGTCGGCACGGCCCTCGTCGCCAGCTCGGGGGTCGCCTTCGCCCCCGGCTTCTACATGGCCGGAGCAGCCGTGATCGTGTTCCTGCTCGTGACCCTCACCAAGGTGCCGGAAACGCGGGGGCGCCTGGGCTGACACCTCAGCATCCGTTCGCGCATCACTCGCTGTATTAAAGGAGCACACATGTCATCCGCTGATTTTCTCACGGACTTCCACCACGTCGCCACCATCGGTGCCACACCCCGACAGGGCGTCGACCGCCAGGCCGCCACCGCCGAAGACGCGCAAAGCCGCGCGTGGTTCTCAAAGTGGATCACCGACGCCGGCTACACCCTGCACGTTGACGGCATCGGCAACATGTTCGGGCTGATCGAGTGGACCCCCGGCGCACCCTACGTGCTCGTTGGTTCGCACCTCGACAGCCAGCCGCTCGGCGGACGATTCGACGGTGCCTACGGCGTGCTCGCGGCCCTGCACGCGGCCCGCAACGTCGACGAGCTGATGCGAGCGAGCGGCACGGCGCCGTCGTTCAACCTCGCCGTCGTGAACTGGTTCAACGAAGAGGGCGGCCGGTTCGCACCGAGCGTCATGGGCAGCAGCGTGTTCGCCGGCCTGTTCGATCAGGAGAAGATGCTCGACGTGACGGACCTGGCCGGGGTGACCGCTCGCGCCGCCCTCGCCGAGATCGGCTACCTCGGCACCGACCCGCGCCCGGTCACCGTGAGCTACGCCGAGATCCACATTGAACAGGGTCGCATTTTGGAGCGCGAAGAGATCGCGATCGGCGTCGTCGACCGCAGCTGGTACACCCAGAAGCTCGACATCGAGGTGCTCGGCGAGCAGTCGCACACCGGGGCGACCGCCATGGCCGATCGCCACGACGCCCTCGTCGCTGCCGCGAAGATCATCCTCATGGTGCGCGAAGTCACTACCGACTTCGCCGACGAGGCCATCGTGTCCTCGGTCGGGCAGCTGACCCTCGAACCCAACTCCCCTATCGTCGTCGCCCGCCGGGTGCGCCTGGTCGCCGATCTGCGCAGCGGCGACCCACAGATCGTGCAGACGGCCCGCGCGACCCTGCTCGAGAAAATCGCTGCTCTCGCCGTCGAACACGACATCCAGATCACTGTGACCGATTTCGATGTTCGTCCGATCCGGTATTTTCCGGAGAACGGCCTGCAGCTGGCCGAGGCAGCCGCCGTGCGGGCCGGGCTCTCCACCCGCCGCATCCAGACGATGGCCGGCCACGACTCGGTAGCGATGAACACCATCGTGCCCTCGATCATGTTGTTCATTCCGAGCGTCGACGGCGTCTCGCACTGCGAACGCGAATTCACCACGGATGCCGACATGGTTGCCGGGCTCGCGCTGCTCACCGAGGTCACTACCGATCTGGTCAACGGCGCCCTGGTCGACTCGGCCACGGCCCCCGCACTGGCGTCGACGGTCCGGGCGTAACGGTGTCGGGCACGACCACGGCGACCGACCTGCACTACCTCGGCGCAACCGAGGCGCTCAACCTGTTTCGGTCGCGCGACCTGTCGCCAATCGAGCTGCTCGAGTCGGTCCTTCAGCGCATCGACGCGGTCAACCCGCGGGTCAACGCGCTCACCGAGCAGTTGGTCGATGCGGCACGAGAGTCGGCCCGCAACGCCGAGCAACAGTACCGGGCCGGCGGCGCTCTCGCCCCACTGCTCGGTCTGCCGGTCGCGGCGAAGGAGAAGCATTCCCTCGCCGGGCACGTGCTCAGCAACGGGCTCGTGGCCCAGCGCGCGGTGGTGGCGAACGCCGATCATCCGGTGATCAGCCGCATCCGCTCGGCCGGCGGCATCGTGCACGCCCGCACCACGACGCCCGAATTCTGCTGTGCCACGGTGACCCACTCGCCGCTCTGGGGCGTCACCCGCAATCCGTTCAACCTGGCACTCTCCCCCGGCGGCTCCTCGGGCGGTTCCGGCGCTGCCCTCGCGGCGGGTTTTACGCCGCTCGCCACCGGCTCGGACATTGCCGGATCGACCCGTCTGCCGGCGGCCTTCACCGGAACCGTCGGGTTCAAGGCACCGTACGGCCGCATCCCGGGTGTAGCGCCGCTCGCCGCCGACCACTATCGCGGCGACGGCCCGATGGCCCGCACGGTAGCGGATGCCGCCCTGCTCGCCAACGTGATGGCCGGCCGGCACCCCGGCGACCATACCTCGCTCGCCGACACCGCACCGCTGTCCGGGGCGTGGGCCTCGGCGCGCGGCCTCCGCATCGCCCTGTGCATTCGACTCGGCGACTACCTCGTCGATGCCGACGTGGAGGCGAACACCCGCGCGGTCGCTGCGGCGCTGCAGAGCGCCGGGGCGATCGTCGAGGAGGTCGAACTGCCGTGGACCACGGCCGAGATGCACCGGGTGTCGTTCACCCACTTCGGTCATACTCTCGGGCCCGCCATGGAGGACGAGACCCGCGGCGCCGAGAGCGGGCTCGCCGCGTATACGGTGCAGTTCATGGCCGATGCCCGCGCTGCGACCGCCGGCACCCGTTTTCTCGACGGGCTCAGCGCCGAAACCCGTCTGCAGGGCCAACTCGCCGCTGTGATGAGCGGGTTCGACGCCCTGATCTGCCCGACCTCGGCGGTGGCGTCGCTGACCGCCGACGATCACTATCTGAACGGCATCAGGACCGGCGGCGAGCACCTCGACCACTATTGGCAGGCGCACATGACCGTGCCCTTCAACATCGCGAACCGCTGCCCGGTGCTGGCGGTTCCGAGCGGCATGGCCGACTGCGGTATCCCGACCGGAGTGCAGATTGTCGGGCATCCCTTTGATGACGACACGGTCTTTCGGGTCGGTGCCGCCGTCGAGATGCTGCGCCCCTGGGCCCACCGCTACGCCCTGATCGGCGACTGACCCTCGTGGCCCCTGTTTGAGATGACGGCCTGCGTTCAAACCAGTGCCACGTTCTCAAACACGTGCCGCGAGCTGCGGCTCACTCAATAGGTTGGCAGCGCGGGCTCGATTTCCCTGGTCCAGGCCACGATTCCGCCCTCAACCTGGCGCACCTGCGCGTACCCCCGGCGCTGCAGCTCGGCCAGTACGGCTGCGGCGCGGGGGCCGGCCTTGCAGTGCACGATAATGTCGCGGTCGCGGGCGAGGCGGGCCTGCCCCGAGAGGATGCCGCCCTTGGGTACCAGCAGCGATCCGGCAATGTGCACGATCGCATATTCCTCTGGTTCACGAACGTCGACGAGATCGAAGTCGAGCTCGCCGCGTGAGCGCGCATCGAGCATGGCGGCGAGCTGGTGCACGGAGATGGACTGGTCCCCCTGAGGCGACGCCGGGGGCGTGCCGCAGAACAGGTCGTAGTCGATCAGTTCGGTGACCGGCTCGGTAGCGGGGTCGGGCGCAATCGTGATTTCGCGCCACGAGGCGTCGAGCGCGTTGAACAGCACGACCCGGCCGAGCAGGGTACGTCCCACCCCGGTGATGAGTTTGACGGCTTCGGCGACCATCGTGGAACCGATCGTTCCGCACAGCATTCCGAACACTCCGCCCTCGCCGCACCCGGGTACCGTCCCGGCCGTCGGCGCTTCCGGATACAGGTCGCGGTAGGTGGGACCGTGCCGATTCCAGAAGACACTGACCTGCCCGTCGAAGCGCAGGATGGAGCCCCAGACGCAGGGCTTGCCGAGCAGCGCTGCGGCATCGCTGACCAGATAGCGGGTGGCGAAGGTGTCGGCGCCGTCGAGGATGAGGTCGTACCGGGCGAACAGTTCGAGCGCGTTGGCCGCTGACAGCCAGACGTCGTGCTGGTGCACGGTGACGAGTGGGTTGAGCTCGGCGACCGCCGCGGCGGCGGATTGCAGTTTCGACCGGCCCAAATCGGCGACGCCGTGGATGACCTGGCGTTGCAGGTTGCTCAGGTCCACCGTGTCATGGTCGACGATGCCGATGGTGCCCACACCGGCGGCGGCGAGGTAGAGCAGCACCGGCGAACCGAGACCGCCAGCTCCGATCACGAGTACGCGCGCATTCTTCAGCCGGCGCTGGCCGAGCAGGCCGATTTCGGGTAGGAGAATGTGGCGGGAGTACCGCTCCCGTTCGGCCGTGGTGAGCGGCTCGCCCGGTTCGACGAGCGGCGCGAGCGCCGGCATCCGCTTCACAGGTCGGGCCGTCCGATCACGGGTGACGACGCCAGGGCGAGGTCGCGCCGCGGGATGCGGCCGGCCAGCGACGCGCGCCGGCCCGCGATCACGGCGTGTTTGAAGGCGTCGGCCATGAGCGCCGGGTTTTGCGCGCGGGTGACCGCGGTGGCCAGCAGCACGGCGTCACAGCCCAATTCCATGGCGAGGGCGGCGTCGGAGGCGGTGCCGATGCCGGCGTCGAGCACCACGGGGATGCCGGCGCGGGCCACGATCAGCTCGATATTGTGCCGGTTGAGAATGCCGAGCCCGGTGCCGATCGGCGCCCCCAGCGGCATCACGGCCACGGCGCCAAGATGTTCGAGCCGCAGGGCGAGCACGGGGTCGTCATTTGTGTAGGCGAAGACCTTGAAGCCCCGCGCGACGAGCTGTTCGGTGGCCTCCACCAGTTCGACCGCGTCGGGCAGCAGGGTCAGCTCATCGGCGATGACTTCGAGCTTGATCCAGTGGGTCTCGAGGGGCTCCCTGGCCAGCTCGGCGGTCAGCACGGCCTCGCGCGCCGTGAAACAGCCGGCGGTGTTCGGCAGCACGCGAATGGAATGCTGCAGCAGCAGCTCGAAGAGCGACTCGGAGCTCGCCACACTGTGGCGCCGCATCGCGACGGTCGTGAGTTCGGTTCCGGAGGCACGCAGCGCCTCGCCGAGGCCGTGCACGCTCGGCGCGCCCCCGGTACCCATGATCAGGCGCGAGGTGAACTCGACGCCGTCAATCATCAGACTGTCAGTGTGTGTGGGCACGATCAACCTCCCTGAACCGCAGAAACGATTTCAACTTCATCGCCGGCGGCAAACCGGGTGCACGACCACTGGCTGCGGGGAACGACCGCGGCATTCCGCGCGACGGCCACGCCGAGACGGCCCCCGTCGTCGGCCCGGCCCTCTGCGTCAATGGGGCGATCGGTGATCTGGGCTACGAGGTCGGTCACGCTGCCACCGGCCCGCACGGTTCGGCTCTGGCCGTTGACGGTGATGGTGACGGTCACGAGTGGCCTCCGTTGAGCGAAGCGGATGCGAGAACCCGGCTCGCCGAGAAACGATCCGGCCGAAAGCTCCGCCACCGATCCGTGGCGTTCCCCTCGATGAGGTCAACACAGTGCTGGGCAGCCATCGGGGTGAGCAGCACCCCGTGGCGAAAGAATCCGGTGGCGATGATGAGGCCGGGAATATCGCCACTGTCGGCTCCGGAACGGCTGACCCGACCGAGCAGCGGCGCATTGTCGGGCGTTCCCGGCCGCGCCCGAGCGGTCACCTCGAGAAGTTCGAGTTCGCTGACCGCCGGCACCAGCTCCTGGGCGTCCCGCAGCAGTTGGTGAACGCCACCGGCCGACACCGCGCTCGAGCCGTCTTCACGCTGGGTGGCTCCGATCACGAGCGTTCCGTCGGTGCGGGGGACCAGATAGACCGGCACGCCGTGCACCAGGCCGCGCACCGTGCAGGTGAGCAACGGCCGAAGGTGCTCGGGAACACGCAGCCGAAGGACCTCACCATAGACCGGGCGCAGCGGCAGGCGCAGGTGCTCGGGCAGCCCGCTCAGGTCGGCCGCCCCGAGCCCGTTGGCCACGACCACTTCGGTCGCGCTGACCGTTGAGCCATCAACCAGGGCCACGCCGGTGACGCGCGAGGAGGCATCCGCTGCAACGTCGTGCAGGAGCCCACGGGCACGCACGCGAAGCACGGCTGGCTGGCCGTCTCTGACGAGCCCGACCAACGCGAGCTGGATGCGCGCGGTGAGCTGGCGCGGGTCAACCTGATGATCCTGGCCCACCAGGAAGGCACCGGAAATGCGCGGACTCAGCAGCGGCTCGAGCTCACGTGCTTCGCGAACGGTCAGGGGCTCAACGCCCAGCCCGTTGACCAGTTGTACGCCGCGAAGGTCGGCGAGCGCTTGCCGATCGGCCGCTTCGGCACCGACGTTGATGGTTCTGGTTCTCTGGTACCCGGTGAGGTCCGACGCGGTTCCGAGCGATTCGATGAAGGCGGGATACAGCGCCGAGGAGGCGAGCATGAGCTCGAGGAGCGCCTCCTCCTGGTAATGCAGTTCGCTCACTGCCGCGAGCATTCCGGCGGCCGCGAAGGTGGCACCTCCGGCCGGATCCGGGTCGATGACGACCGCCGTGCGGCCGGTCTGCGCCACGGCCCAGGCGATGCCGAGACCGATGATGCCGCCACCGATGACGGCAACGTCGACGCTGCGATGGGCCCGCCGCTCACTCATGGCGCGCTTCGCAGAGTGGGGACGGGTGGCGAGTGCTATCGATCATGCGGACATTCCTTCGCTAGTGCTAACTAGACAGGTTCAGCGGGTATCGATCTCAGCTCGCACACAATATGGAGCACCCCGTGTCAGGGCCCAGCCTATACGCGCTCACGCCTCGAGCCCGCTGCGGCGCCCGAGGCCGGGCAGCAGCCACCTAATGTTGGACAAATGGACCAGATGACCGCCCGGCTGTATCTCTGCACCGATGCGCGTAAGGATCGGGGTGATTTCGCTGACTTCGTGCACGCCGCGTTCGCCGGCGGGGTCGACATCATCCAACTGCGCGACAAGACCATCGATGCCGCCGAAGAGCTCGACTATCTCGAAATTCTGCGCACGGTCGCCGAGCAACGGGCCCGGCTCTGGGCCGTCAACGACCGGGCGGATATCGCCGGTCTCGCCGGCGCTCCGGTGTTCCACGTCGGGCAGACCGACCTGCCGCTCGCCTCGGCCCGCACTTTGCTCGGCCCGGCCCCGCGGATCGGCCTGTCCACGCACACCCCCGAGCAAGTGGATGCCGCGCTCGCCGCCGACAATCTCGATTACTTCTGCGTCGGCCCGGTCTGGGCCACGCCGACCAAGCCCGGTCGCGCCGCGGTCGGAACCGAGTTGCTGGGCTACGCGGCCGAGCAGAGCGCATCCGCTGCCAGCCCGCGCCCGTGGTTTGCCATCGGCGGTATCGACCTCGGCACCATCGACCAGGTGGTCGAGGCCGGCGCCACTCGGGTGGTCGTGGTGCGGGCGATCACCGACGCCGACGACCCGACGGATGCCGCGCAGCGGCTTCTGGCCAGCCTGCCCCCGCTCGACTAATCGAACGGTCAGGCCCGTGCACCCGGACTGGAGGAGGCGCCTGCGCGCGCGAACAGCCGATGAAAGTGGTGGATCGGACCGTTTCCCCGGCCGACCTCGAGCTCGTCAGCGTGGGCCAGGGCATCCTGGAGCCAGTCCTTGACCTCGGCGAGGGACTGCGCCCAGTTCCCCCTTCGAGCCTGCACGGTCGCCATCGCCGCCGACAGGGAACACCCGGTGCCGTGACTATTCCTGGTCTCGATGCGCGGCGCCGTGAACTCGAGCACCTTGTGCGTGAGCAGCCCGTGGGTGTTTACCAGAGCATCGGGGCAGGCTGTTCCGGTGAAGTGCCCGCCCTTGACCAGCACGGTGGTTCCGGTGCGGGCCGACAGCCGTTCGCCCTGTTCGAGAGCCTCGGTCCAGTCGATCGCCGCTGGCTCATTGAGCAGGACGGCCAGCTCGGGAACGTTGGGCGTGACGAGGTCTGCGTGCGGAATCAGGTCGCGCAGTGCCTGCTCCGCTGAGGCGTCGAGCAGCCGGTCACCGCTGGTCGCCACCATCACCGGGTCGAGCACGACCAGCGGCGGCCGACACTCCTCCAGCCAGGAACCCACCTCGGTGATCACCGCGAAATTCGCGAGCATGCCGATCTTGACGGCGTCGATGGTCACGTCGTCGCTCACCGCGGTCAATTGCTGCCGGAGAAAATGGACCGGCGGGGTGTGCACCGCGCGCACCCCGCGCGTATTCTGCGCGACCAGGGCAGTCACGACCGCCATTCCGTAGCCGCCGTTGGCCGCGATGCTTTTCAGGTCGGCCTGAATTCCGGCGCCGCCGGTGGGATCGGTGCCGGCAATACTGAGAATCCTGGGCGTCTGCCGCAGCGTGAGAGGGTGGCGTCGATCGATCATTCGTGACATTCCTTCGCTAGTACTAACTAGACAGGTTCAACGGGTTTTGATCTCAGCTCGCACACTGTGTGGAGCACCCCGTGTCACGGGCCAGCCTATACGCGGCAGCAGCACAGGCGGCCGAGCGCCCGACCGTTTCCCGAACGGCGTGAACTCAGCGCACCGACTTACGTTCGTAGATCGCCCGCGACCAGGCGTACCCGAGGAACGCGGTCGCGACGCACCAGCCCAGTGCGAACACGGGGTTGGTGCCGAGCGGGGTGCCGAGCAGCAGCCCGCGGATCGTCTCGATGAACGGAGTGAACGGCTGGTACAGCGCGAACCAGGCCAACCCGGCCGGCATCGACTCCGTCGGCACGAAGCCGCTGCCGAGCAGCGGCAACAGTGTCAGGATCAGCGGCAGGTTGCTCGCCGTTTCGACCGACTTGGCCTGCATGCCCATGGCCACCCCGAGCCAGCTGATCGCATAGGCGACGAGTGCGAGCAGGCCGGCTGCGGCCATCCACTCGAGCGGTGAAGCCGTGGGACGAAACCCGATCAGCAGGCCAACGCCGAGTACGAGCGCGACCGCGATCAAGGCCTGGATGGCGTTGCCGAGCACGTGCCCGGCGAGCACCGCGGCGCGCGAGATGGCCATGGTGCGAAACCGTGCGGTCACCCCCGTCGTCATGTCCATCGAGACTGTGGTCGCGGTGCCGCCGGCCGTACCGGCGATCGTGATCAACAGGATGCCCGGCACCACGTAGGCGAGATAGGCTGCGCGCCCGCCGGTCGCGTTCACGCCGGGCAGCCCGGCCCCGAGCGTGCCGCCGAACACGAATACGAACAGCAGCAGAATCACCACCGGCCCCACGATGGTGAACACCGACAGTCCCGGGTAGCGCACCATGTGCAGCAGGTTGCGGTGCAGCATGGTGAGCGAGTCGGCGATGACGTGCGACGGCCGCCGGATGCCCGCGGCCGGCTTCACCCGCGCAGAAACGGTGGTCATGACGTCATTCCCTTCGCGTCGACCGGGCCGGCCGGAGTCTTCGTGCCGGTGAGGGCGAGGAAGACGTCATCGAGGTCCGGGGTGTGGGTGCTGAGGTCGGCGACCTCGATGTGAGCTGCATCGAGGCGGTCCAGCACGGAGCGCAGCGCCCCGATTCCACCGTCACTCGGTACGGTGAGGGCGAGATCGACGGCGTCGCGGGTGCACTCGTCAAGCAGGCGGGCGGCGGTATCCAACGCGGCAGCGTCCGCGAAGCGCAGCCGAAGGTGACCGCCCGGCACGAGGCGTTTGAGTTCGTTCGGCGTGCCCTCGGCGACGATGCGGCCCCCGTCGAGTACCGCGATGCGGTCAGCGAGTTGGTCGGCCTCGTCGAGGTACTGGGTGGTCAACAGCACGGTCGCGCCCTCCGCCACGAGGCCCCGCACGATGTCCCACAGCGTGCGGCGGCTGCGCGGGTCGAGGCCGGCGGTGGGTTCATCGAGAAAGATCACGCTCGGTGCCTGCACCAGGGTCATGGCAAGGTCGAGGCGGCGCTGCATGCCGCCGGAGTAGGTGGCCAGCGGTTTGCGGGCGGCGTCGACGAGGTCGAACTGATCGAGCAGTTCGACCACCCGTGCCTTCGAGCGTTTCGATCCGAGGTGGCGCAGACGCGCCATCAGCCTGAGGTTCTCCTCGCCGGTGAGCAGGCTGTCGACCGCGGAGAATTGCCCGGTGAGACCGATCTGGGCGCGCACGCCGGCCTGGTCGCGCATGACGTCGCATCCGTTCACGAACGCCGTCCCGCCATCGGGCCGCAGCAGGGTCGAGAGAATGTGCACGGTCGTGGTCTTGCCTGCTCCGTTCGGGCCGAGCAGCGCGGTCACGGTGCCCGCGTGCACGGTGAGATCGACGTTGTCGAGCACGATCTGGTCGCCGTAGCATTTGCGCAGTCCGTGCACGTCGATCGCTGGGGTATGCATGGTGTCGTTCCCTTCTGTTTTATCCTCGATAGCTTCCTCGACGCAGCTTCGCCGAATCGCTGGTTCTCAGCGCTCGACCGCGCGGGCTCGCTGGATGGTGATGTTGCCGTACTGCGTGCGGGCACGCACGGCGATGGTCTGTTCGGAGGCGGCGGGCGCGCTGTCGCCGGCGAGTTCGTTGCGCACATGGCCCTCTTTCGACGACAGGTCAAGCCAGGCGGGAACGCCGGGCTTCACGCCGATTGTGACCTGACCGAAGCCGCTTTCAACCTGCACGGAACCGGTCGACACGTCGCGCAGCTGAATGCTGCCGTAGGCGGTCCTGGCCGAGACGGATGCGAGCGCTTTGGAGATCTCAAGGTCGCCATAAGAGAGCTTCGCGTCGAGATCGCCTCCGCACTCGCCGACCGTGATGCTGCCGTGCGATGCTTTGAGAAGCGCGTCGCCGGTGACCGTTCCAACCCGGATCTGGCCGTGATCGGCGGTGATCTCGGCTGCGCCCCGAATCGTTTTGATGGTTGCGTTGCCGTGGGAGGCGCGCAGCCACAGGTCGCCGGTGCTATCGATATCTACCGGCCCCATCGAACACTTGATCCGGGTGGCGCCGAGGGTGCCGACCGAACGCAGGTCGCCGACAGCGAGCTCGGCGGTGAGTCGCGATCCGGCCGGCAGCTCGATCTTCACGTCGACCGATTCGGTGGGGCCGAACCAGCTGATGCGGGGTTTCGGCCCCACAATCACCAGGCGTGCACCGTCGAAGTCCACCCGGGTCTCCTCCGCGCCGCGCAGGTCGACCGCCTTCGTCGGGTTGGTCGGCCACACGGTCACCACCGTTTCGCCGCGGTCACCGGCAACGATTTCGATGGCACCGACCTGCAGATTGACGGCGAGGTCGATGGGCGTGGGGGTGGTGAATGTGGGCATGCTGACGCTGCCTTTCCGGGCGTGGTTGTGCAACCTACGCGGGTGCGCGGGTTGGTTTTGCGGCGGCCTGGCGCTCTAGCGCGCCCAGCCTGTGAAGTTGTCACCGGTGCGCAGGGTGCGCTGCGCGGATCGTCGTTGCCTGGGTTGCAGGGCTGCAGCGATTGCACGCACCAGCCAGCTGTTCACCGACAGGCCGTCCGCGGCGGCCGCGTCGTCGACCCGCGCTTTGAGGGCGTCCGGCAGACGCAGGGTCGTGCGCGAGGTACTCGTTTCGTCAAGGTCAACGGATGCCGGGCCTCGCTCGTCACTGTCGGCCTCCGCACTCGGCTGGGTCACCACAAACTCGATCTCGCGTCCGCGCAGCCGCACGTCAACCGATCCGGGGGCGAGGTCTCGGGTGATCTCGGCGGCCGCAGCGGACAGCGCATCGAGCAGCACGAGCCGGGTCGCCGCGTCGAGTCCGGCGGCGAGGCGCTCCGCGACGCGCGTGCCTGCGGTGCCATTGTCGGCGGCATCCGCGAGGTGGCGCTGCAGGTCGTTGACATACTGTCCGAGTTCCATGTCACCATAGTGACACCACCGTGGTGTCACGTCAAGTCACAATGGTGTCATGTTTGGTAGCAGTCTTTACCGCGTCGAACGCCGAGTGCCCCCTCGCTCAGCTGTAGCGTGGTCGCGATCGTGGCGAATTCCGTAGCGCCGGGGGCCCGGAGCAGCGCGCGGAGCCTCTGTCGGGTTGGTGCATGGATTCAACCAGTGCCGGGTCGCTGAGCAACAATAGGCGGCGGACTGGCTGGATCCGGCTTTCATCTCTTTCAGCTTGAGGGTGATCGTGACGCCGCCGTGCCCGCGGGCACTGTGCGCGTCGCAGCCAGAGCGCGTTCGCGCATGGCGAGGAACAGCGGAAACGTGAAGGCGAAAGCCGTGAGACCCGAGCGACCAGCACTACTACCCGCTTGAGTGCGCCGGAGCAGACCTGGCGATTTTGACATTGTGTCGAAGGATGAGGTCCAGGTCGTGCGTCACTGTGCGTGCCCGCACTGCGCCTGGACCTCAGCCTTGACCGGACGTTCTCAGCTAGTGCAGGACTCCGCAGGCGACCGGGTCGGTTGCCTCGGCGGGGAGGGCGGGGTCGAGCTCGCTTACGCCCTCGGGATCGCTGAGGTTGTAGGTTCCATTGCCGTCGTAGTCGTTTCCGTGGATCACGACAACACCTTCACCATCACGGATGGCCTCGGAGATCTGCGCGGCGGTGCCGAGCCCCTCGGCTCCCGGATATCCGGTTCCCGCCACGTCAGTGAAGCTCACGTTGGTCCGGAGATAGTTATAGGAGCCGTTTTTCGAGACGGGGAACCGGGAAACGTCGAGAAAGCTGGCCGGCGTGGTGTCTCCTCGAGTGTTCAGGGACACCACGACGGGTCCGTAGGCCGGAACGCCCTCGACCGTGTTGAGCCTTCCGTCCCCGTTACTGTCCAACGCCAGTGTGGGGCACTCATTCATGGCCTGTTCGCCGTAGTGGATGTGCTGGGCGTGGGGAGCATCGGGCGTCAAACCCTTGGCGCGGATCCCGATCGCCCGGATTGTCTCGCCGCGAATGACGGCGAACGCCTTCCCCGACGCACCCGAGTCGTTGAGCTCCGTCAGGTGGGCGGTCAGCACCACGTTGCCGCGCACCGATTTCGGGACATGCGCTGACGCCGGCGCAGCGCCCATCGAGACAGCAATTAGCGCAGCTGCACTCGCGCCGAGCAACAGTTTAATGTTCTTCTTCACGTTTCACTCCTTTGTGACCTCGCCCATCGGGACGATCCCGAGGGTTAAATGAGACAACTTCAGTTCGTAGCCCTAGGCCAATTGGATTGGCCTCATTCGCACGCACGCACGCACGCACGCCTGCGGCGAAGGGTATCCACGAATCGAGATTCCCGACAGTGGTCGCTGCTGACTTTCTCCGCAGCTTGAGAATGCCCTTTCACCGTCCTGGTGGCCTGATGGAACGATTGATGAGACCGTCGTCGTGCGACACCTGGTGGAAAACAGTACCTAAAGATTCGACATCAGCTCACTTGGTCATCTTCCATTGCCGAGATCGATGGAACGGACGACGCAGCGTCTCCGGTCGCAGCCATTTTGGTTACCTATATTGACCCACTTTCGAAGGTCCGCTGGCGCCGGCGTGCACGGGAATGCGCGGCAATGAAGACCAAGCGCGAGGCACATAGTCATGAGCCATCAGCATCACGCCACCCGGCCAACTGAAGCGCCAATTGTCCCACGCACCGTGGGACAATTGAGGGTTACCAGCTATTCGTCCGCGATGGCATCCAGCAGCTTTTTTGCGTCCGGCAATGATTGCTGCTCTTCGGCCGGCAGTGCCTCGTAGGTGTATGTGGCCACGGCCATCGGCGAACCTGCTTGGCTCAGCGCGTATCGAACAATACGGTCACTCTTGTCTCCGCGAATTAAGATGCCCACCGTCGGCCGGTGCATGTCCGAGCGCAGGTGATCATCCACCAGAGCGATGTAGAAATCGAGTTGCCCGGTGAAGGACGGCTCAAACGCACCCTCCTTCAGGTCGACGATGACGTAGCGGAGCTGGCGTACGTGGAAGAACAGCAACTCGATATAGAAGTCCTACCCATCGACCTCGAACTGCACTTGGCGGCCGACAAATGCGAAACCCGCACCAAGCTCCGCGAGGGTCTGAGCGATGCGCTTGGTCAATGCAAGTCCGAAATGGCACTCCGCAGCTTCACGGGTAAATTCCAGAAAATCAAAGACGTAGGGATCCTTCGCGATCTGCCGTGCCAACTCGGAATCTGGTGCCGCCAGCCGCTCGGTGAAGTTCGACGGAGCCGACCCGGTCCGCTCGAGACGTACGGTAATTGGAATATTTGCGGGAGCGTACATAGTTCGACTATCTCCGTCTCGGGGATGGGTTCCGATGGATTCCCCCAGCATGCTGACCTATTAGCAACACAGGCCAGTGCATGCGGGTTCGTTCAAACCGCCCGCAGAATCGAACATCGCGCCGTGTGAGGAGATGATCCCGGTCCCCCAACACCGATCCCAACCACAAAACCTCCGAGAATCAGCGCTCTGAAACTGAAGGAACACAGGTCCTGTTCAACATCCTAAGGATCGAACCGGATGCAACTGATTGGCATGTCAGCAACGGGGACCTCCAACGGGAATAGCCCCGCTGAGGCTGGGCGCCGCCGCCCGCCTGAGCAAACTTGTCTCGTTTACCCTGCCTGTAGGAAATCTCGCTCACCTGCGTCATACGGGACACGAATTCGAGGCTCTGGCCGTCTTCCAACCATCGGTTATATGAGGCACTGAGGTTCCGAGACACGTTACGGTTGTCGTGGATAACGTCTGCGACTGCGTGCGGCAAATATGCGGTCGCAGGGTTGCGATTTTGCTCGTACTTCGGGACCTCGCCGTCCCTAGTCGCAGAGCGCAGGTACATGCATCAATGGACACCACGACAACCGGGGGAAATCATGAAGAAAACTTCTGCGCTCTGCGCAGGACTAACCGTCATCTTTTTCTTGACTGGCTGCTCTGGCCAGGTGAGCGGTGCGGCAGGGACTTCGGTCCCTTCGCCCTCTAGTACGGGTCATCGTTCGGCCTCCCCGTCTGCTTCCCCTTCGCCCGTAACGCCTGCTCCGGCGGAGTCCGAGCCCGCCGGAGCCGCTGAATGTGATGGGAACAACCTGGATATCTCGATCGCCGCACACCCGATGGCCAGCGGAGCAGGTTCGTTCTACTCCGAGATCACGTTTACTAATACCAGCAGCGACACCTGTCTGGTCGAGGGACCGCTTTCCATCTTCAACCTCGCAGACAGCGCTACGGGGGCGGTCGTCGGGAAGCGCGCGGCAGACAGCGGGCTGCCAGAGGAAGTGCAACTTGCTCCTGGGGCGTCTGCCTACAGCACCATCCACTTCACCAATGCCGGAGCATACGACTGTGAAACCGCCGTCGCCGATGTGGCCTACGTGAGTCCGCCCAATTGGGATTCATCGCGGACCATCACGCTGGAAAGTCCCGTCACCGTATGCAACACACCCGCAACCTACAACGTGTCGTGGATCAGCGCGACCAGTCTCTTCTGATCCAAACGCATAGGCAGCGACACTCAGCCGCCGATGCAATCGCCACTGCCGCTGCCGCTGGAGCAGGGGCGATAGCCCGGGTTGACGGTCGTCGCTGGAGGATCAGGACGCCAATCGATCGTTGGAACCGACACTAACAACGACACACCCACCGTCAAGATCACAGCCACGCTCGCGATCAGCACAAGGCCGCCACGGCGCCGCACGAGTGCCCGCACGAGCAGTCCGATTTGAATGGCGATCGTAATACCAGCGGTAGCCCAGTAGCTCACTACGGCCGAAACGATGAATTCCTTGCTGCCGTCCATTTGAATCTGCGGGGTTGACGAAGTGAGCAGAAGACACCTCGACGCGCGCCAATTTTCTCGTCTCCGCCGGTGCATGGATGGACGAAAAATCAGTCGGAAATTGGCCGTTGAAGCGATCAAACCAGGGGAACCCGCTACTTCAATCTGCGGGGTTGATGGTGGCAAAACCGCAAATCGGCGAAAAAATACCCCGGACTTCCGCAGAAGTCCGGGGCGATTTTAGTGAATACCGTGTAGCGGGAGCGGGAATTGAACCCGCGACACCACGATTATGAGCCGTGTGCTCTAACCAACTGAGCTACCCCGCCGCGACTTGTCGGCTGTTCGCTTCCAAGCCTGAGCCCCCTGTGGGAATCGGACCCACTACCTCTTCCTTACCAAGGAAGTGCTCTACCAATGAGCTAAGGGGGCAGAGCAACCAAAAAAACAGTAGCAATGCCGCGTTTTTGGCAACCTAGAAACTTTATCACCCCGACAGCGAGGTCCGGACCACTTTCCCTCGCTAGGGGCATCCAGCAGCAATGCCGTAACATTTTAGGATGACTGTCACCAATCTGACTTCCGGAACCGAATGGTGGCGCACCGCCGTTATCTATCAGATCTACCCGCGATCTTTCGCCGACGCCAACGGTGACGGCATGGGGGACCTCGCCGGCATCAGCGCGCGACTGCCCCAGCTCAAAGAACTGGGCGTCGACGCCATCTGGCTCTCTCCCTTCTATACATCACCGCAACGCGACGCCGGCTACGACGTGTCTGACTACTGCAACGTCGACCCACTGTTTGGCACCCTCGACGACTTCGAGGTGCTGCAACGCACCGCCCATTCCCTGGGCATTCGCGTCATCGTCGACATCGTGCCCAACCATTCCTCGAGCGACCACGGCTGGTTCCAGGCGGCGCTCGCCGCCGGCCCTGGCAGTGAAGAACGCGCACGCTACACCTTCCGCGACGGCAAGGGCGAGAACGGCGAGCTGCCTCCGAACAACTGGGAGTCCGTCTTCGGCGGCCTCGCCTGGACCCGCACGACCGATCCGGACGGCACCCCCGGCCAGTGGTACCTGCACCTGTTCGACAGCAGCCAGCCCGACTTCGACTGGGACAGCGAGTGGGTACGCGAACAGTTCCGTGCGGTGCTGCGCTTCTGGCTCGATCGCGGCGTCGACGGCTTTCGAGTGGATGTTGCGCACGGCATGATCAAGGCTCCCGGCCTCCCCGATTACACGCCTCCCGCCGAGGGCGGCAGCATGGGCGGGGCACCGGCATCCGCTTTGGAACCGGGCATCACCGCCGAGACGCCGCTGACCGCCCCGTACTGGGCGCAGGATGGCGTGCACGAGATCTATCGCGACTGGCACCGGGTGCTCGCGGCCTACCCTGGCGACCGCGTTCTCGCCGCCGAGGCCTGGGTCGATCCGCTCAGCCAGATGGCCAAATGGGTGCGCCCCGACGAGATGCACCAGGCCTTCAACTTCGCCTACCTCGAGACCCCGTGGAACGCCGCGAAGCTCAAGAGCGTCATCGACGAGTCGCTCGAAGCCTTCGGCAACGTGGGCGCACCGAGCACCTGGGTGCTCTCCAATCACGATGTGGTGCGCCACGCCTCCCGGCTTGCCCTCACCGGCGACAACCTGCAGGGTCACGGTATCGGTCCGAAAACGGTCGGGCTGCCTGACCCGGCGCTGGGTCTCCGACGAGCGCGGGCGGCATCCGCTTTGATGCTGTCGCTGCCCGGCTCGAGCTATCTGTACCAGGGTGAAGAGCTCGGCCTGCCCGAGGCCGTCGACCTGCCCGACGACGCCCGCGAAGACCCCACCTGGTTTCGTACGAACGGCGAGCGTTACGGGCGAGACGGATGCCGCGTGCCGATTCCGTGGGAAGCCGCCGGTGAATCGTTCGGCTTCAGCACCGGGCCGAAGAGCTGGCTGCCGCAACCGAAGGAGTGGGCAGGGCTGGCTCGCGACCAGCAGGACGGCGTGGCCGGATCGACGCTCGAACTGTACAAGTTCGCGCTGCGGTTGCGGCGCGAGCACGCCCTGGCCTCCGGTACCGTCGTCTGGCTCGACGGGTTCGGTCCCGAGGTTGTGGCGTACCGCAACGGCGACGTGACCGTGCTGGCCAACACGGGGACGGCATCCGTTCAGCTGCCGGACGGTGACGTGCTGCTGGCCAGTGAAGACTTGGTCGGACGCATCTTACCGGGAGACGCGACGGTCTGGTTGCGCTCAGCACGGGCATGACCGACGCCGCAGGCCGACCGGATGAGACCGGCAACAGCGCGCTGGCGAGCATCGCCGCGATGCGCGAGCTGAAGCTCGAGCTGACCCGGTTCATGATGTCGTATAAATTCGCGAGCGACGAGATGCTCACCAAGATCAACATTCTCAAGGAGGAGTTCAGCTCGATCCACGACTACAGTCCGATCGAGCATGTCAGCTCGCGGCTCAAGTCGCCGGAAGGCATTCTACAGAAAGCCATCCGCAAGGGATATCCGCTCGAACTCGACGGCATCCGCGACAATATTCAGGACATCGCGGGCATTCGCATCACCTGCAGCTTCATCAGCGACACGTATCGCATTCGGGACCTCCTCGCCGGGCAGCGGGACGTGACGGTGCTGCACGAGAAGGACTACATTCGGGAGCCGAAGGCGAACGGCTATCAGAGCCTGCACCTCATCGTCGCGATTCCCGTGTTCATGTCCGACCGCGTACAGCCGGTCACCGTGGAGATTCAGATTCGCACCATCGCCATGGACTTCTGGGCGAGCCTCGAGCATAAGATCTTCTACAAATACAACGGTGCCGTGCCGGACACGCTCGTCGAAGACCTGCGGCAGGCAGCGGATGCCGCCAGTCGCCTCGACGTGAAGATGGAACTGCTGCACGACCAGGTCGTGGCGCTCGAAAGCGTCGATCCCAACGACGCCGACCTGTTCAGTTTCGACGGACTCCCGCCGTTTCCGCTGCCGAAGGGCCTGCTCGATTCCTTTATGCGCGGCCGCACCGAGCCGGAATAGCCCCTGGACAGGTTCGCTCGAGCGGGTCGCCAACACCCACCCCGCATAACTCACTCATTTTCGTGCTCGTTATGCCTGCTCTCGCCACCAACGAGGCCGCCCTCGGTTGCTAATTCAGGAAATTTGAGGCGAGCGACCAGTTGAAACCTGGGAAACACGGGGCACCCCAGCGCTCGCTGGTCCGATTTCCTGAATCAGCCACCATGACATTGGCCCACCGGCCGCGGCTAGTTGGTGTTGGCGTAGAGCCAGGCGAGCGGGTCGATCTTGGTGCCGGTGATTCCGCCCTGGCGAATCTCGAAGTGCAGGTGCGGTCCGGTCGACATTCCGGTGCTGCCGGTTTTGCCGATGACCTGGCCGACCTTGACCACGTCGCCCTCCTTGAAGAGCATCGATCCGTGGATCATGTGGGCGTACACGCTCGTGACGAGCTCGCCGTTGATCATATGGTCGATCATCATGTGCACGCCGAGGCTGGCCTCGCCGTCTTCGGCGTAGCTGACCACGCCGTCGGCGATGGCCTGGATCGGCGCACCGACGCCCGGATTGAAGTCCTGGCCGCCGTGGTTCACGGAGCAGCCGGCACAGTTGCGGTAGCCGATCTGGTCACCGATGTGCACGCCGACGGCGAACGGCCACTGAATCGTGCCGTTCGGGTTGTTGGTGAAGGTGTCTTCCATTCGGATACCGCTGGCTGCGGCAACCTCAGCGACGGTGCTCGACTCATAACCGTCACGCTCGACCGTGACGGTATCGCCGCCGGCCAGATTCATGCTCTGTACCTCGTCGGCCGGCAGAACGCGCTGGGCTTCCAAAACGGATGCCTGCACGTCCTGCGAGGACAGCAGCGCCTCCGCCGGAAGCGAGGTAGCCACGGCCATCAAAGCTACGAACGACATGGCGAGGATCGAGGCGCCTTTGGCTGCGCGCTTGCGCATGGTGCTGCCCGCTGGCCGTGCGCGGGGCGTACGGCGGGGCAGTGCCGCGGCCGGAACGAATTTGCGCGCGGGGGCAAAGGTCTCGCCGGGCTTGTGCTCGATGCGCTGGCGGCGGTGCGGGCGGTCTCCGGCAGCAGGAATCACCGTCGGGATCGACGGGGCGATGCCGGGAGCCAGGAGCTTCTCGTAGTCGGTGGGCTCAGCGTCGGCGATCGGCAGGGCGGCGACGACACGGTCGGTCTCGGTGACGACGGCCGGCTCGAGGTCGGGTTCGGTCAGATCGGCAGCGACGATCAGGTCGGCGGCAGGGCTGAGTCGAACAACATCGACGACATCTTCGTCGACCGGAGCCAATTGGGAGAAGGCAACACGCTCGCGCTCGCGCAGCTCGCGACGGGTGAGAGCTGCCGGTTCAGCTGGGGGAAATACGGTACCGTCACTCTCGCCGGACACGGAGGTGTCCAAAGATGGAGTGTGACGTGACAAAATGCAGCTTTCGGCGTAGCGGACGGGATCGGGTACTCGTACTGGAAAACGCCAAAAGACGGCAAGCCAATATAACGAATCGATTAAGGATAGCGCTCAACCCTGAGAATACCAGAGGAAAGTGACCGATCACACCCGAATGGGGGTAAATGGGCGTTACCTCACCGGGCTTGCGGGTCGACTGGGAAGCGTGTGAACAGCCCGGCGAGCACCGGCTCGAACTGCGCGTAGAGGTCGGGAGCGGCGGCGATGAGCAGGTCGCGACCCTCGGCATCCGCTTGCAGAGCGCCCACTCGAGCGCCTGCCTCGCGAGCGATCAGGGCGCCGGCGGCGTGATCCCAGGGGTTCAAGCCACGTTCAAAATAGAGGTCGAGTCGTCCGCAGGCGACCGAGCAGAGGTCGAGAGCGGCCGAACCGATCCGACGGATGTCCCGCACCTGGCCGATGAGACCGCCAACGACATTTGCCTGCCACACCCGCCGGGTCGCCTCATAGCCGAAGCCGGTGCCCGCCAGGGCGAGCGAAAGCGAGACGTCGTGATTGACGTGCAGGCGTTTGTCGCCCAGCCAGGCACCGGAGCCGTCGGACGCGGTGAAAACCTCGCCGAGGGCTGGATTGACGACCGCGCCGGCAAGGGCGTTCCAGGTCGCCGGGTCGGGATCACCCTGCACGACGGCGACGCTGACGGCGTAGAACGGGATGCCGTAGAGATAGTTGACGGTGCCGTCAATGGGGTCGACCACCCAGGTGAGCCCGCTCGTGCCGCTGGTCGCGTCGGATTCTTCACCGTAGAAGCCGTCGTTCGGCCGGGCATCGGCCAGCAGGCCGCGAATGAGCAGCTCGACTTCGCGGTCGGCCGCGGTAACGATGTCTTCGGGTGAGGACTTCGAAGCGGCGATCTCGACCCCCTCCGAGCGGCGGCGGTGGGCGAGCGCCCCGGCGGTGAGGGCGATGGTGCGCGCGAGGTCGAGCAGCTCGGTCGGGGCAGGATGCGTCATGCCCTCACGCTACAGGGCGGGGCTTAACAAGGACAGGCAGGCCCGGGGGCCTGCCTGTCCTTCTGAACTGCTTTACTGCTGGTGGCGAGTGCGAGGTTCGAACTCACGAAGGCTACGCCGTCTGATTTACAGTCAGATCCCTTTGGCCGCTTGGGTAACTCGCCAGGCGCTCCCGACCAGGTGTAATCACTTGACCGGAGACGCGGGGTTAACAATACAAGACGAAACGCCCCACCGAGAAATCAGCCGTGGCCGTGCTTCTTGATGAGGCGCATCCGCTACCCGGCGGGTGGGCCGCCCATGCCGGCCGGCGGGGTGCGCGTCTCGGTCGACGTCTCGCCGCCGAGGCCACTGAGCCCGCTCTCGGTTTGGGTAGCGGTGCTGGCGATGGCGGAATTCAGATCGGCCAGGATCACCCGGTCACCGGAGTCGATTCCCGACGTGATCTCGGTCAATTCAAAGCCGACCGCGCCGACCGTCACCTCGACGCTCGTGGAGACGCCGTTCTCGAGCAGATCGACCGTGGAGATCGAGGCGGCCAGGTGCACCGCCGAGGTCGGCACGGTGATCACCTCGTCGAGGCTGGCCACCGCCACGGTGACTGCGGCCGAGGCACCGTTCAGCAGGTTGGGGTCGGTGTTGTCGAGGGCGATGTGCACCGTGTATGACGGTGTGGACGACGTCGACACGTTCAGCATGCCGATCGAGCTGACCGTTCCGGACAACTCGTCGCCGACGCTCGCCACGGCGACGTGGGCGCTTTGGCCGACGGCCACCCCGGCGATGTCGGTGAGCGAAACGCTCGTGCCTACGACAAAGCCATTTTCGCCGATCACCGTGATCACCGCGGTCGACGACGACGCCGAGACGGAGTCACCGACCGCCAGATCGACGGCCGCGACGGTGCCGGCGATCGGGCTGGTCAGCGTGGCCAGAGTGAGGTTGTGCTCGGCGATCGCCAGTTCGGCGACGGCCGAATCGATCTCGGCCTGGTCGGCCACAATCGTTTCGGCCGAGGCGACCGTGGTGGTCGCGCCGCCCGTGGCTGCGCCGGTACCCGAAATTGCAGCGGATGCCCCGGCCCCGCTCGCTGCCGACGTGGCCGTTGATTCGGCGGTCGCGTTCGTCGAACCCGACGCAACGGTGCTGGGAGCGGCAGTAGATGACGACGGAGCGCTCGCAGCGGCGACCGCCTTCTGCAGGGCGCTGACCGATCGGTTCAGGTCGTCGACGAGCGTGAGCACGCCCGCCTGGGCCTCGTTGGTCGCCGTCTGGCCGGCTAGCACGGCGGTGATGGCGCTCTGGCAGTCGGCGAGGGCAAGTTTCGCCGCCGCGAGTTTCTCCGCGGCGGTCAGGGGCACGGTCTGCTCGGTCGTTTCGTCGGTCGCTCCGGTCGCTCCGTCGGTGACCGTGGCGGCAGGCTCGTCGGCGTCGGTGGCAGCCTCATCCGCGGCGGCGTCCTCGAGTGCGGACTCAAGAAGGGGCAGACACACGTCGGTCGTCGCGGCGATGGTCTGCTGAGTCGCGGCGAGCGCGGTCACGGCCGTGTCGTAGTGGGTGAGCAAGGCAGCCTGGGCGGCACCGACCGCCCTGATGGCCTCCGTAACGGCGGTCGATGTGGCGGCGATCGAAGCTCCGGTCGAAGCCGTGCCCGTGCCCAACGAACTCGCCGATGTCGACGCGGCACCCGACGAGGCGGGCGTGGCAGCTGTGGCGGCGGCATCCGTGGTTGATGCCGTGCTGGCCGTTGTGGTGGCGGCCGTCTGCGACTCGAGGTCGTTCTCCAGAGTGACCTGGGCGGTGGAAACGTTGGCCTGGGCCTCGTCGATCGCGTCAGTCAGGCTCGCCACGTCGAGGGTGGCGAGCGTCTGCCCGGCGGTCACCGTGTCGCGCACGCTGACCGCGACGCCGCTCACCGTGCCGGCGACCGAGAACGACGCATCGCTGCGACTGGCCGAGGCCAGAGTTCCGACCAGGTCGAGCGATTCGCTGACCGAGCCGAGCGCGGCCGCGACCGTGCGGTAGTCCCCTTCCGGTGTGCGGGTTACGGCGTAGGCCACTCCCCCGCCCGAGGCGACGATTACCGCGGTGACCGTTCCGGCGGCGAGCAACCGCCGGCGCCTCTGCCGGGTGGCGCGAAGCGCCGTGGCGAAAGGCTCCCGGTTCACAGTGGTTGCCGGCGCCGCGCGCTTACTCATCCGCCGCACCATTCATTCGGCCGCCGGGGCCGGCCATGGCGCTCACGCAGCCGTCAGCACCGCCCACGGACAGGGCCACCGTGGTAGCCGCGAAGGATCCGCTGTCGTCGGCCTCGCCCTGGGCCGTCGCGCACAGTCCAACGGCAACGGCCGTCGCATCAGAAGCGGATGTCGCGGTGTAGCTGGTCGTGTCGTCGACCGTGACCGTTTCAGTCGTCACGGCGCCCTCAGCGTCGGTCGAGTCGACCGTGATGCTGGTCGCGGTGACCGCGGTGACCAGGCCGCTGGTTCGAGAACCGAAGCCGCCGGCATCCGTTGGCATATCGGTGGGCATACCGGTCGGCATGCCGCTCGGGGCGGTACCGTCGGCGCTGGCGGGCAGGTCGGTGGGCGGCGTTCCGCCACCGGGCATTCCTCCGCCCATTCCGCCCAGACCCGCGGTGCAGGTCCCGTCAACCGCAGCCGTGACGACGACGGTGGTCGCAACGCTTGCGGCATCCGTTCCGTCGGCCGCTGCCGCGCTGAAAACGTTGACGCACTGGCCAACGGTGACGTCGCCCAGTGCCGCGGCGAGCGTCGAGGTGAAGGTCGTGGCCGTCGTGTAGGTCACCGCGGTCTGGGATTCGCTGTCCTGCAGCTGAAAACCGAGATCGGCCAGGGCGGCGACCTCCCCGGTCACGCCGGGCGCGACTCGCGCCTGCTGGGTGGTCGACGTGTCGGTCGTGGCAGCAGGAGCTGCCGTCGTGGCGGTGGCCGAGCAGCCCGAGAGCAGCAGAATGCCGCCGAGGGCGAGCGCGCCGCCGGCGAAGACCGCGCGACGCTTGAGGGTGGATTTCAACATGACCGTGATCTCATTTCGTTGGAGGGAAAAATGATGGAGCGCCGAGTCCTGGCGCAGGTCTTATTCACTGCGCAGCGCATCGATGGGCGCGAGGCGGGCGGCCCGAGTGGCCGGGTAGACGCCGAAGCTCACACCGATCACGATGGCGACGCCGATGGACAGCGCGACGGCGGCCGGCGAGACGACGATCGAACTGCCGATCACCCCCGGCAACAGCAGGGCCGCAGTAACGCCGAGTATGGCGCCGAGCAGTCCGCCGCTGAGGCCGAGGATGGCCGCCTCGATCAAAAACTGGCGGCGGATGGCACCCGGCGGCGCCCCGAGGGCCTTGCGCAGGCCAATCTCTCGGGTACGCTCCGAGACCGAGACGAGCATGATGTTCATGACCCCGATGCCGCCGACCAGCAGGGATAGCCCGGCCACGCCGGTGAGCAGAATGGTGAGGGTTTCGTAGACGGCCGTTGCGGTGCTGACCAGGGCGTCCTGGCTGCTGATCGAGAAGTCAGCGGCGGTGCTGTCGGTGATCGAGTGCAGGTTCAGCAGCAGGGTTTCGGCCTCCTGGTAGGCGGCGGAGAGCTGCCCGTCGCTGGCGGCCTGCAGGTAGATGGTCGACACGGCGGCGCTCTCGGTGCCGCCGACGAGCACACTCGCCGCGGTGGAGAACGGCACGATCGCCAGATCGTCGAGGTTGTCTGACGAGTCCGACCCGGCGGTGTCGAGCACACCGATCACCTGAAAGGGCTTGTCGCTGATCACCACCGACTGGCCGACGACCCGCTGGGTGCCGAACAGCTCGTCGGCGGTCTCCGAGCCGAGCACGATCACGGCGGCGGAGGTCTCGTCGTCTTCGGCGCTGATGAACTCACCCGTGCTCAGGGTGCGGGCGCGCACATCAAGCCACGAGGCGGTCGTTCCGGTGACGGAGGTCGTCCAGTTGGTGTCGTTCGCTTCGAGCGACAGCGAGGTGGTTTTCTCGGCGGCGACCCCGGAAATGTCGGGGGCGTTCACGCTCGACGCGAGCGCGTCGGCATCCGCTCTGGTCAGCGTCGAGCTCGAGCCGAAACCACCGCGCACACCCGATGTGTCGGTGCTGCTGCCGGGGGCGACTATCAGCAGGTTGCTGCCGAGCGAGCTGATCTGCGCGCTGACGTCTTTCTGGGTGCCGAGGCCGAGGCCGACGGTGAGAATGACGGCGGCGATACCGATCAAAATGCCGAGCACAGTGAGGGTCGAGCGCAGGGCGTGGGAATAGACGGCGCTCCAGCTCGTGCGGAATGATTCGAGCCAGTTCATGCGGCAACGTCCTCGTTCAACTCGTCGCGCAGAATCTCGCCGTCGCGTACCCAGACGATGCGGGCAGCCCGGCGGGCGACTTCGAGTTCGTGCGTGATGAGCACGATGGTGCGGCCGCGGGCGTGCAGTTCGTCGAACAGGGCGAGCACGTCCTGCGTCGAGACCGAGTCGAGGTTTCCCGTTGGTTCGTCGGCCAAAATCATGGTCGGTTCGCCGACCAGGGCGCGGGCCACGGCCACGCGCTGCTGCTGCCCACCCGAGAGTTCACCTGGCCGATTCTCGAACCGGTCGCCCAGCCCGACCCTCACGAGTGCTTGCTCGGCACGTTCCTTGCGCTCGTTCCGAGGTACCCCCCCGTAGATGAGCGGTAGTTCAACGTTGCGCCAGGCCGGCAGCGACGAGAGCAGGTTGAATCCCTGAAAGACGAACCCGATCTGACGGTTGCGAATCGCGGCGAGATCGACCTCGTCGAGGTCGTTCACGTCGGTGCCACCGAGGCGGTATTCGCCGCGGGTGAGGGTGTCGAGGCAGCCGAGAACGTTCATGATCGTGGATTTGCCCGACCCCGACGGCCCCATGATGGCGACGTATTCGCCCTCGTGAATGGCCAGGTCAATGCCCTTGAGGGCTTCGAATTCGATGCTTCCGGAGCGGTAGGTTTTGCCGGCGCCGCGCAATTCGATGACGGGGGCATCCGTTGGAGTCGGGTCAACCATTGTTCGTGCCTCCGGGCATCTGACCGGCCGGGAAGTCGCCGGTGGGCATCTCCCCGCCGGGAAAAGTGCGGTCGGTGCCGGTCGTGCCGGCATTGCCGCTGCCGGGGGTGAACGCGGCCACGACCACCTCATCGCCCGCGGCGAGCCCCGCGGTGATCTCGGTGAGGTTGCCGACCGTGGCACCGACGGTGACCGGTGTGGAGATCTCCGTGCCGTTGGCGTTCTTCACCGTCACAACGGATGCCCCATCCACGCTGGTCACGGCGGCGCTGGCCACGGTGAGCACGTCGGTACGGCGTTCGTAGACGATGGCTGCGGTCACGGCGACGCCATCGAAGAGGCCAGGGGCGGATCCGGTGACGGTGACGACGACCGGATAGGCGGCGACACCCGTGGTGGTGGACGGCAGCAGGCCGATCTCGGAGACGGTTCCGAAGAAGGCGGTTCCATCGTCGAGGGAGAGTTCGACCTGGTTGTCAGCGGCGATGAGGGCGGCATCCGCTTCACCCACCGTGAGGTCGACGGTCCAGGAATCGGTGCCGACGATGGTGAAGGCGGCCGTGCTGGCGGTGGTCGTGCCGCCGGTTCCGGCGGCAGCGGTTGCGCCCGCTGCTGCGGTACCGGCCCCGCTGCTGCTGGTGCCCGCCGAGATGACATCGCCGACGGCCACGTTCACGACGGTGACGACTCCGGCGACCGGTGCCGTGAGGGTCACGGCGTTCTGAGCGGCCACGGCCTCGTCGACAGCGTTCTGGGCGGTGGTGACGCTCGCGGTGTTGGCGGCGATCTGGGCCAGGGCGGCCGTGCTGCCGTCACTGGCATCCTGGCTGTCCGTCAGCTTGGCCGCGGCGCTCGCGAGGGTCGCCCGGGCCGCGAGCACTTCGGCGTCGACGGTGAGGGTGTCCACGGTGGCGAGCACGTCACCGGCCGCGACGACCGTTCCCGCCAGCACGTTGACCCCGGTGACGGTTCCGGAGGCGGCAAAGGAGACTTCCTCCTGCACGGTCGGGGTGAGGGTGCCGGAAGCCGAAACGCTCTGTTCCATGGTCTCCAGGCTCGCCGCCACGGTTTGGGCGACGGGGGTGGCCACGGCGCTCTCGGTCTGGGCGGCAATGATCCACCACGCGCCGCCGCCGGCCAGGGCAAGCACGACGACGGCGCTCAGCACCCACCAGCGGGCTCTCATTCTCCTGATGCGGATGCGAAACTGCCTGAGTTTCATTGTTCTCCTCGTGTATTCAACACACTCTTGCCTGTGCCACTCAGGCGAACCTAAGCAGGCGGTCTATGCCCAAGGCATCCGTGGCCTATCAATCGGCTATGAGCGACTGTCAGATACCATGGGGGAATGGCAGATTCAACATTCGACATCGTCAGCAAGGTCGACCCGATGGAGGTCGACAACGCCCTCAACCAGGCGCACAAAGAAGTCGCCCAGCGTTACGACTTCAAAAACGTGGGAGCCTCGATCGCGATGAGCGGCGAGAAGGTGCTCATGAAGGCGAACACCGAGGAGCGCGTCAAGGCGATCCTTGAGGTGTTCGAGGCCAAGCTGATCAAGCGCGGCATCTCGCTGCGCAGCCTCGATGCTGGCGAGCCGTTCGCCTCCGGCAAGGAGTACCGCATCGAGACGTCGATGAAGGCCGGTATCGACCAGGAGAACGCGAAGAAGATCAGCAAGATCATTCGCGATGAGGGCCCCAAGGGCGTCAAGAGCCAGATCCAGGGCGACGAACTGCGGGTCAGTTCGAAGAGCCGTGACGACCTGCAGGCCGTGATGGCACTACTCAAGGGCAAGGACCTCGACGTGGCCCTGCAGTTCACGAACTTCCGCTAACCGCTGGCGCCGTGGCCAGCCTGCGGCATCCGCTTTCAGCAGCAACGCACCGCGCGCTGGTGGCTAATTCAGGAGATCCGGTCGCCGCACCCAAGCCGGCCGCACTGTTTCGCGGGTAGCCGCTTCCGGTCTTGGCGTATTTCCTGAATTAGCCACGCGGGGACCCGCCAAACGGATGCTCAGCGCGGCCATATCTGCTGCCGGAGCGGGGGCTACTCGGCGCGGGAGACGGTGACCATTTCGTCGCGGTCGACGACCTTGATGCGGGTGCGGCCAGCCGCCTCGCCGAGCGCGAGCTCGTGCTGGTCGAGGTTGTGCCAGCCGTCGAGGCCGGTGTAGCGAACGCCGCGAGCATCGAGCAGCGCCACGATGCTCTCCTCCGACGGCGATTCGGGGCGCCACCAGTTGCCGAGGTCGTTGATCAGGTGCTTGATCGTCTCCATCGCGTCGCTCTTGGTGTGGCCGATCAGGCCCACCGGGCCGCGCTTGATCCACCCGGTCGCGTAGACGCCGTACATCTGCTGGTTGAACAGCCCGCCGGTGCCGGCCGAAGGGTCGCGGCGCAGTACCTGGCCCTCGCGGTTGGGAATCACGCCACGCTTCTTGTCGAACGGCACGTCGGGTAGTTCCGACCCGAAGTAGCCGACCGCCCGATACACCGCCTGCACCGGGATCTCGCGAATCTCACCGGTACCGACAACGCCGCCGGCGGCGTCCGTTCTGGTGCGTTCCCACCGAAAAGCACCGACCCGGCCAGTGCCGTCATCGACGATTTCGACGGGCTTGGCGAAGAAATGCAGGTGCAGCCGGCGGCTGGCCGTGCCGGTCTCGCGGGCGCGCCACTGATTCAGCGTCTTGTCAATCACGAAAACCTGCTTATTGCTGGCCACGGCAGCCTGGGCGGCCTCGTCGTAGTCGAAGTCCTCGTCGTAGACGATCATGTCCACGTCATTCAGCTCGCCGAGCTCGCGCAGTTCCAGCGGCGTGAACTTGACGGATGTCGGTCCGCGGCGTCCGAAAACGTGCACGTCGGTCACCGGTGACGCCTTCAGCCCGTCATAGACGTTCGCGGGAATCTCGGTCGGAAGCAGGTCGTCGGCGTGCTTGATGAGCATGCGGGATACGTCGAGGGCAACGTTGCCGTTGCCGATCACGGCGACCTCACGGGCCGAAAGGGGCCAGGTGCGCGGCACGTCGGGGTGCCCGTCAAACCAGCTGACGAAGTCGGCGGCGCCGTAGGAACCGTCAAGGGACGCACCCGGAATGTTGAGGTCTGCGTCCTGCACGGCACCGGTCGCGAAA
This sequence comes from Cryobacterium sp. TMT1-3, assembly GCF_004402315.1. Lineage (NCBI taxonomy): Bacteria > Bacillati > Actinomycetota > Actinomycetes > Micrococcales > Microbacteriaceae > Cryobacterium > Cryobacterium sp. TMT1-3. Next base: position 244,915 of record NZ_SOFW01000040.1, read on the forward strand.
ATGACCGCGTTGTAGTGCTTCTTGAGGTCGTCAAGCGTGAGGTCCACGCCGAACCGCACGTTGCCGAACACGCGAATGTCGCCGCTGTCGAGCACACCGCGCAGCGCGGTGATGATGCCCTTGATGCGGGGGTGATCGGGGGCGACGCCGTAGCGCACCAGTCCGTACGGCGCCGGCAGGTGGTCGAACAGGTCGATCGAAACCTCGAAGTTGCGCTCGGACTTGAGCAGAATGTCGGCGGCGTAGATGCCGGCCGGACCTGCGCCGACGATGGCCAGTCTCAATTTGGTCACGAAAGATTCCTTACTGGGCGAACCATCGGGTCCAGGCCCTGGCCAGCTCTCGAATGGCGTCTAGCTGGAACGCTCGACGATGGACTCGGCAAATCGGGTGAGGGCTTTCTTGACCGAGCCGTTCGGCAGCGGACCGAGGGCCGCGACCGCGTCGCGGGCCCAGCCGTGTGCCTCGGCAAGGGTTTCGGCGGTGACGGCGTGCTCGCGCAGCGCGGTGATCGCCGCATCAGCGGCCTCGCCCTGCTCAGCACCGTCCGTCATAACGTCGCGTTCCAGCCGTTCCAGCAGATCAGCGGATGCCCCGTCGCTGACGGCGCGTTCCCGCAGCCGCAGCAGTGGCAGCGTGACGACTCCGGCGCGGAGGTCCGTTCCCGGCACCTTACCGGTCTCCTGCGGCTGCGGGGAGAGGTCGAGCACATCGTCGATGAGTTGAAAGGCCACACCGATCTTCTCGCCGAAGTCCACGACGGGCTGCTCGTACTCAGCCGGGGCGTTCGAGAACACCACGCCGCCCTGGGCGGCGGCGGCGATCAGCGAACCGGTCTTGCCGGCGAGCACCTGTATGTAGTGTTCGACCGGGTCCGCGCCGGCCCGGGGGCCGACCGTCTCCTGGAACTGGCCGAGCACGAGGCGCTCGAAGGTGGTTGCCTGCAGTTTGATGGCACGTTCGCCCAGGCGGGCCATCAGCTGGCTGGCGCGGGCGAACAGCAGATCGCCGGTGAGGATGGCGACGGAGTTGCCCCACACCGTTTGTGCGCTGGGCACCCCGCGGCGTTTGTCGGCGTCGTCCATGACGTCGTCGTGATAGAGCGAGGCGAGGTGGGTCAGTTCGATGGCCGACGCCGCGGTCACGACATCGGGCACCACACCGTCGCCGAGGTGCGCGGTGAGCAGCGCGAGCATGGGACGCACTCGTTTGCCGCCGGCGTTGAGCAGGTACCGGCTGGTGACAGTGGCGATTTCGTTGGCGTAGACGAGCTCATTGAGGAGTGCCGCTTCGACCTGTTCGATGCCGGCGTCGATGTTCGCCGCCAGGCCGCGGTCGGCGGAAGTGGAGAAAATACGTTCGCCGAGGCCCGCTTGGCTGGTCACCGACGCGCTGCGTCGCGTCACGGGGGCTCTGGATTTCACGTAAGTAAGCCTATCGAGTCGGTCAGGGCTTGGTACCGCGGTGCAGGGCCACGATGCCGAGCGTGAGATTGCGGTAGGCGACGGCAGAATATCCGGCCGAGCGCAGCCATCCGCTCAGTACCGGCTGGGTCGGCCAGGCCGCGATGGATTCGCCGAGGTAGTCGTAGGCTTCGGCGTTCGATGAGGCCAGCCGAACAACCCGCGGCATGACGTGGTTGAGGTAGGCGAAGTAGCTCTGGCGCACGAGCGTCAGCGGCGGTGTCGAAAACTCGCAGATGACGACGCGGCCGCCGGGCTTGGTCACCCGGTAGAACTCGGCGAGAGCTTTCTTCGGTTCGACCACGTTGCGCAGCCCGAACGAAATGGTGACGGCGTCGAACTCGTTGTCCTTGAATGGCAACGCGGTGGCGTCGGCTTGCACGAACTCGATGTTCGCGTTGTGCGCGTGCCGGGCCTGGCCGACCTCGATCATGCCGGCCGAGAAGTCGGCGGCGATGACGTGGGCACCGCTGCGCGCGAGGGCGGCGCTGGAGGTTCCGGTGCCGGCGGCGATGTCGAGGATGCGTTCGCCCGCCTGCGGATTGACCGCCTTGGTCGTTGCGAGGCGCCAGAGCGACGCGTTGCCAACCGACAGCAACGCGTTCGTGCGGTCATAGTGGGCGGCGACCTCGTCGAACATGGCAGCCACCTGCGCGGGCCGTTTGTTCAGGTCTGCTCTATTCACCCCATCATTCTAGGTTGCGTGGGCCCGCCGAACCTGCACAGTTGCCGGGGCCCGCATTCGCGTGGCCGCAGTGGCGCGGGCGTAGGCTGTACAGGTGAATGTGCAGGCCTTGACGGTCGAAACCTCCCCGATAGCCGATATCCGCCAACTGATTCTGCTGCTCGACGGCCGCGCGCCCCTGCTCTGGATGCGTCGTAACCAGGGCCTGGCCGGCATCGGCTGCGCGCTGCGACTGGAATTCTCCGGCCCCACCCGTATGACGGACGCCGCGGCCGCGTGGAAACAGGTCGTCGCGCTGGCCACCGTGACCGACCCGCTGACCCGCACCGGCACCGGGCTGCTCGCTTTCGGTGCGTTCGCTTTCGACGAGTCCTCCGCCGAGGCCAGCGTGCTGATCGTGCCCGAGATCATCGTGGGCCGAGAAGACGGACAGTGCTGGGTGACGCGCATCTGGGCGACGGGCGAGAACGCCCCGGAGCAATCGATGGCAAAGGACCCGCTCGTGCTGCATCCGCTCGGCGACGAGTATCGCATCGCGCTGCTGCCGGGCGCACTGCCTCCAGACGACTTTCGCACAGCGGTCAGTTCGGGCATCGAGCGTATTCGGGCCCAGCAGGTCAACAAGGTCGTGCTCGCCCGCGACCTGGTCGGGCGGGTGCCGGCCGAGTCCGACCTGCGCCGCGCCATCACGAAGCTCGCGCTCGGCTATCCGGACTGCTGGACCTACGCCGTCGACGGACTGATCGGATCGAGCCCGGAAACCCTCATTAGGGCTGACCACGGTTCGGTCAACGCCCGCGTTCTCGCCGGCACGATCTCGCGGGGAGCGGATGCTGAGGACGACCGCGAGGCCGCCCTCACCCTCGCGACCTCGTCGAAGGACGGCGACGAGCACGAATTCGCCGTGCAGAGCGTGCTGAAGTCGTTGCGACCGCACACCTCGGTGCTGGCGACGAGCGAGATTCCCTTCACCGTGAAACTGCCGAACCTCTGGCACCTGGCGACCGATCTGGAGGGCACCCTGAGTGACGGGTCGACCTCTCTCGACCTGATCGCCGCGCTGCATCCCACTGCTGCGGTCGCCGGCACCCCCACCGACACGGCGTTGAGCCTCATTCGCGAGCTCGAACCCTTCGACCGTGGCCGCTATGCCGGCCCGGTCGGGTGGGTCGGCGCCGACGGCGACGGAGAATGGGCGATCGCCCTGCGCTGCGCCCAGGTGGCTCCGACCGGCGGCATCACGGCGTACGCCGGCTGTGGCATCGTTCTCGAATCCGACCCGGAACGCGAGCTGGCCGAGACGAAGATGAAGTTTCGCCCGATCGTCGAGGCCTTCGGCTGACGACCTAGTGTCCTGCGTCGGGAGTTCGTTGTAGAAGTCGTTTGAGGGATTCGAGGATTTGTTCTGCGGATTTGGTCCAGATGAATGGCTTTGGGGTTTCGTTCCATGCTTTCGCCCAGTTGCGGACGTCGGCTTCGAGCGCTTGAACGCTCCGGTGGTCGCAACGCTGGAGGAGATCAGCGGTGACGTAAGCGAAGAAGCGTTCTACCTGGTTGATCCAGGACGAATACGTCGGGGTGAAGTGCATGGTGAAACGGGGGTGGGCTTCGAGCCAGTGCTTGATCGTGGGGCTTTTGTGAGTGCTGTAGTTGTCGCAGACCAGATGCACGGCCAACTCGTCAGGGACGTCGGCGTTGATCTTGTTCAGGAACTTCTGGAACTCGAGCGAGCGGCGCCGGCGATGAATGCTGGAGACAACGGTGCCGTCAGCGGTGTTAAAGGCGGCGAAGGGGCTGGTCGTGCCATGACACAGCTGCTCCCGTTCCTCATCGGTAAGAATCAGCTCACTCTTTGGGCATCCAGTTCGTGACATAACTCAATCTCGCTACGTGCTGAAATGCTCCGGATGCGACCACCCGACAGTGGGACGCAACCCAGCTCGGCGGGCGCCTGAGTTCCCGGCTCGGGGATCGGTCTGAGGCGTCTTCCGAAGTTGGTCACCCTGGAGAAGCAGGTTCGATGACGATCCTCTCCGTCGTAATTCCCAGCTATAACGAAAAGCACCACTAGTCGCAACCTCGGGACCTTTGGCCCTGTGAGCTGAGAAGTCCGTGCATCAGGCTGATTCCACGAGGCTGAACTTACCGCTTCATGGCCATCTCAGGCTTTGAACACGATCGCTTCCGGGCACTGCAATTAGCTTCGGTCCGCAGCCAGACAAGAGAAAAGAAACTGCAATGAGAACCGATGAACGCGCAGTGAGAACGCCAGGCGAAGTGCGAATACCAGACGATCTGCAGCTCACCCAGATTTCCGACGGCGAATGGAGAGTCAGTGACGGACGGGTGCCCTGGGACAGTCCTTTCTCACTCATCGGTTTCATCAGTCTGAACGCAGACCAGTACGAGGTGCTGGAGTTCGGTGATCCCATGCGCACGTTCGTTGTCGGCTCTATGGCAGAGGCCGAATCGATATTCACCCCGCCAGCCGGTGATGTCACGCAAGGCAAGCTGGCACGAGACCCACGACGCCTGGACAAGCGCCTCGAACGCGTGCTGCCACAGTGGACACCCGTGAACTCGGTCTCGTGCACAGCCAGGGCTGACGCAGGGGCCTCAGCGAACCGTTAGCAGCGAGAACTCCAACGAGTCCTCGCCGTCTACCTCGGATACTTCCAGGTAAATCACACCCGCAGTGGCAGATGAACAGTGATAAGAGAAATGGCTGGCGCAAAATGGGCAGGCGCGGAATAAGTCTGATCGGGATCGTGTATCTGGTTATCGGGGTAGTGGTCGCTGCCAACCAGAGTTATCTCGTGGCATGGAACGTTCCCGGCAACATTCTGGAAGGCATGGCGGCGATTGTGCTCTGGCCTTTTGTGGCCTTCTTCGGGGTCGATCTGCACACCTTGATCGCATAGGGACCCGAAATTTACACTCCTGACGGGCCTTCACTGTTCGGGGTGAAACAGCTTTCCCGGACGTGACCCTTGACCGAACCATCGGGTGAGCGCACAGGCCAACGTTTGGCAGGCAACGACACAGCAACGGCGACGAGTATTCGCTCGCCCCGACAGGTAAGAAGAGGAGAACCCCGTGGGACACGAAAAAACTCAAACTTCCCCGTCCGACATCGACCTTCCGCTCACTCAACCGATCGACATCACAGGACTCATTCAAGAACAGAATGGCGACGGCGGAATTCGTCAAGGCGAATGAGGCCCTGTGGGCGTTCATCACGTAAGTCACTCGGGCGCGATGGGGTATGCCGCCGCACAGGGCTGGCGCTCGCGACGGGGCTGACCTAAGTGGAGAGTGCACCCAACCGCGCCCCCTGACAATGGAGTGAACCTTGCCCGCATTCGATCCGGATCTGGAAGAGGTTCACGTTCGCGAGCATCCCCTGCGCCGACCCGGAAACTCTTAGCGTGTTATTTATTCCGTTTCGTGAGCTGACCCCCTCTACGTCGACAAGGACAGCCTCAAGGCCCTACGTCCCAAGCGCCTATCTTTACCTATGCACATTAGGGCTTTACCTAATGTGTGTAGACTGGCGTGATGAAGCGCATCCCTCTCACCGCGACGGTGATCATCGCCGAGGCCGCAGACCTGGCCGACGAGACCGGCTTCGACGACGTCACCCTGTCGGCGATCGCGCTGAGGCTTAGCGTGCAGACGCCCAGCCTCTATTCGCATGTCCGCGACCGTGCGGCGCTGCTGGACGGGATCACCGCGCTCGCACTGTCGGAGCTCGCTGACCGTGTGGCGGTGGCGATTGCCGGTCGAGCCGGTCGGCTTGCGCTCCGCGGCTTCGCTGAGGCGCACCGGGTGTACTCGCTGGAGTCGCCGGGTCGCTGGCAGTCCCTTCAGCGGCGCGCCGGCACTGCCGCTGTGGAGTCCAGCGCCGCGCGGTGCTTCGTCGCGCTGACCGACGCCCTGCTCCTGGGCTATGACTTGCCGCCGGGGGAGCGAGTGCACGCCACCCGACTGATCGGCAGCACCATTAACGGCTTCCTCGCCCTCGAGCGCATCGGCAGCTTCGATCACAGCGAACCCCCACCCGAGGTGTCCTGGCGCACGACCCTCGACGCTCTTGACGCCCTCCTGCGGGCATGGCCTACCGACACGGAAAAGATCCATCGATGATCACCACCTCCCTCACCGCACAGTTCCTCCATGGCGCAGCCGAGGTGGAGACGACCGCCCGTGGTGTCCGCCCGCATCGTCTGCCAGCGTGGGTGCGCACGCAGTTCCCCGACCCGCAGTTGCTGATGATGGAAGGCCAGCCCTCCGGAGTGCGCCTGGCGATGTCCACCGCGGCGCGGACCATCCACCTCGTCTTTCACCCCTCGAGGCTCACTTACCTGGGCGCGGACCGTCCCCGAGGCAGCATCGACCTGGTGGTCAACGGCGACCTCGTCGCGAGCGACCTGCTCGACGACGGCGACGTCATTGAGGCTGACCTCCAGACCGGAGCCACGAGTTCTCGACCGGGCACGACTCACACCACGATCTTCAGCAAGTTGCCCGAGGGCGACAAGCTCGTCGAGATCTGGTTACCACACAACGAGTCCATCGAGCTGATTGAGCTGCGGACCGACGATCCGGTGAGCCCGGTCAAGTCGACACGTCCCGTCTGGATCCACCACGGCAGCTCGATCAGCCACGGCTCGAACGCGAGCACTCCAACCCAGATCTGGCCGGCGGTCTCCGCGCGGCTCGGCGGCGTCGAGCTGCGGAACCTCGGATTCGGAGGCGGTGCACTCGTCGACCCGTTCCTCGCCCGCGTGATCCGCGACGCTCCGGCCGATCTCATCAGCGTCAAGCTCGGGATTAACGTCGTGAACCTCGACTCGATGCGGCTCCGTGCGTTCGTGCCCGCCGTGCACGGATTCCTCGACACGATCCGCGACGGGCACCCCACCACCCCGCTCGTGCTCATCTCGCCGATCTTCTGCGCCATCCACGAGGACACCCCCGGCCCGGGCGCCGTCGACCTGGACACCCTCGGCACCGACCAGGTCCGCTTCATCGCCACCGGCCACAGCGAAAGCCAGCAGCAAGGGCGCCTCACCCTGCGCGTCATCCGCGACGCCCTGACGTCACTTGTCCAACGCTGGACCGACGATCCGAACCTGCACTACTTGGACGGGACCACTCTGTACGGCGAGCAGGACACCGCTGAGCATCCGCTGTCCGACGCGTTGCACCCCGATACCGCCACCCACCGGCTCATCGGCGAGCGATTTGCCGAGTACGCCTTCACACGAACCGGACCGTTCGCCCCACACTGAAACATGTGGGGCGGTCGGCCCCTGTGGGTGCTCGTCGGGCAGAGGAGACCTGAGCTCGCAGACCAGACGAAACCAGGCGCTTCTATCCGCCAGCACGCTCGGCCCATCGGCTCCCGATTCACCATGCGACGCGATCAGGTATAGCGGGCATCAGACAGCGCGCGAACATCCTGTTTGCCGTGGACGCGGGCGCACAGAGTCAGTGCGCTCGGGCCGTGGGGCTGGTCAATGTGCGGAGAGCGGCCAGCCATGATTGTCACCAACGCACGGGTCGATCCGATGACCGACGGGCCCGGTGCCCGTGGCGAGATAGAGACCACAGCTGCCCACGAGCACCGCCGCACCATGCTTTCCTGGGCCGGGCCGCGGCGGCCTGAGGCTGATCAGCGACATGCTTGGAGTGCGACGGTGGTCGCGCTCACCCGTGAGTGACTGTATAGTCACTCACATGTCCTCCCTCAGCACCGCAGAAGAGCGTGTCCCGGTCGTCACCGCCAGCGCGGTGCGGGAGTTCGCGAGCGGTGGGTACCGCGGCACGACGATCGCGGACGTGGCCCGCGACGCCCGCATCTCGCCCGCCTACGTGTTCAAGCTGTTCCCCAGCAAGGAGCGCCTGTTCGTCGCCGCACTCGCGGACTGCTTCCGACAGATCGTCGAGACACTCAGCATGGGGGCCGACGAGGCCGAAGACACGAGCTCGGACGGCATCCTGGACGCGATGGGCGGCGCTTATGCGGAGCTCATCAGCGACCGTTCGCTCCTCATGCTTCAGGTCCACGCGCAGTCGGTCGCGAACATCCCGGAGATCGGGCAGGCGCTCCGCATTGGCATGGCCTCGGTCGTCCGGCTGGCCAAGTCCCGGTCCGGAGCAAGCGACGACGCCGTCCAGCGTTTCGTCGCCTACGGGCAGTTGTGCCACCTGATCGTCACAACCGGCATCGACGACGTTCCCGACGAGTGGGCGTCGATCCTCTCCGCCGGCATCCGACACCCTCGCTGATCACAGTCCTCCACAACCACCGCACAACATCGTTAGTGAGTGAACACACACTCTATTTCCAAATGAAGGATCTTATGTCCACTCAATCCATCCTCGCTCCAGCGTCGCGCCGCACCCCGCGCTCCGTTTTCGTCTCCGCCTGGGCCGTACCGGTCCTCGTGCTTGGCCAGTTCTCGATGCTCGCCATCGTGCCGGTCGTCCTCGTCCTCGTCGGCACCCTGCGCCACCCGGGACTGCGACCGCTGCGCCCGTACAGCGCTGCCCTCGCCGCCATCTACGCGACCCCGCTCGTCATCTAGATCTTGCGCCCCGACGGTGCCGAGAGCCTGTCCAAAGACATGCACCCGGTGTTCATCGTCCTTTTGGTGGCGGTCGCAGCCGCGCTGCTCGTGAAGCTCCACACCCGCAAGCGCTGACCCCTACAACCCCGAAGGAGAAACCATGACCACCCGAACGCGTGTGACCGAAGTCGTGATGCCCGGCCTGATCGAGCCCGACGGCCTGCTGATCCAGGATCGTGATCTGCCCGCTCCTGCGACGGGTCAGGTGCTAGTCCGGGTCGAGGCGACCGGAGTGTCCTTCGCCGAGCAGCAGATGCGTCGTGGGAAGTACTACGACCAGCCACCGTTCCCGTTCGTCCCGGGCTACGACTTCGTCGGCACTGTCGAGGCGACCGGCGAGGGCGTCGACCCGGCGATGGTCGGCGCTCGCGTGGCCGCCGTGGTCAAGATCGGCGCTTGGGCCACGCACGTGCTGACCGACGCTACTCACCTGGTGCCCGTACCCGGAGGCATCGACCCAGCGGACGCCGAGACGCTCATCGTTAACGGGATCACGGCCTGGCAGATGCTCCACACGATCGCGAAGGTGCAATGTGGCCAGAGGATAGTGGTGCTCGGCGCGAACGGCGGCGTCGGGTCGACGCTCGTGCAGCTTGCCGCTGACGCTGGCATCACGGTCATCGGCACCGCCGCGACCCGCCACCACGACCATGTCCGGAGCCTGGGTGCCACACCCGTCGATTACCGCGCTCCCGACCTTCCGGCGCGCCTGCGCAGCCTCGCGCCCGACGGTGTCGACGCGGTGTTCGACCACGTCGGCGGGCCGGGGATCCAGGATTCCTGGCGGCTGCTGCGCCGGGGAGGGACGCTCGTCTCGTACGGCAGCGCGGCGACCAAGGACGACCTGGGCAAGTCGCAGCTGCCCGTCCTCGTCCTCGTCGGACGTCTCCTGGTATGGAACCTCCTGCCCAACGGTCGACGGGCACACTTCTACAACTTATGGGCCGGTCACCGCCGCCCCACGCGCTTCTACCGCCGCCTGCGTGACGACCTGACGCAGGTGCTCGAGCGGCTTGCCGCCGGCACCCTCGCGCCGCAGGTCGCCGCGCGACTCCCGCTCGTCGAGGCCGGACGCGCGCTGGAACTCGCGGAGTCCCACACGGTGGCCGGCAAGGTGGTGCTGGTGCCCTGAGGCCTGCCGCGCGAACTCGTACCGGCGGGCCAGGCGCTCTCCCGTGAGGGAGTTGGCGATGTGCACAGTTCGGCCCGCGGGCACGCCCGCAGACCCTCTCTGACTTCGGGCGTGAATCCTGGCGACGTCAATGGGCTCGTTGCAGGGTCTGGTGCGTCTGTGAATGCTGACGTCCGGTGGGAGAGTTGGCGGTGTTCTGTGCTCGGGTGTTGGCGAGGCGGCAGGAGTCGATGCCGGTTTCGAAGATGTTGCCTCCGAAGGTGGGTTGGTCGACGATCGCGCGGCAACCGACTTGTTATCTAGCCCTTCAGCGCAGCCAAGGATGATCCGGGACCGCAACGCCAACGCCTGCGCCGACGTCGGTCGCCGTGACCAGCGCAGAAGCTGCTCCCGTTCCTCATCGGTAAGAATCAGCTCACTCTTGGGGCATCCAGTTCGTGACATAACTCAATATTGCATTTAAGCAACTAAATTACGACGCAAGACACTAGATGTTCAAGACGAGCGACGCCGACAGCGAGCGGGAGACGCAGGGGTACATCACACCGAGAGCATCCTTCTCGGCATCATCGAGTACCGAGTCCAGATGTTCCGGCGTGCCCTCGACCACCCGTACCTCACAGGTACCGCAGATTCCCTTGCGGCAGGAGCCGAGAATGGGCACGCCGTGGGATTCCAGGGCGTCGAGCAGGCTCTCCTCGGCAGGGACGGTGAAGTCCAGGCGGCTCTTGCGGCAGGCGACCTGGATCGGTGCGGCTGGCCTGGCTGAGCGCTCGAGGGGAACGAACCGCTCGAGGTGCAGTCGCCCGGCCGGCACTCGTGCCGCCACCGCGTTCATGAGGGACTCCGGTCCGCAGCAGTAGACCTGTGCCGTGACCGTGCCGAGAATGACGTCCAGGTCGAGCCCGCCGACGTTCTCGTCGCTCGCGTGCACGATCATCCGCTGGGGGTACTCTGCTTCGAGTTCGGCCACGAAGGCCATGGTCTGTCGGCTGCGCCCGGCGTAGACGAGCCGCCAGGCCCGCCCCGCCGGGAGCGATTGGATCATGGCCGTGATCGGCGTGATGCCGATCCCGCCCGCGATGAAGAGATAGTCGGCGGCCGGTTCCAGTTCGAAATGGTTCATCGGCCCCGAGACGGGCAGGCTCATTCCCGGCACGAGATTCTCGTGAATCCACGAGCTGCCACCCGACGACTGACTGGTGCGCAACACCGCCACGTCGTACTGGTTGCGGTTGGCCGGGTCACCACAGAGCGAATACTGCTTCTGCAGGCCGTTCGGCAGGTGCAGGGTCACGTGTGAGCCCGGCTGCCAGACCGGCAGCATCCCGCCGTCCGGCAGTTTCAAGCGGATGCCGACGATCCCGTGCGCAAGCCCGGTCGCGCTGGCAACGACCATGGTGCGCGGAACCGGCTGCACGGGGGCCCCGCCGGGTGCGGCATCCGCTTGCCGGGCTGAACCGCTGCGTTTACCGGCGATGATGCGCAAAATGACGGCCAGCGCAGCTAACAAGATGAGCGCGATCGAGACGATTCTGTACCAGAGCGACCCTACATCGGTGCCGGTGAATCCGGCGTGGAACGACACCAGCAGCAGGGTGGCGTAGCTCGCGTAGTGCAGGCCTTTCCAGAATTTTCGCGGCAGCCGCTTGAGCATGAGCGAGGAGCCCTGAACGGCGACGAGCAGGTAGAACGCGAGTATACCCAGGGCGACCGGCAGCGGTTTGAATGCTGTGGCGAACGGCACGAGTACTTCGGCCACGGTGAAGGACAGCCAGGAATCGATCATGAGCGACACCATGTGCAAGCCGACCATGACGAGGGACGTGCCGCCCAGGTAGCCGTGCAGGTCCTGCAGCCAGGCCGGGTTGTCGACCCGGCGCATCACCCGGGTCGAGAGCAGGATTCCCCAGAGCACCGAGGTGGTCAGGAGTGCCCAGGCGATCATGGCACTCGCGCGGGAGACGTACCACCAGAGGTGCGGATCATTCATCGGTACAGGTTCCAGTTCTCGGAGGCCGCGAGGGCGCCCGTGTGATCGACGACCAGGCCGGCGGCGCCGACCGTCGGCAGCCAGGCGAGATAGTCGGCGGTGGGCCGGAGAAATCCCGGTTTGGTGAGGGTTTCGGCGCGAGCGCCGGTGGACGCGATGACCGACACGGTTTGCACCCGGGTGGCCGCACTGTCGTGGGTGCGCGGGTCGAGAAGGTGGTGATGCTCTCCGGCCGTCGTCGTGAAGCGGCGCTTGCGCTGGCTCGACGTGGCCAGTGCCCCCGTACCGAGACGGACGATGGCACAGTGGCTCGCCGGGTTCAACGGGTCCTCGACTCCCAGCCGCCAGGCCTGCCCGTCTGCTCCCTGTCCGCAAACGGCGATGTCGCCGCCGATCTCGGCGAGTGCACCCCAGGCACCCTCGTTCATGGCCAGTTCGCAGACGAGGTCAGCGGTCAGGCCCTTGCCGATGCCGCCCGCGTCCAGTGTCGTGCCGCGCGGGAGCCGTACCGTTGTTCCGTCAATGTGGATTCCGGCCAGGTCGCCCGGCGAGCGCGCGCTCTCCGGTAAGCGGGTCACCCGGCGCGGGTCAATGGCCGACGATGAATACCCGGCCGCGAGCAGGTCGGGCAGCAGCGTGGGATCATAGTCGCCGCGGGTCAGCTCGCAACCGGACTGCATGGCTCGAATGAGGCGCACGGTCAGCGGGTCGACGTCGACCGCACGTCCTTCGGCCCAGTTCAATCGCGTGATGTCACTATCGTTCACGAATCGGCTCCAGAGCTGCTCCAGGCAGTCAGCGAGCGCGAACGTCGCATCGAGCAGGGCAGCGGATGCCCCCACCAACGTGATTCCACAGCTGCCGCCCATCAGCGGCTCGCGGCGGGAGAGCGTTTCCGGCCGGGCCCCCGTTCCGGCATAGCCGGCCCGAACGGCGTCGCGGGCGATGGCCTGAGGAGTGAAGGTACGCGAGGCCATGCTAGCCGCCGGACCCTCCGGACGAGGCCGCGACAGGCGCCGGAGCGGGTGCCGGTGCCGGAGGAGCAGGCGCGGGAGCGGGAGCAGGTGCCGCAGCGGGAGCCGGAGCAACGGCAACCGGCACAGCTGCTGCGGGTACCGACACCGCCGGCGCTGCGGCCGGCGCGGGTGCGGCGACAACCGGCGCGGGCACTACCTCCGGAGCGGGCACGGCCGGTGCACTGGTCGCCGGGGCGACAGCCACGGGAACGACCGCGGGGGCGGCGACTCCGGCCGGTGTGGTCCCCGTGCTGGCCAGCGTCACCTCATCGGCTGCCGCGCCGATCTGAAATCCGGCGACCATTCCCACGAGCGCGAGCGCGCTCGCCGCCCCGGTGATGTTGCGTGCGTGATGGGCTGGCCGACGGCGCTTAGTCATCATCGTCGTCGCTCTCATCCTCGTGCGCGGAATCATCCTGCGCGAAGTCATCGTCCTGCGAGGAATCGTCATCGTCGTCGTACGCTCCCGAGGCGCCAGATCCCCCCGACGTGCCGGCAACGGGCGCGGTTGCAGCCGGTGCGGGTGCCGCAGCGGGTGCCGGGCTCGAGTCGTCCCCGGCGAATTCTGCGGCGGTACCGGCCGCCGGCACAGCGGTGCTCGCGCCGGCCGGTCGAGGCGCCAGCGGCGTCCAGGTCGCGCCGACATCAGCGGTGGGCGGCGGCGCGGGCACGGCCGGCGGCGTAGCGGTCGGCGTGGATATCGGTTCGAGCACGGTGGTGGCCTGGCCGACCAGTCCGACGGGAGCGTTGGTCAGTGTGTCCGAGTTGACGGCCATCGCCGCGCCGGCCGTTCCGAGTACCCCAACAACCGAGAGCACCATCATCGTTTTTGATTTCATGATTCGAGACTACGAAATCGTCGGTAAACATCGGCCCGGAGTAGATCCAAGATTTGTCCAAGAAATCAGCGCGGGTCTGGTCGCGGCTATCTGCCACTCGCCGGGCCGCCAGACTAGGGTCATGCGAGTTCTAGTGATCGAGGATGACGCGGCCGTCGCGGACGGCCTCATCGACGGGCTCAGCTACGCCAACTTCGAGACCCTCCGTGTCGCCACCGGAACGGCTGGGCTGGCCGCAGTGGATTCCTTTCGCCCCGACATCATTCTGCTCGACCTGGGCCTGCCCGATCTGGACGGTACCGACGTCTGCCGGGCCATCCGCTTAAAGGAACAGACCCCGATCATCGTCGTGAGCGCGCGGGACGACGAAATGGATCGGGTGATCGCCCTCGAAATCGGTGCCGACGACTACGTCGTGAAACCGTTTGGCATGCGCGAGCTGGTCGCCCGCATCCGCGCGGTGTCGCGCCGCACCGGCACCACCGAAACGGATGCCCCACCCGCCACCGAGCGCCGCTTCGGCCCGCTCCTCATCGACACCAGAGCCCAGCGCGTGCTGCTTGGCGGCAGCCCTGTCCACCTCACCGCGAAGGAATTTGACCTGCTCGTGTACCTCTCGGATGACCCAGGTGCCGCGCTGCGCCGAGCCGAAATCCTGCACGATGTGTGGGACACCAACTGGTACGGCACGACCAAGACCCTCGACGCCCATATCGCGGCGATCCGCAAGAAACTCGGTGACCCCGGCTGGATTCAGTCGGTGCGTGGCGTCGGTTTTCGCTTCGAGCAGCCGGCCGAGCCGCGCTCATGAAGTGGCGGCTGATGGCGGCGTTCATCGCGGTCACCCTGCTCATGTTGCTCGTGCAGGACGTGCCGCTGAGCACGTACCTGCGCACGGTCGAACGCGACCGCATCATCACGTCCCTTGAACGCGACGCGTTCGTGCTCGCTGGCCGCAGTGAGGAGGCGCTGGAATCGGCGATCACCGATGATGACGCGGGCCTGGCCGCTCTCGCTCGCACCTACCGCGACGCTGGGGGCGCGCGGGTCGTCATCGTGAACACGGCCGGAACGGCGATCGCCACGAGTGACGACGACCAGTCCAGCATCGGCAGCGACTACGCTTCCCGCCCTGAGATCACCGGCGCCCTCGGTGGCCAGATCATGTCGGGAAGTCGGTATTCCGACACCCTTCAGGTGGAGCTGCTCTACGTGACCGTCCCCGTGTTCAGCGGCGACGAAGTCTACGGTGCGGTGCGCCTGACCTATCCGGAACAGGTCGTCGACGACGCCGTCAACGACCAGATCCGCATGCTCGGAATCGTCGCCTTGACCACGGTGCTGCTCGCGGGCATCGTCGGTTACATCTTCTCGACCTCGGTCACGCGTCGGCTCAAGCTCTTGAAGGATGCCACCGAGCGACTGTCCAACGGCGATCTGAGCGCCCGGGCGGATGAGTCCGGCGGCGCCCCGGAACTGCGCTCCCTGTCCCGCTCGTTCAATATCATGGCCGAACGCCTCGACACCCTGCTGCAGGAACAACGACGCTTCGCAGCGGATGCCTCCCATCAGCTGCGCACGCCCCTCACCGCCCTGCGCCTCAAGCTGGAACGCGCCGGAAGCCTGGTATCCACCGACCCGGCGGGCGCTGCCGTTCGGCTGGCAGCCGCCGAAGCTGAAGCCGACCGCCTCGGTACGATCGTCGAGGGACTGCTGCTGCTCAGCCGCACCGAGGGCCGGTCGGCGCCACTGATGACCGTCGACCTGGCGGAGATTGCTCGTGAACGGGTGGAGCAGTGGCAGGCGCTCGCCCAGGAGTCGGCCGTCACGATTCGTTATGACGGTCCGCTCACAGCGTCGGTCTCGGCGGTCTCCACAGCCGTCGAACAGATACTCGACAACTACGTCGACAATGCGCTCTCAGTCAGCCCGGGCACAAGCACGATCATCGTGCGCGTCACCTCCGCTGTGCCCGTTGCGCGGGTTGACCGTGCGGTACGGCAGCTGGGCCCGGCGCCACTCGAGACGGTGCAACTCGAGGTACTCGATGAAGGCCCAGGCCTGAGCGTCGAGGACTGCTCCCGTGCATTCGACCGGTTCTGGCGTGCACGTTCCGACAGCGCGGGGAGCGGCCTCGGCCTCGCCATCGTCGCGCAGCTGGCCAAAGCCAGCCGTGCCACGGTGGCCCTGGCCCCCCGTGGCACGGGCGGGCTCGCCGCCTCCGCCACGTTCACGGCCGCCGGTCCAGCCCGCGAGGGCGCGTGAATGGGAACTCCGCGGCTACCTCCAGCGCCAGGAATCGACGGCCGCGGCGATGATCTCCTCGCCGTTGTCCTCGGGAATAACGAAGGAGACCACGAAGAATTTCACTGGCTCGTCGGCAGACTGGTAGGTGTCCGGTGCGAAGACGGTGAGGAACGCCTTGGTCCGGGTGTTCTCTGCGGTGCTGATCAGGCGGGTGAGGTTGGCGTCGACGCCGTCGAGGGTAACAGCCTCCTTCAGGCTCGTGACCTCGCCGGCCTCGGGAAAGTAACTCTGGTTCAGAAACTCGACCATGTCGTCGAGGCTGCCGCTCGGAGCCCATTCGTCGGTGCTGGCCACCGACACCGGTTCCACCAGCACGCTGCCCAGGATGCTGCCCACCCCGGTCTTATGGATGACACCGTCGGCGTCGCGTTCACCCCACAGTTCCAGGGAGGTGATGCAGCCCTCCGTCTTCTCAGCGGATTGGTTGTTGAGGTAATCGCCCGGCCCGTTGAAGGAGTAGCAGGGAGTGATGACGGGTTGGGCATCGGTGAGTACGGCCGTGCCGATTCCCGATTTCACCAGCGCAACCACGATCACAGCGGTCACCAGCACGTTGGCCACCACGGCCAGGGACGACCCGATCAGGCCCGCGAGACCGAACGATTTGCCGCCGGGTCGGCGCAGAGCCACGATGCCGAGGATGATGCCGGCGATCCCCAGGAGCAACCCGAGAATCGGGATCCAGCCGGTGACGAAGGCGCTGATACCGACGATGAGGGCCGCGAGCACGATGCCGCCGCGACGTCGCGGTGGGCTCGGCACGGGAAACTGACCGGGGAACTGCTCGGCCAGGCCGGCGGTCTGAGGTTGTCCCTGGGGTGAGTCGATGGTCATCTGGGCCTCCCGGCATCCGTTTACGTTAACGGTACCCATTCGCACGAATGCGGTTACTTGCCCCGGCGAATCTGTGGATTACTCGATGGCCGAGCCAAAACTACCGAACGAGCGGAACCTCAAGGATTGCAGGTCGGGTATGGACACCGGTGAGGGCGCGCTCGAGGTCGCTGCGGGTGGCGGCCAGCTCGTAGTCCCAGCCGTAGGCTGTGGCGAGCGCCTTGAGGTCGACGCTGCGCGGGGTGTACAGCACGCGCTCCATCGCCGCGGGCGGGGCGGTTGCGGCAACCTCAAGGCCGTCGAAGATGCTGCCGCCGCCGTCGACGCCCACGATCACCTGAACCCTTGGCCTGGGCTCTCCCGGGGCGAGCAGCAGAGACCCGACGTCGTGCAAAAAAGTGAGATCGCCCAGCAACACCCGAGTCACCCCGACCGAGCGCGGCTCCGGTTCGGCCTGGCTCGCGAGCGCCACACCGAGTGCCGTCGCGATGGTGCCGTCGATACCGGCCAGTCCACGGTTGGCCAGCACGGTGATCTTCTTACCGAGCACGCGCTTGTCAGCCTCGCGAATGAGCCGGGAGGCGCCGAGCACGAGCCGGTCGTGCGGCCACGACGCCCGCCACACCGCGTCGACGAGCAGCGCCCGAGTCAGCGGGGCGCGCAGCACGGCCAGTTCAGGGCGGGTTATGCCGCGTTTGTCGATCGGTACCCGTTCCGCGCTCGCCTCTGCCTCCGATAGCGCCCGGCTGGTCATGACCCAGCGGCCCAGCCACTCGCGGCCGGCCGGCGTGCGCGAGGCCGCAGCGCACGCCGCATCCGCTCCGATCGAGCGGGTGAAGGCTCGTACGACGTGGCCGGGGTTGTACCATTCGAATCCGGTCGGGGCGACAACGATGGTCTCGACACCGTCGCGTGCGATGAGGGCCGGTATCTCACGGCTGAGGGTGGGGTGGCCGAACACGATGACGCGTTCAACCTGACCGCCGAGATCGATGGCAGCGAGCAGTTCCCGGTAGTGCACGATCAGGTTCGGTCCGAATCGGGCGCCGCTCGACACCTCGGCGAGCAACGGCCAGCCGCCGGCATAGGCGAGCTCTTCGGCCGCTGGACCGGCACCGTCACCGGCCACGACGACCGTGCGCGGTCCCGGCGCAAGCAGCATCGTCGGCTCGTCGGTCGGCCCGGAAGCAGCGCGGGCAACCGGCGTCAGCACGGTCAGCCCCATCGGCAGTGCCGACGACAGCGGCTCGCGAAAGGCCAGGTTCAGTTGCGCGGGGCCGGGAGCCGTGGTCGCGGCGCCGGTGGCGGCATCCATTGCCTGCCGCGCGAGCGCCGTGGCGATTTCGGCCTCATCGGGTTCACCGACCGGAGCGGGAACATCCAGGCACAGCCGCGTGGCAACCCCGAACAGGCCCGCCTGCACGGTGGTCTGATTCGAGCGGATGCCGCGCAGCTCGGACGGGCGGTCCGCCGTGAGCAGGATCATCGGCACCCCGGCGTGGTGTGCTTCGAGCACGGCCGGGTGGAGGTTGGCGACAGCGGTTCCCGAGGTCACCACGACGAGGGCGGGCAGACCGGTTTCGAGCGCGAGGCCGACGCTGAGAAAACCGGCGCTGCGCTCGTCGGTACGCACATGCAAGCGGATGCTGCCGGTTCGTTCCAGTTCAGCCGCCGCCAAGGCGAGGGCCTGCGATCGTGCGCCGGGGCAGAGCACCAGATCACGCACTCCGAGTCGAACGAATTCGTTCAGGAGGGCGATGCTGAAATCGGTCGCCGGGCTAGTACGGGTTGGGTTTACAACGGTATTCTCAGGCATCCCGACGGCCAGGCTGCTCGCCATCGCCCGGTTCGCTCTTCTTCTTTTTCGGGTCGACGCCAGCCGTGTCGGCAGCGCCAGCGGCACCACCCTTTTTCGGTGTCGGGTCGTTCTTGTCGAGATCAGCGAGGTCCTGCTCCATGCGACGGATGCGTTCCTGCTGGTCCTTCTCGTTGAATGGGCGGTTTTCTCCGGTAGCGGTGGTAACGCTGCCGCCGCTGTTCAACCCGCGCAGAAAATCCAGATCGTCATCAGGAGCGACCGATCGGAAGGATCGGGTAGTCGGCGTGGCCCGACCATGGCCGACGAGCAACCAGAGCAGCGGGCCGATCAGCGGAACCAGCACGATGACGAAAATCCAGACCCAGCGGGGCAATCCGCGAATGCGTTTGCGGTCAAAAACGGCGCAGTCCACGAGGGTGTAGACCGTGAGAATGACCAGGGCCAGTCCTAGTCCGATCAAGAGCTTGGGCATATCCCGATTGTAAGCCGCTTGGCCGTGAGAGACATGTGCGGATGCCCAGCCGCGGCATTCTAAGCTGGATCCATGAAATCCGTGCCCCCGTGGCTGTACTACTCCGTGCTGCGCGTCTTGATGTTTGCCGTTCCGCTGGCGATTCTGCTGTCCCTGGGATTCTGGCCGTGGGCTGCGGCCGTGATCGCCGCCCTGCTCGGACTGTGCCTGTCCTACCTTTTTCTGGGCAAGTCCCGCGAGAGCGTTGCCCGTGACCTGTACCGGGCCCGGCACCCCGACAGGGAGCCGGTGAACCCGGATTCCGAGGTCGAGGATCTGGCTCTGAATACGCAGGAACAGACCGGCTCAGAACGCGAAAGCAAGTCCCAGTAGCAGGCCGTAGGCGAGCGCCGCGAGGCTCGTCAGCTTCAGTGCGAGGATGAGCTCCTTCGCCGACGTCGCGGTGATCGTGATGAGGCAGGCCGGCAGCGCCAGCAGCAGCACGAAGAACGTGAAAATTCCGAGCGGATAAAACACGCTGAAGAACCCGGCGATCACGAACGGCAGCAGCAGAAAGACGCAGAACACGACCCGGGAGGCCGTGCTGCCGATCCGCACTGCGAGGGTGCGCTTGCCGGCGGCCTTGTCGGGAACGATGTCGCGCAGGTTGTTGACCATGAGCACCGCGCACGCGATCAGCCCAATGGCCACACCACCGAGCACGCTTTCGGTCGTGAATTCACCGACCTGCACATAAGTCGTGCCGGCGGTGGCGACCAGACCGAAGAACACGAACACGAACAGTTCGCCCAGTCCCAGGTAGCCGTAGGGCTTCTTGCCGCCGGTGTAGAACCACGCAGCGGCGAGAGCGACCACGCCAACGGCCAGGAGCCACCAGTATTGCGTCAGCACGACGAGGGTCACTCCCCCGACGGCAGCAAGGCCGAAAAAGACGAGGGCAACGCGCAGCACGGTACGCGGGTTCGCAACGCCGCCGCCGGTGAGTCTGGCCGGTCCGACGCGAAAGGCATCGGTGCCGCGAATGCCGTCGGAGTAGTCGTTGGCGTAGTTGACGCCGATTTGCAGCAGCAGTGCAATGGCGAGCGCGAGGAGCGCGCGTACCGGGTGATAAATGCCGGGGCCGCTCGCGACGATAGCAGCACCGGTGCCGACCAGGACCGGAGCGACGGCGAGCGGCAGGGTGCGCAATCGTGCGCCCGAGATCCAGTCGGCGGCGGTGGCCGGCTTGACCGCGGCCGGTCCCTTGCGCGGCGGGCCATTCTTGAAGGCCGGATGTCCTGACTTGCCGCTGGTCCTGGTGCCGGCATCAGCACCGGACAGCTTCGCCGCGGGGTTCAATCGTTGTTGTTTGGGCCTGACCGGCCGAGCTCCTTGTGCCACGCCCCCATCGTACTGTCCAGCGCCGGATCGGCCTGCGCAAGACTGGCCGCAGCACCAGCCAGCGCGCGGCGATCGGGTTTGCCCGAAGCCAGCAGCACGATCTCCGGCACTCGCACGATGCGTGCAGGCCGTGCCGCACGTCCCAGCAGCGCCACAACGGATGCCGCGAGCCCCCCCTCGATGGCTCCCCCGGCCACCACGATGACCGGCACCTGCCCCCACCTCTCGTCGTCGACGCCGACCACGACGGCCTGCTCGAACCCCGGATACACGCGCACAATCCGTTCGACGGCATCGAGCGACACCTTCTCGCCGCCCGAAATGATCACGTTATCGGCGCGGCCGAGCACCGTGACGCCGCCACTCTGCGGATCGACCTCGCCGAGGTCGCCGGTGCGATACCAGCGCACGCCGTGCTCCAGCAGAAAGCGGTCAGCAGTGCGCGCCGCATCGTCGAGGTAGCCCTCGGCGAGCACCGAACCCGACAGTTCGAGCTGCCCGTCGACGACACGAATGAGGGTGTCCCCGATCGCAACACCGTTGTAGACGCAACCGCCGGCGGTTTCCGACGACCCGTAGGTGCGTACGACGCGCACGTCGAGTTCGGCCGCCCTCGATATGAGTTCAGGTTGGATCATTTGCCCGCCGACCAGAATCGCGGTGAAGCGACGCAGCACGGCCAACAGGGCCGGGTCATCCGCTGCGTCGAGCAGGCGGGCCAGCTGCACCGGAACCAGCGCGGTGTAGCGCAGCGGTTCGGTCATGGTCTCGGCCAGCCGCCGAAAATCCTGCGGGTCGAAGTGGCCAGGCGCCAGCACGAGAGGGGTGGTCTCGGCGGCGATGGACCGCACGAGCACCTGCACCCCGGCGATATAGTGCACGGGCAGCGCCAAGAGCCATTGTCCGGCTCCGCCGAGGGCCACGGCCGAGGCTGCAGCGCCGGCGAGCAGCGCGTTGGTGGAGAGCATGACCCGCTTGGGCGTGCCGGTCGACCCCGAGGTCTCGATCACCACGGCGACGCGTTTCGGCACGGCCCCGAGGTGCGTTCTCGCGTCGGGTTCCGCCGCGCCGGCACCGACTGGCACCGGAAGCACGGCCGGCCCGCTTCCGGCCAGCGCATCCCGTAGCACGGCCAGAAAGTCGAGCGGATGCTCCGGCGCGAGCACCCGAAGCGGCCTCACGAGCGCCCGCCCACGTCAGTACTGCCAGGGATACGGCGACCAGTCGGGTTCGCGCTTCTCCAGGAACGAGTCCCGCCCCTCGACGGCCTCGTCGGTGCCGTAGGCCAGCCGGGTCGCCTCGCCGGCAAACACCTGCTGGCCGACCAGGCCGTCGTCCACAGCGTTGAAAGCAAATTTGAGCATCCGAATGGCGGTGGGCGACTTGGTCAAAATCTCGCGGGCCCAGTCCAGCGCGACCGTCTCGAGCTCGGCATGCGGAACGACCGCGTTGATCGCGCCCATCTCCAGGGCGCGCTGGGCCGAATACTCCCGTGCCAGAAAGAACACCTCGCGGGCGGCCTTCTGGCCGACCTGGCGGGCAAAATAGGCGCTGCCGTATCCGGCGTCGAAGGAACCGACGTCGGCATCCGTTTGCTTGAATTTGCCGTGTTCGGCGCTCGCGATGCTCAGGTCGCAGACCACGTGCAGCGAGTGTCCCCCGCCTGCTGCCCAGCCGGGTATGACGGCGATGACCACCTTGGGCATGAAACGGATGAGCCGCTGCACTTCCAGAATATGCAGGCGTCCCGCCCGCCCCGAGTCGATACCCGACGCGGTGTCCCCCTCGGCGTACTTATAGCCGTCGCGGCCCCGAATGCGCTGGTCTCCGCCGGAACAGAAGGCCCAGCCACCGTCTTTGGCGCTCGGCCCGTTGCCGGTGAGCAGTACGACGCCGATCTTCGAGTTGGTGCGCGCGTCGTCCAGAGCCGCGAACAACTCATCGACGGTGCGGGGCCGGAAGGCATTGCGCACTTCGGGCCGATCGAACGCGATGCGGGCGATCCGACCGCTGCGATCGTGGTGGTAGGTGAGATCGGTGAGATTCTCGAAGCCCGCAACGGCCTTCCATTGGCTTGCGTCGAAGATTTCGGATACCTGTTCGCTCATGCTGTCAGCCTACGCGGGGCCGGGGCGCTGTCTCCAACTCATAAGAAAGACGATTGAGAAGACGAAAAAACCTCAGGTACTGTGGACCAAGCAAGAAGTCAACCCCTTGCCATCCACCCCGTTCGGGGGTGTACTAATGACTTGGAAAGTACGGGGAGGTCGCCATGAAAACCACACACGGCAGCACGATCAACTGCGGGGGCGCACACTCATGACGACCACCGTTCAGGAATCCCGCACCGCATCGCCCCGCCGAGCCGCCGTGCCGGGCAATTACAACGCCGCGTCAACGGATGCGTTCGGAGACTACCTGCGGCGCATCGGCAAGGGGAGCCTGCTCAATGCCGAGCAGGAAGTCGACCTGGCTCGCCGCATCGAGGTGGGGCTGTTCGCCGAGGCTCGACTACTGAAGGTCGAAGGCGCGGCCACGCGGGATTCGGCCGACGCGCGCGAGCTGGCCTGGCTGGTGCACGACGGGCGCCGCGCCAAGAACCAGTTCATCGAAGCCAACCTGCGTTTGGTTGTGAGCATCGCCAAGCACTATTCCGGTCGTGGCGTGCCCATCATGGACCTCGTGCAGGACGGCAATATGGGACTCGTCCGTGCCGTCGAGAAATACGACTTCATGACCGGCTACAAGTTTTCGACCTACGCCACCTGGTGGATTCGACAGGCCATCCACCGCGGCATGGCCGACAAGTCGCGCATGATCCGCATCCCGGTGCATACCGCCGAGAAGCTCAACAAGATCAAGCGCATCCGGCGCGACCTCACGAGCGTGCTCGACCGTGATCCCACGGCACGCGAGATCGGTGAAGCCGCCCAGCTTCCCGTGCGAGACGTGCTTCGGCTGCTGCAATACGACAACGAGCCGATTTCCCTGCACACCCCGGTCGGTGACGGCGCCGGCGACATGGCCGAGCTCATCATCGACGATGACCTTCCCCAGCCCGACGAACATGCCACGCTGACCCTGCGGGCCGCCGACATCCGCTATTTTCTCGATACCCTGCCACCGCGGGAACGTTCCATCCTGCGGGCACGGTTCGGCCTCGACGGTAATGAGCCGCGCACCCTCGACCAGATCGCCCACATTGAGGGAGTCACCAGGGAGCGGGTGCGACAGATTGAAAAGCGTGCGCTGGCGCTGCTGCACGTACCGAGGTTGGAGCATTACCTGCGGGACTGAACGCCAGCCACATCGATTGCACGCGAGCAGGAGCGAGACATGGGAAAACTGACCTACGACTCGACCCTCACCGCGGACTTCGACGATCGCATCCTGGCTCATATCCAGGTCGTCATCGGTGCCAAACTGCGCCGCGGCGAATCGTTCTATTTCAGCTGGCGCGACGACCCGCAGGCCGGGGACGGGCGCAGCACGATCTGGTTGCACCCCGGCATTTCCATCGCCTATAAA
Source organism: Cryobacterium sp. TMT1-3 (assembly GCF_004402315.1). Classification (NCBI taxonomy): domain Bacteria; kingdom Bacillati; phylum Actinomycetota; class Actinomycetes; order Micrococcales; family Microbacteriaceae; genus Cryobacterium; species Cryobacterium sp. TMT1-3. Next base: position 269,018 of record NZ_SOFW01000040.1, read on the forward strand.
TACTTCGGCAGTCGTTCGCCCACGCTCAACCGGGACTGGATCGAAGCACTCATGGCCACGGCCAATTCCTCCGTCGGATTACAGATCGTTCCGGAACCCCGCTCGCCGGCGTCACCATCCAGCTCCGCGAAGGACGAACTATGAACCGAATCGACATCGTCTACGGCGGCAAACCCTATTCGCTCGGCGGTCGTTCCATCGAATCCATTCAGGTCGAGATCGATGGGGCCCTCGCCGTCGGCCTGCCCTTCTGGTTGCGGGTGAATAGCGGCGAGGGTCGTTTCGAAGACGCCTACCTACTGATCGCCCCCGGCATTCCCGTGGCCATGGTCAACGTGAAACCGAACGGCGTCGACCACGACCATGACGGCGACGAATTGTATGAGCAGGACTAGGGCGAAGAGGATTAGTGCGGCGCTGGCCGTCTACCCAGCCGGAGGCTGACACACTGGAACCATGATGACCTCACTGGATGCCACGGTCCCGCCCCTGGAAGAGCTTCTCGGTTCCGCGCACGTTGTCTCCCTGAAACTGTTCGACCGGTTTCGCGGGTTGGACAATCGTGAAGCGCTGCTGTTGGAGGGGCCCGAAGGGTGGACCGAGTTCTCGCCGTTCGGTGAATACGACGATGCCGAGGCCGCGAACTGGCTCCGGGCCGCCATCGACTTCGGTTGGCAACCCACTCCGCACGCACTGCGCACAAGCATTGCGGTCAACGCCACCGTGCCGGCCGTTCCCGCGCACAAGGTCGCTGAGGTGCTCGCTCGTTTTCCCGGCTGCCGAACCGCCAAGGTGAAGGTGGCCAGCCCCGATCAGACCCTCGCCGACGACGTGGCCCGCGTGGCCGAGGTGCGCCGCGTACTCGGCCCTGAGGGACGCATCCGCATCGATGCGAACGGCCTGTGGAACGTCGACGAAGCCGAACACGCCATTCACGCGTTGAGCGCCTTCGACCTCGAGTATGTCGAGCAGCCCTGCATGACCGTGCCCGAACTCGCCGAGATTCGCCACCGCACCGCCTACCTGAGCGTGCCGATCGCCGCCGACGAGAGCGTGCGCAAGAGCGGCGACCCGCTCGCCGTCGCCAGAGCCGGTGCTGCCGACATCCTGGTGATCAAGGCTCAGCCGCTCGGCGGCATCCGCGCCGCATTGTCCATCATCGGCCAGACCGGGCTGCCGGTCGTGGTTTCCAGCGCCCTCGACACCTCGGTCGGGCTGTCCATGGGCGCCCACCTCGCGGCATCCGTTCCCGGACTGTATTTCGACTGCGGCCTCGGCACTGCCTCGCTGCTCGCCGACGACGTGACCCGTGAACCGCTGCTTCCGGTCAACGGGGCTGTCCCTGTGCGCCGGGTCGTTCCCGATGCGGCACTGCTGACGCAGCACGCCGCCAGCCCGGAACGCCGCGACTGGTGGCTCGCGCGCCTAGCTCGAACCCACGCGCTCGTCGCCGGTGCCTAGCGCAAGTTCATACCGCGAAAGCGGGAAAATTGTTGCTTCAACCCGGTCGAAACAACGCTATTCCCGCTCTCGCGCGGGTTACAGTCCGGAGTAGGCGTGCAGTCCCTTGAAGAACACGTTGACGATGCCGAAGTTGAACATGACGGCGGAGAATCCGATGATTGCGAGCCAGGCTGAGCGTGATCCGCGCCAGCCGCGGGTCGCGCGGGCGTGAATGTAGCCGGCGTAGATGACCCAGATGATGAAGGTCCACACCTCTTTGGTGTCCCAGCCCCAGTAACGACCCCAGGCCTGTTCGGCCCAGATTGAGCCGGCCATGAGGGTGAAGGTCCACAAAATGAAGCCGATGATGTTGATGCGGTAGGCCAGGTTCTCCAGCGTCGCTGAAGACGGCAGCGTGGCCAGGAAGCGCAAGCGAAGAGCGGATGAGACGGCTCCGCGCGGCGCGGCCGTTCCCTCGAGTACGTGGTTCTCCCGCCTGAACTGCAGCAGCTGCACGGTCGACAGCGCGAAGCCGAGCGCGAACATTCCGGTGGCCAGGGACGCTACGAAGACGTGGATGACCAGCCAGGCCGACTGCAGCGCCGGCGGCAACGGGGCCACTTCCACGTAGAACTGCAGGGCGGCCACCCCGAGCAGCACGAGCACGAGGCCGGTGACGAAGGTGCCGAGAAAGCGCAGGTCTGACCGGATCAGCACGATCAGGAACACCGTCATGATGAGCAGGGTGCCCGTCATGGCGAACTCGTACATGTTCGCCCACGGCACCCGGTCGGCTGCGAAGCCGCGCATGATGGTGGCCGCGAGGTGCAGCGCCCAGGCCAGCACGGTCAGGGCGACTCCCACGCGCAAGCTCGATGACCGCCCATAAGGCAGGGCAGCATCGTTGTCCATGCGGGCGCTGATGCGGCGCAGCACGGGCTGTTTCAGGGCCGGTCGCGCGAGGGTACGGGTGCTGCCAGCGGATGCGGCGGCGCCGGACGCGGGTGCGGCATCCACTTCGACCAGGTCGGCCGCCTCGATGGCGTCGACGGCGCTCGAGCGACGGGCGAGGTCAACGGCGAAAGCGATGAACGCGAGGGCGTAGACGGCCATCGCCGAGTACAGCGCGTAGAGCGAGTACGAGTTGAGCAGTGCGGGATCAGTCAGATTCACGATGTAAGCCTAGGTCATCTCTTCGGGGCGATTCGGGGGTGGCGACGACGGGTTGGTGGGTCTTCAACAGTTTGAGGTGACGGTCGGCCATGGCGGTGACGGCGGCTTCGAGGGCCGGGTCGTCACCACGGGCGAGGCCGGCGTATTCGAGGTGCACGCTGCCGTCGGGGCGGGTGCTGGCTTTCACCCAGACCCGGCGACGCGGCACGAGTAGTCCGGTGAACAGGCCGAACAGAACGAGCGCGGAGAACGAGATCAGCCAGACCTGGGTGGGGTCGTGGTGAATGTCGAAGCTCGCGAAGCGCGAAACTGACTGGGAGAAATCGCCGGCGGCGGAGGCGGCCGGGTCGTTGTCGACGAAGCTGACGGTGCCGAGCCCGTTCGGCAGCTCGGCCGATGCGCCCGGCTTGAGCTCGATCGAGTCGACGCCGGTGGCGCCGCCGGTCTGCTGCGTCAGGGTGTCGGTGGTGAGGGCATACACGGAGGTCGGTACACCGTCATCGAGTCCGAGATCACCGGTGTAGACGTTGAGGGTGAGCAACGGGTATTCCAGATCGGGATAGCTGGAGAAATTGGCGCCGGAGGCCATTTTGTCCTGGGTCGGGTAGAAGAAGCCGATCATGCCGAGCTGCTCGGCCAGGCCGTCGGGAACTTTCACGATGCCCAGTGAGGTCAAGTTGGCGTCCTGCGGCAAGAACGGCACCGAGTCGGAGAACACGACGGTGCCGTCGGGGGCGGTGACCGTGATGGTCGGCGCGTACCCGTTGCCGAGCAGGTAGATGTTGGTGCCGTTCGTGCGCAGCGGTGCGTTCACCTTGACGACGCCGGGGTCGGCGGCGCCACCCTTGGGGGTGACGGTCACGTCGGCGGTGAAGTCGATCGGCTGCCCGTAGGCCTGTAGGTTTTGCTGTTCGTAGGAGACAGCGAAGTCGTCCAGGTTCAGGGTGTACGGGTCGAGGGTGGCGTCGTCGAAGAACCGCCCGGGATTGAAGGAGTCGTAGGCGAGCAGGGTGTTGACAAAGGTCTGGCCCTCGACCAACACGCGTTGGCCGCTGAAGCCGTAACCGCCGCCGAAGCCGACGGTGATCAGAACGCCCACGAGAGCGGCGTGAAAGAGCAGGTTGCCGGTCTCGCGCAGGTAGCCGCGCTCCGCTGAAACGGATGACTCGCTCGCTGCGTCAAAGCGGGCGACGCGGTAGCCGCTGGATTTCAGCAGGGTGCGGGCGTGCGTGATGGCGGTGGCGGCATCCGTGTGGGCCGGTGCGTCGCGAGTGGTGAAACCCGACAGGCGGGCGAGGCGTGCCGGGGTGGTCGGCGGTTTGGCGCGCAGGGCCTGGAAGTGGTGCTTGGTGCGCGGAATGACGCAGCCGATGAGTGAGATGAACAGCAGCAGGTAGATCGCCGAGAACCAGGCCGAGCTGTACACGTCGAAGGCCTGCACCGTGTCGAGCACCGGTGCCAGGTCGGGGTGGTCGATAAAATACTGGGTGACGCCGTTCGGGTCCGACGTGCGTTGCGGCACGAGCGATCCGGGTATGGCGGCGATGGCGAGCATCAGCAGCAGGAACAGGGCGGTGCGCATGCTCGTGAGCTGACGCCAGAACCAGCGCAACCAGCCCGTGATGCCGAGCTTGGGCTGCACGACGCCGGCCTGCGGCGTTTGCGGGCGGGAATCGATGTGGTCAGATGGCCGGGACAAAGCTGCCAATCACCCCTTGCAGGTCGAGGAGCCAGGTGTTCCAGATGCCGCTCACCATGAGTACTCCGATGACGACGAGCAAAACCCCGCCGAACAGGTTGATGGCACGTATATGCCGTTTCAGGAATGCGATGGACCCAGTGGCCCAGTTGAGGCCGAGCGCGATCAGCAGAAACGGGATTCCGAGGCCGAGGGAGTAGAACAGCGCGAGCAGTCCGCCCTGCCAGGGCGAACCGGTGCCGAGGCTGAGCGAGTTAATGGCGGTGAGGGTCGGGCCGGTGCAGGGGGTCCAGCCCACCGCGAACACCGCGCCGAGCACGGGAGCGCCGGCCAGGCCCATTTTCGGACGCCAGTTGGTTTTGATCGTGCGCTGCATCGCGCCGAACTGGCCGACGAAGACCAGGCCCAGCAGAATGACAACGATGCCGGCGAGCCGCGTGATCAGGTCGCGATAGGAGTTGAGCCAGAATCCGGCGGCACCGAACACCACGCCGGTGAGTACGAACACCACGGTGAAGCCGAGCACGAACAGGCCGACCCCGGCGAGGAGCCGGGTGCGACCGTGCCGATCCCGCTTCGAGGCGCCGGTGCGTCCGTCGGTGAAGCCGCCGATATAAGCGAGGTAGCCGGGTACGAGCGGCAGGATGCACGGGGAGGCGAAGGACACCAGGCCGGCGAGCAGGGCGATGGGGATAGCGAAGAGCAGCTGACCGCTGAAGACGATCTCTCCGAAGGGATTGTTCACTCGGTGCTGCTGGTCTCGGTGGGGCTCTCCGCGATCGTGTCGCGAATCAGGGTTTCCAAAATGGACGGCGAGGTGAGCTGGCCGAGGATGCGCGCCGCGACCCGGCCTTCGGCGTCGAGCACGAGGGTGGTCGGCACAGCGTTGGGCGGAATGCTGCCGCTGAAGGCGAGCTGCATGGCGCCGGTGTCCACGTCGAGCACCGAGGGGTAGGTAACGCTGTAGGTCTCGTTGAAGGCGAGGGCGTTCGGGGCCTGGTCACGCACGTTCACTCCGAGAAAGCTCGCGCCCTCGTTCTCGAACTGCGCGTTGATGCTCTGCAGATCGGATGCCTCGGCACGGCACGGCGCGCAGCTCGCGTACCAGAAGTTGACGACGAGAACCTCACCGAGCTTGTCTGTGCTCGACACGGTCTCACCCGTCTCTGTCACGCCCGAGAAGTCGATGGGCTCGCCACGATCGGCGAGGGCGATCTCGGTCACACTGCCGTCGCCGGCGATGAACCCCTTGCTCGAGCCTTCCCGGTACTGGTCAGCGAGGGGGTCGGAGGAGCAACCGGTGAGCAGAAAGGCAGCGGCAGCCAGGGCAATCAGTGGAGAGAGACGGCGTTTCATACAGCACCCACATCATTGCTCGGGTCGAGAAGAGCCAGTGCCGGACTGGCATAGGCGGTTTCAGCGAAGTGGTCGCCGTGCCAGGAGACCGTGGTGATGCTCGACAGGTCACAGCGGCGTTTCCGCGGATCGTGGGCGAGGCGTTCGTGGACCAGCGCGCGGTGCACCATCCAGATCGGTAATTGGTGGCTGACCAGCACAACGTCACCCTCATCGACCGAGTTCCAGGCATCGTCGATAGCCGCGAGCATGCGGGTGGAGACGGAGCGGAACGGTTCGCCCCAGCTCGGCCGGAGCGGGTTGATCAGGGCCGGCCAGTTGCGAGGGTCGCGCAGCGCGCCGTCAGGGCCGCGCATCCGCTTGCCTTCAAACGCGTTCGTCGGTTCGATGAGCCGTTCGTCGGTGTCGATCGACAGTGCGAAGGCCGCGGCGATCGGCGCGGCCGATTCCTGCGCGCGTTGCAGCGGCGACGCGATGACGCGCACGACGGCGCGGCCGCGTTCGACCAGTTCCTCGGCGGCGGTGGCCGCCATGAGCACGCCCCGCTCAGAGAGCCGATAGTTCGGCAGCCGTCCGTAGAGCACGCGATCGGGGTTCAAAACCTCACCGTGACGCACGAGATGCACTTGACTGGCTACCACCCGACCAGTCTACGGAGGGGCCAGCCTAGAATCCGCCGTGAGAGCGGCCCGCGACAGCTCCGGCTAAACTCGAATAGTGACTTCGCGCGTATTGATCAAGAACCTGTCCGCTCTCGATGACGGCACCGTTTCGGTGTCGGGTTGGGTCGACACGGTGCGCGACCAGAAAAAGGTGCAATTCGTCGTGCTTCGCGACGAATCCGGTGCCGTGCAGCTGGTCAATCCCCGCAGCACGGATGCCGACGGCCAGGTTGTCGCCGACGAGCCGGCCACGAGCATCTCGGGCCTCGCCCAGGGCACCTTCGTGACCGTCACCGGGCAGCTCAAACACGACGAGCGAGTGAAGCTCGGCGGCATCGAAATTAAGCTCGCCACCCTCGAGGTGGTGTCCGCTGCCATTCCCGAGACGCCGATCGCGGCCGACTCGAGCCTCGACAAGCGGATGGACTGGCGCTTCCTCGACCTGCGCAACCCGAAGCAGAACCTCATCTTCCGCATCCAGACCACGTTCGAGCACGCGCTGCGCACGTACTGGATCGAGCACGACTTCATCGAGCTGCACACCCCCAAGCTCATGGCCAGTGCGAGCGAGTCGCGCGCCGAACTGTTCGAGGTGGGCTATTTCGACACCAAGGCGTACCTCGCGCAGAGCCCACAGTTCTTCAAGCAGATGGCCCAGTCGGCCGGTTTCGGCAAGATCTTCGAGGTGGGCCCGGCGTTCCGCGCCGACCCCTCGTTCACGAGCCGCCACGCCACCGAGTTCACCAGTATTGACTCGGAGATCAGCTGGATCGACAGCCATGACGACGTCATGGCGCTGCACGAAGATCTCATGGTCGCCGGCTTCACCGCGGTCAAAGCGAAGCACGGCGACGAGGTCAAGGCCCTGTTCGACGTTGAGGTGACCGTTCCGAGCACGCCGTTCCCGCGCATCCCGCTCGCCGAAGCCAAGGAGATCGTGAAGAGCCGCGGCTACGAGGTTCCCCGCGACGACGACGACATGGACCCGGAGGGCGAGCGTCAGATCGCCGCCTACGTGGCCGAGAAGTATGGGCACGAATTCGTGTTCCTCACCGACTACGCCTCGAGCATCCGCCCGTTTTACCACATGCGTCACGAGGGCGACGCGTCGATCACCAAGAGCTACGACCTCATCTTCAACGGCACCGAGATCTCCACCGGCGCCCAGCGCGAGCACCGCATCGAGGTGCTCGAAGCCCAGGCGATCGAAAAGGGTCTCGACCCGAAGGAGATCGGGGGCTACCTCGACTTCTTCCGCTACGGCGTACCCAGCCACGGCGGTTTCGGCATGGGCCTCGCCCGCGTGCTGATGCTCATGCTGCACCAGGCCTCGATTCGGGAGGTCACCTACCTCTTCCGCGGCCCCACGCGCCTCGAGCCTTAAGCCTTTAGGGCAAACTTCAGGGCTCACCGAGCCGTGAGTTTTGGCTTGTTTTTCGCCGGCAAACTCACGGCTTGCGGCGATCTGGCTCGGCAGCTGCACTTTTCGTTGCGGGGACGAGCACCACCACGGCCGTCTCCATTGACCGGCGACGCGCAAAGTTATCGAGTTCTTTGTCGAGGGTGCGCCAACGGTCCCACAGCCGATCGCGCTCGGCGCCGGTCGCAGCGTGCGCGACCACCCGACGGGGACCGTGAGCGAGTTGAACGTCGGCCTCCGGGTGAGCCTGCAGGTTGAGCCACCAGGCTGGTTCCCCCTCACCCCACCCGTTCATCGCCATGGTCACCAGGTTCGGCCCATCGTCGAGGTAGCCGACGATTACCGGTCGCTCCTGACCGCTGCGGCGCCCGATCGTGGTGAGGCGCAGTGTGCCCCACTTGTCGACTCGGGCGGGCCAGAGGCCGCGGCGTCCCCCTGTTGCTCGGTACAGGCCACGGTGAACCTTCCACGCCAGCTTGATGAACCATCGCGGAGGCAGCGGCGCCTTGCGCTCTGCGGTCATGATGACTCTTCCTGAGCGGATACCGCACCGACGGCTTCACAGTCGGGCGCTGGCACCATCGCGACCGTTTGAGGCGAGCGGCATCGGCGAAGACGTCGAGTGTCGGGTCGAGCGCCCATGGTCATTGTCTCCCTCAGCCGGAATCACCTGTACGGCGTCGCTCGGCAGGATCCGTCCCGCCGATTGCGACCCTACCGGCGAATCGCGCCTCGGGACAGTGGCTAAAGCCGTTTTTGCGACTATGTGCGAACACGGCGCGCCAACCACGGGCAGATCCCGCGAATGGCAGTAGGTAGGGGCGCTGAAAACGAAGGATGACTCCGGCTTCGCGGCTCGCAGCTGGAGTCCATAGGCGCCGCCCCGGGTGATCGACAGCGACAACACACTCCTGGCCATCGCCGGCGGCGGCGTCACGACCGGAGGTACGGCATCCGCTGCCCTGATCGTGCTGGGCTTTGGCGCGCTCCTGCTGCTCGTGCGCCGTCTCCCCCGCCTCCGTTAGTTCGCCGAAGCTCGCCGACCCGTGAGTCTCGACCCGTTTTTCGCGAGAATTGAGCTGAAACTCACGGCTCGGTGGCGCTGTCAGACCTTGAGGTCGACGGCGAGACGGTCGGCGACAACGGTGCGAATGAACGCGCCGACCTTCTTGTGCTCTGGGTGCTTCTGGTAGCGATCGAGCGCGTCGAGGTCGTCGAAATCGGCGATCAGCGCGACGTCCCAGTTGTCATCACCGGCAACATCCGGTCCCACGGTCAACGCACGAATTTCGGGAACGACGCCCACAAGAGCCTCGAGGCCGGCCACGATGCCCGCAGCGTCGTCAGCCTTTCTGCGCGGGGTGAGAGCGTTCAGTTTCCAGCAGACGATGTGGCGAATGGTCATGAGACCTCCAGTAGAGCACTGCGCAGGCGCACGGGGTCGATGCGCCAGTAATTATGCACCTTGCCGTTGATGAGGAGCACCGGAATGTCCTCAAGATAGCGTTCGTGCAGTTCGGCGTCATCGAGGATGGAACGTTCCTCGAAAGTGATCGTGGGTGCTGCCGCGACGCCTTCGAGCTTGGCGACGACACTGCCGACGAGGTCACGTGCGTCGTCGCAGAGGTGACAACCGGGCTTGCCGATCAGGGTCAGGTGTGCGGTGGCCATTGTTCCAGCCTACGACGTTCGGTGCCGGTGCCCGGTCGCCGGAAAGCAAAAAGCGCCAGTCCCGAAGGGCTAGCGCTTTGCTTATAGAACGATCTACTTCTTATTGCGACGCTGGTGGCGAGTCTTGCGAAGCAGCTTGCGGTGCTTCTTCTTCGCCATACGCTTGCGTCGCTTCTTAATTACAGAACCCACACGGACCTCACAAGTATTGGTTTAGTCGCGGGGCCCGCGACTGACACGAAAACACCATTCTACCGGACAAAACCGGCTCCAACTACTCAGCCGCCGGATCGGGGCTGATCTAGCCGTTTCTGCGCCACTTTTTGGCGGTGGCATCTTTGACGACATGCGACATTTGTGAGGCGTCGGCGAAGGCCTTGCCGATGGCGGAGGCGAACGCACGCTGCTCGTCTTTCAAACCGGCGTCGGTCTCCGGCTCGGCGCCCTTGACGGCCTGATCGAAGTCGACGCTGAGGAAGGGAATCAACCAATCCTCAATCTCTTCGAGCGGAGCATATTCGAGTCGGTAGAAGCGGTGCTGGCCGTCTTCGCGCACGGTGACCAGGCCGGCTTCGCGCAGCACCTTGAGGTGCTTCGAGACGGTGGGCTGGCTCAGTCCGAGATGGCCGACAATGTCGGACACGCTCAGTTCGCCGCGGGTTTCACCGGAGGGTATGTAACGCTCTAAAAGGATGCGCAAGATGTCCCGTCGCGCCGAGTCCGCCACCACGGTGAAGATGTCTGCCATACCTCAGGGTAGTCATTACTGCTGGTTAATCACCACCGCCGGGTAGTACCATGTCAAACTGGCAATGGTCGCAGGTCAATCGGGGGTTCCAGGTGTTGTCTCGAAGTGGAACCGAGTATTTTTTTCCGCGCCCGGTCTCCCTTTTGGTGCGGGTTCGGGATGGCGTGGATTCGCTCGCCCACAAGTCGCCATCGCGGTTCGCGATCCTGGTGTTCTCCGCGCTCATCATGGTATTCACCGTGTTGTTCTCCCTGCCAATCGCCTCGGCGGATCGTGCGATCACGCCGCTGCACGATGCCGTGTTCACCGCCGTCTCGGTCATCTGTGTCACCGGCCTGGCCACGGTTGACATGGCCACCCACTGGTCGCCGTTCGGCAACATTCTGGTATTCGTCGGCGTCAATATCGGCGGCATCGGCGTGCTCACCCTCGCGTCGCTGATGGGACTCGTCATCTCACGCCGACTCGGGTTGCGCGCCAAACTTATGGCGGCGAGCGACTCCAATCCCTCGCGCATTCACGCCGGGCCGGTCAATGAGGGCCAGACCGTTCGGCTTGGCGAGGTCGGCAGCCTGTTGCTCACCGTCGCGATCAGCGCCATCGTCATCGAGATCGCGGTCGCAGGGCTGCTCTTTCCTCGTATGCTGCAGGCCGGCGTGCCTCTCGGTGAAGCCTTCTGGCACAGCTTCTACTACGCCGCAATGGCCTTCACCAATACCGGGTTCAACCCGAACATCGGTGGCCTCGCACCGTTCGCGGACGACTACTGGTTTCTCGGCGCTCTCATGATCGGCGTGTTTCTCGGCAGCCTCGGCTTTCCGGTGATCTACGCCTTCGCGCGTGGCTGGCGCCGCCCGCGTCGGTGGTCGGTGCACGTGAAACTCACCCTCGTGACGACGGTGGCCCTGATGGTCTTCGGCATGGTCTTGTACATCGTCCTCGAGTTCGATAATCCGAACACGTTCGGGTCGCTCAATGCCGGCGATACCATCTTTCAATCGTTATTCATGTCGGTGATGACCCGGTCGGGCGGCTTCGCCACGATCGAGATCAGCGATCTGAACGGATCGAGTTTGCTGCTCAGCGACATGCTCATGTTCATCGGAGGAGGGTCAGCGTCGACCGCGGGCGGTATCAAGGTCACAACCCTGGCCATCCTCTTTCTCGCCGCCTTCGCTGAAGCCCGCGGCAAGCAGGAGATGGAGGCCTTCGGTCGCCGCATTCCCAGCGATATTCTGCGCCTGTCGGTCAGCGTCGTACTGTGGGGGGCCACCACCGTGGCCGTTGCGAGCATCCTCATTCTGCACATCTCGAAACAACCGTTCGACCTGGTGCTGTTCGACGTGATCAGCGCGTTCGCGACCTGTGGGTTGTCGACCGGGCTTACCGGCGATCTACCGCCGGAAGGTGTCTATGTCATGGCGGCGACCATGTTCATGGGCCGCGTTGGTACAGTGACTCTCGCGGCAGCACTGGCCGCGAGTCATAGCAGGCAATTGTTCAAACGCCCGGAAGAGAGACCCATCGTTGGTTGACCGCATCAAACACGACGCCCCCGTGCTCGTCATCGGACTTGGACGCTTCGGCGCGGCCACCGCCGGTCAGCTCGACCGGCTGGGCCGCGAGGTACTCGTCGTCGACACCAGCGAGGCGCTCGTCTCGAAGTGGTCGGAGCGGGTGACCCACGCCGTTCAGGCGGATGCCCGCTCGCTCGAGGCTCTGCAACAGATCGGCGCTCAGGACTTCTCCATCGCCGTCTGCGCGACCGGTTCCTCGGTCGAAGCCAGCGTGCTGATCGTCGCCAATCTGGTGGACCTGAAGATTCAGCAGATCTGGGCCAAGGCGATCTCCAAGTCTCATGGCAAGATTCTCGAACGTATCGGCGCCAACCACGTCATCTACCCCGAGGCGGAAGCCGGCGAGCGCGTCGCCCACCTGGTGTCAGGCCGCATGCTCGACTTTATCGAGTTCGACGATGACTTCGCCCTAGTGAAGATGTACCCACCCAAGGCGATTCGCGGACTCAACCTCGTCGATTCTGCGGTGCGCCGCAAGTACAACGTCACCGTCGTCGGCGTCAAGAGCCCCGGACAGCCGTTCACCTACGCGACCGCGGAGACCGTCGTTTCCAACCACGACCTCATCATCGTGTCGGGCGCCGAGGCCGATATCGAACGGTTCGCAGCTCTCGGTTCGTAACGCTCCCCCCTATTCGGGGGATTCGACCGGCTATTCTCCTACTACGGACATTTCTCAGGCAGTTCACCCGTGGCTGCGCGCTGACGAGGTGTGCGTGGACGGAAAGGCTCTCCCATGTCACCCGACGTGCCCGCTCTCACCAATACGACGGCCGACATCGTCGCCGCAGTTCAGACCGACACGACGGGCGAGGTGACCATTGACGGCTCCAGGCACCGCGTCACCGGCACCGATGAAGCCGGCGTTCGCGAGGAGATCATCGGCCTCGTGGTCGAAACCGCTCGCAATCGCGGGCAATCCGTTCTGTTGCAGGTCAGTGACGAGCAGGGCGAATGGCCGCTGACCGTGCACCCCAACGGACGAGTCGAGTCGGCCGGTCCGGTCGTGCTCCCGAGCCGGCCGACGGCGGGCGTCCTTCCACCCCCGGTTGTGCCGCCGACCCACGCACCGACACCGGCGGCCACGTTGGTGCAGCCTCCCGTCGCTGCGCCGACAAGTGCCCTGTTCGAATCGTTGCTCACTCCCCCAGCGGATGCTGCGCCCACGTTCGCCGCTCCTGTCGCGCCCAACCTGGCCGACTTTCTCAGCTCGCGGCCACCGGCACCCGCCGGACCCGCCGAGCAGGGCTGGCAGGGCGTGCTCCGACGCCTCAGCGGCGGGCTGGTCTCACCAACGCCGAGTTCCGCTGAACGCGCACAGCGCACCGCCATCGCGGCCGTGCAGCGCAGCCTGAACGGCCCACGCACGATCGTGGTGCTCAATCCCAAGGGTGGAGCGCACAAGACGACGGCGACTCTGCTCATCGCGGCCACGTTCGGCATCTACCGCGGCGGATACACCCTCGCCTGGGACAACAACGAGACCATGGGCACCCTGGGTGTGCGCGCCCAGGCCGCCCGGCACACCAATACGGCCGTGGACCTGCTGCGCGACCTCGACCGATTCGGCGATGCCCGTTCCCGGGTGGGCGACCTCGACAACTATGTGCGTTCGCAGGGCGATGCCCAGTTCGACGCGCTCGCCTCCGACCTCGATCCGGCGGGTGCCGCGAGCATCGACGACGACGCTTTTCGCAAACTCCACACGACGCTGAGCCGCTTCTACCGGGTGCTCGTCATCGACACCGGCAACAACATGCGGGCCAGCAATTGGGAAGCGGCCGTCGATACCGCCGACCAGCTGGTGATCGTGTCGACCATCCGCGAAGACACCGGCTACGGTGCGGCATCACTGATCGACGGTCTGCGGCAAAAGGGTCACGCCGACAAGGTCGCCCAAGCGGTGACCGTGCTCGCGTCGCCGTCGAAAACCGCCGACGAACAGCTCTCCAAGCGTCTGCACGACCACTTTCGCCAGCTCACCCGCACGGTCGTCGACGTTCCCTACGACGCTTCACTGGTCGGTGGCGGCCCGCTCAATATCGACGCCCTGGCGCCGCGCACCCGCGCCGCGTGGCTGCAGGCGACGGCCGCTATCGCCGAAGGGCTGTAGCGCGCGCAGCGTTCTGGGCCCGTTCTAGGAGGCGGCGAGTTCCCTGGCGCGCGCGAGGGCGGCATCCGTTGCGGTGTCGAACAGCTCCTTCAGACCGCCCTTTTCCAGTTCCCCCACGGCCCGCTCTGTCGTGCCGGCCGGGCTGGTGACCTGACGGCGCAGTTCGCTCGGCGACTTGTCGGACACAGCCAGGAGCGCGCTCGCGCCGAGGAAGGTGCCGTTGACCATGACCGCGGCCTCTTCGGGGGTGAAGCCCTTACTGATAGCCGTTTCGGTGAGCTGTTCGATGAGGTAGAACACGTAGGCCGGGCCGGAGCCGGAGATGGTACTGAGGGCGTCGAGCTTGCTCTCCGGAACGACCAGTACGTCGCCGACGGTGGCGAACAGGGCGCTAGCGAGCGTGAGGTCCGCCTCGCTCGACCGGGTGCCGGCGCTGATGCCGGTGACGGCCATGCCCACGATGGCCGGAGTGTTGGGCATGGTGCGAATGACGTGCACCGAGTCGGGCAGCAGGGACTCGAAGGTATCGATCGTAACTCCGGCCGCGACGCTCAACACGAGCGTACCGGGCGCGAGGGAGGCGCCGATTTCGGCGAGCAGATCAGCGACCATGTAGGGCTTGACCGCGATGATGACGATCTGGGCGCCATCGACGGCTTTGACGTTGGCGAAGGCGTCGACCTCGGTGGCGTAGGCGGTGACGCCCTCGGTGCCGGCCAGCTCAGCGGCCTTCGCCGCGGTGCGATTGGTGACACGAATGCCGCCGTTCACGGTCACGCCGGGCTTCTGCAGACCGGCCAGAATGGCGCGGGCCATGGAGCCGGCGCCGAGGAAGGCGATCGTGGGCAGAGTCACATTCTGGGGAGAAGTCATTAGACCAGTCTACTTTTCTGCGCCGCGGGTGCCCGAAACGGTGCGCCGGAGGCGTGCGTCGGTGATCCTGCGTGCAGTTCTAAGATGATTTTATGAGCGCATCGGGTGGGAACAAGGCAATCGTCGCGGCATTCACGGCCAATCTGGGCATCGCCGTCACCAAGTTCGTAGCCTGGGCCTTTTCCGGTTCCTCCTCCATGCTCGCCGAGGGGGTGCACTCGGTAGCGGATGCCGGCAATCAGCTGCTCCTGCTGCTGGGCGGTCGCAAGTCAAAGAAGCGGGCCGACCTGGAGCATCCGTTCGGCTATGGGCGGGAACGTTACGTCTACGCCTTCGTGGTGTCGATCATCTTGTTCTCGATCGGCGGTGTCTTCTCGCTCTATGAGGGCTTCGATAAGCTGCAGCACCCGCATCCGTTAGAGAATGCCTGGCTGCCGATTCTGGTGCTCGCTATCGCCATGGTGCTCGAAAGCTTCTCTCTGCGCACCGCGATCAAGGAATCGAATCATGTGCGCGGTAACGAGTCCTGGGTGCAGTTCATCCGCCACGCCAAGGCGCCCGAGTTGCCGGTCGTGCTGCTCGAAGACGTCGCGGCCCTCACCGGCCTCGCCTTCGCTTTCGTGGGTGTCGGCCTGACCGTCATCACCGGTGAGCCGATCTGGGACGCCATCGGAACGCTCTTCATTGGCGCACTGCTCGTGCTCGTCGCGATCATTCTCGGCATCGAGACCAAGAGTCTGCTGGTGGGCGAGGGTGCCAGCAAGAAGGACCTCGACGCGATCAAAGCGGCTATTCTCGACGGCCCGGAGACCAAACGCATCATTCATCTCAAGACGCTCTACCTGGGCCCGGATGAAATTCTGGTCGGCGCCAAGCTCGCCTTCGACGGCGAGCACCGCTTTGCCGACATCGCCGCCGACATCGATGCCGTCGAAAGCCGCATTCGCACCGCGGTGCCGCTCGCGCGCACGATCTATCTCGAGCCCGATATCTTCTTCGACCCGAACCTGGCCAATCCGCCAACCGACACCTTCGTGATCAAAGGACTCGAATAGGAGTCAGCGCCGCGCGGGATCCTCGAAGAACGCGCGCAGGATCGCCCCGCACTCGGTCTCGTTGACCCCGGCGAACACCTCGACGCGGTGGTTGAGTCGGCGGTCTCGCAGCACGTCGTAAACGCTTCCGGCCGCTCCGGCTTTCTCATCCCAGGCGCCGAACACGACGGTGGGCAGCCGTGCGGCGAGAATGGCACCGGCGCACATGACGCAGGGCTCGAGCGTCACGATCAGGGTGGCGCCGGTCAGGTGCCAGTCGCCGGTGTGTGCAGCGGCCTGCCGAATGGCGACGACCTCGGCGTGCAGGGTGGGGTCCTGATGCAGTTCCCGCTCGTTCCGGCCTCGGCCGATCACCGTGCCCGCAGCATCGACGATGACGGCGCCGACGGGAACGTCGTCGGAGATCAAGGCCGCGCGCGCCTCGGCCAGGGCGAGCAGCATCCACTCGGTGTGCTGATCTCGAGCGCGCATCTGTCACCTCAAACCGTAGGAGTGCCTCTAGTAGAATTGAGCCTATGCGAGTCCATGTTGCCGACCACCCGCTCATCACGCACAAGCTCACCGTGCTTCGCGATAAGGACACGCCGTCGCCGCTGTTCAGATCGCTCGTCGAAGAGCTCATGACGTTGCTCGCCTACGAGGGCACGCGCGGCGTGCGCGTCGAGGCGGTCACCGTACAGACGCCGGTGTCGGCCGCGCAGGGTGTGCGCATCAGCGACCCGAAGCCGCTCGTCGTACCGATTCTGCGCGCCGGCCTCGGCATGCTCGAGGGCATGGTCAAGCTGCTGCCGACCGCCGAGGTCGGATTTCTGGGCATGGCGCGCAACGAAGAGACGCTGCAGCCCACGACCTACGCCGAACGACTGCCCGATGATCTCTCAGATCGGCAGTGCTTCGTGCTCGACCCGATGCTTGCCACCGGCGGTTCGCTCATCGCCGCCATCAACTTTCTGTTCGACCGCGGCGCGGTCGACGTGACGGCCATCTGCATCCTGGCCGCGCCGGAAGGCCTCGCCGCCGTCGAGAAAGCCCTGGCCGGCCGAGAAGTGACCATTGTGCTGGGCGCCGTCGACGAGAAACTCAACGAGCAGGGCTACATCGTGCCCGGCCTCGGCGACGCCGGAGACCGCCTGTACGGGTTGGTCTGACGGCCGGACCCACCCAGCCCGGCCGGGCGCACGCAGGTTCTGCGACCGACGACACGCCAGGCCGGGTTCAGATCAATAATCTTTGACAACAGCCGAATTCAGTACGGAATATTTCACAAAAACGTGATTGTGCTTGGAATCGCCTAAATGGGCGTGGCCGCGCGAACGTGATGCGCGTCATCCGGAGACATACCGCGACATCGAATTGACACACAGCGTCACATTCCGCTTTACTCGCAGTTATGACAACCAGCGCACGCCCCCTGACCTCCCTCGAGGCCCCCGGGACTGCCGCCATGCTGATGGCCGGCACTCCCGCCATCCGCTGTTGCCGAATGTGCCGCTAACCGAGACTTTTCTCCGCGTCCCTGCCTGACTTACCTCTGAACGGTCAGGCCGACGCCCCGAGTGCTTGTTTGAAGCACTCGACCTCCGGCCCTGCGGGCCATCCGGAGCTTCTACGACGAACATCGCGCTTTCGCGCTCCCGTCGGGCTCCCTTCGATCAAACAGTCAAGGACCCCCATGTCTCTCGCACACATCCACGCCACCCGCCCTACCCCGTTCAACCGCCCGGATCTCACCCTGGCTCCGCCGGTTGCCGCTCCCCGAATTCGCGCCGTACCGACCGGCACCGAGGCCCGCGGCTTCGTGCTCTACGTCGGCATCGACGAGGCCAAGGCGGCCGCAGCCGGTACAAGCCTGAATCGCATCGTGGAGGCGCTCAAGGCCCTCGCCGCCGACCTCGCCCCCTCGGCCGAAACGTACGCCGCCGTCGCCCTGGCCCCCGAGGGCGCCGGCGGCCGTGACGTGGACGTCGTGCGACTGGCCCTGCAGGACCCGGCCGCTCTGGCTGCGCACCGCACTGAGCCGGAGGAACCGGACCGCGCCCGCAGCGGCGTCGTCGTGGACATCTCCCGCAAGCGCGTCATTCTCGACAACGAGACGGCCGCGCTGACCTACAAGGAGTTCGAGCTGCTGCAGTACCTGGTGCTGCGTGAGGGCCGCACGATCGACCGTGCCGAGATCATTGCCTCCCTGTGGAACTCCGCCGACGATGAAGACACCCCGAACGAACGCACCATCGACGTACACGTTCGTCGTCTGCGCTCCAAGCTCGGCCGATACGAAGACATCGTGCGTACCGTGCGCGGCGTCGGCTACCGCTTCGACCGTCACGCCGACGTCGCGATTCGCCAGTCGACCACGCCGAGCCCCGACCTGTTCTAAACCATTCGTGCCGGTGTGACGCCGGTAGGTGCAGGGCCGCTTAACGTGATTGAGGGCCAGTCGCAGAGGCTACGACTGACCCTCTTCCCTTGCACCAAGAGTGTCCTGCAATCACATTTCACGTCGTCCGCCACAGCAAACGGTTGACGCACCTAAAACATATAACGAATAGGTAACGGGCGCCACCTTTCGTCCAGAAAATCACCTGCGAGTTTCATGCCAAGCACCTGACCGTTTCCCACTCAAGCGGATGCAGCACCCACAGCACGTCCGGTGCCCGCCGGCCTCCCCAAGTCTCTATCCTTGGAGAACGACGTGGTGAACGAGGCGAGGAGCCGCAGGTGGTGGATCGAACGATCGCGGTGGGCGCGTGGGAATCCCTGTTTCGGGCCCAGGTGGCCATCATGCGCAGTCTGGCAGCGAATTTTCCCTCCAAGGAAATCTCACTCAACGAATACGACGTGATGTTCAACCTGTCTCGGCAGCCGGACCGGCGCATCCGCTTGCGTGAACTCAACCAACACGTGCTGCTGACCCAACCGAGCGTGAGCCGCCTCGTGGACCGGCTCGTCTCGCGCGGATACCTGCACAAACACACCGACCCGACCGACGGGCGCGGTGCCATCGTCGAGCTCACGGATGCCGGGCTGGCCTTGTTTCGGCGGGTGGCCGTCGACCACATGGGTTCAATCGCCGCGCGCATCGGCGAAACCCTCAGCGAGACCGAGCTGGAACAGCTGACAGCACTCTGTGACAAGCTGCGCGTTGATTGCCCAGGCGACGGTTCAGCGCCCCCCGAGTGACCCCGGGGATGGGGCGATGGAACGAGGGCCCTACCCCTCGCCCCACCGAGGCAGTCCCTCGCAGGAATGCCTTCCTCACCGGGCGCCCGAACATTGCCCGGTGAGAAACTCAGGCACAAGCACGTATCGGATTGTGCAAATCAGAACGAATGCAAACTAGTGAATTTTACTCACATCTGCCGATGTTAGCCCAGCTTGGGGGTGGAAAGCCTAATCTTGCGCAACCACACAGCATCCCGCCTACGCTGAAGGTATGACTTCTCTCGCCGGTTCCTCCATCCTCGTCGTCGGCGCCACCGGGGGTCTGGGCCGCGAAATCGCACAGATTCTCAGCGCGGAGGGCGCCCTGCTCACCCTGCACGGACGCACCCCCGAGCGCTTGGCAAGTCTGGGTATCGCAGCAGCGCGGGTCACCGGAGATCTGCTTGAGCCGGAGACGGCCGCCCAGCTCGTGGCCGCGTCCCTCAACGCGCACGGGCGCCTCGACGGCGTTGTCAACGCGGCTGGAGTCGTGGCCTTCGGACCGATGGCGGAGGTTTCAGACGACACAATCGACACGCTGATGACCGTGAACGCCACTGCGCCGATGCGTTTACTCCGCGCCGCCTATCCCGCCCTGGCTGAGTCCTCCGGCAGTCACCGTGACCCGTTCTTCCTGACGCTCAGCGGAGTCGTCAGTGAGAGTCCGACGGCGAACATGGCGGCCTATTCGGCCTCGAAGGCCGCACTCGCCGCATTTGCGAAAGCGGCGGGACGTGAACTGCGTCGGGACGGCATCCGCTTTCTCGATGCCCGTCCCGGCCACACCGAAACCGGACTCGCCACACGACCGATCCAGGGTTCCACCCCGCGACTGCCGGCCGGCTTCAGCCCAGCGGATGTGGCCCGTCGCGTTGTCGACGCGATCGTCGCCGGCGAGCGCGACCTGCCGAGCACCGCCTTCACGTCGTAGCACGCGCTACCAGTTGGTGCGCTCGCGCTCCTGAGCGACGACCGCGTCGCGGTCCACGAGACGCCGCAGGCCGGCGAGCGGTTGGGCCATGCGGTGATTGCCGCGGATGCGCGGCTCCACCCGATCGAGGAATGCCCAGTACCCGGCGGTGAACGGGCAGGCCTCCGGCCCCAGCCGGATCTTGGGATTGAACCGGCAGCTCCCGCAGAAATCGGTCATCTTCGAGATGTAAGCACCACCGGACGCATACGGCTTGGTCGCGACGATTCCGCCGTCGGCGTGCTGCGACATGCCAACGACGTTGGCCGGCATGACCCACGGCGTTCCGTCGACGAAGGCATTGATGAACCAATCCGACAGTGCCGACGGCTCGTACCCGCGCTGCAACGACCAATTGCCCAGAATCATCAGCCGCTGAATGTGATGCGCCCACCCGGTGCGAGAGACCTCATCGAGCACGTGGCTCAGGCACCGCGCTTCGACGGCATCACCGTTCAACTCCAGGAAGGCCGGCGGAAGCGGTTCGTGGGCGGCGAGAAAGTTGCTCTCCGCAACGTAGTTCTCGCCGAGGTGCCAATACAGGTGCCAGACCCAATCCCGCCAGCCCATGACCTGGCGCACCACGGCTTCGGTGCTGGCCAGCGGCGCCTGGCCGGAGTGGTAAGCCTCCACGACCGCGTCGATGACTTCCTGCGGATGCAGCAGGCCCAGGTTGAGCGGAACGCTCAGCCGCGAGTGGGCCATCGTGCTGTCCCCGATCAGCGAGGCGTCCTCGAACGGCCCGAAGTCCGACAGCCGCGTCTCGATGAAATCGTGAAGCGCCGCGAGTGCTTCCGCTCGGGTGGCGGCGAACCGGCGCGGGCCATCCGCTCCGATCAAGTGCACTCGCCCCTCGGCGACGAGACGGTCGAGGTCTCGGCGCACCTGCTCGTCGATGTCGTCTTCGACGGGAGCCCACGGATCGGGCAGGCCGAGACCGACGGCATTTTTCGGGGGCGGCTGCCGGTTGTCGTGATCGAAGTTGAAGCGCCCGCCCTCCGGCTCCGGGCCGCGCATGAGGATTCCCGTGCTCGTGCGCACGTGTCGGTAGAACTGCTCCATCACGAGACGTGATGCTGGCCGGCCGTCGGCCCAGTGGGCGAAATCCTGCTCGCTGGTGACGAAGCCCCGACTCGGCAGAACGGATGCCCCGAGTTCGGCTACCAGCGCCCGCGCACCCCACGAGGTGGGATTGACCACCTCGAGATCTCGACCCTTGAGCACATCCCGGTAGTGCTCGGCGTGCAGCAACTCGACGCGATCACCCAGCTCCCGCGCGCGATGGCGGAGGGCGCTCAGAATGAGGTGGGCTTTGGCCCGATGATAAGTGCGTCGCCCCAGCACGGCCGTCGCCTCGACCAGCACGATCGGCCCGCCGTCGTCGTAGTGCGGGCCGAGCTGATCGGCGAAGAGAAAGCGTGAAGGAGGCATGCCACCGAGTCTATGGACGCGGCCTGTGCCCGTCCGGAGGCCGGCAAGAGGGTGGGCATAAAAAAGCCCCGCTCGACGCTAGGTCGAACGGGGCTAAACCTGTGCGCCCGAAGGGATTCGAACCCCCAACCTTCTGATCCGTAGTCAGATGCTCTATCCGTTGAGCTACGAGCGCATGTCAATCCCGCGAACTGTAACGCCCGGAGACAACTTGAAAACTATACCAGCTATCGGAGGCCCTTCGCGCCCCAGCCCTGCTCGATCGCGCCGACGCCGTCAAAATCAACCCCTGTTATCGCTTGCAGTCGGGTGATTTACTAACCAGATGAATGCGACGAGTGGTGCCGAACGAGAATCCTACGACTACTCCGGCCTGCGCGCCGTCTTCATCAACTGCACCCTCAAACGCAGTCCTGAGATCAGCAACACCCAGGGAATCGTTGATCTCAGCGCCCGGATCATGCGGGAACAGGGAGTGCAAGTCGAGCTCATTCGCGCCATCGACCACGACATCGCCACCGGGGTCTACCCCGACATGACCGAACACGGCTGGTCAACGGATGCCTGGCCGTCGCTGTTCACGACGGTGCAGGCCGCCGATATCCTCGTGTTGGCCGGACCGATCTGGCTCGGCGACAACGGCTCGGTGACCAAACGCATCGTGGAACGCCTCTACGCCCACTCGGGTGAATTCAACGACAAGGGCCAATACATCTTCTACGGTAAGGTCGGCGGGGCCATCATCACCGGCAACGAAGACGGCGTGAAGCACTGCACATCAAACCTGCTCTACAGCCTGCAACACATCGGCTATTCGATTCCACCCGCCGCCGATTCCGGCTGGATCGGCGAAATCGGACCGGGCCCGAGTTACCTCGACGAGGGGTCGGGCGGCCCACAGAACGACTTCACCAATCGCAATACGACCTTCATGAGCTGGAATCTCATGCACCTCGCCTCGATCCTGAAGAAGAACGGGGGCATTCCGGCCTTTGGCAACCTGCGCCAGGACTGGGACCGCGGCGAACACTTCGGGTTTGAGCCGAACCCGGAATATCGGTAGCAATCCGGAGCTCGATTCGACAGATCGGGGAACCCAGTGGTACTCCAAACACTTTCGTCCGAGTCTTCCTTCG
Source organism: Cryobacterium sp. TMT1-3 (assembly GCF_004402315.1). NCBI lineage: Bacteria > Bacillati > Actinomycetota > Actinomycetes > Micrococcales > Microbacteriaceae > Cryobacterium > Cryobacterium sp. TMT1-3. The sequence continues at coordinate 291,546 of NZ_SOFW01000040.1, forward strand.
CGCCGCCCTTGCCCGCGCCGGGCGCACTCGACGTGCGCGTCACCGGCGCCTGGCCACGCGGTCATGGTGTTCGTGCACGGTGGCGGCTACAGCACCGGGTCAGCCCAGGATTTTCCGGGACAGGGCGAAGGGTTCGTGAGCAGCGGCCGGGTGGTCTACGTGAGCTTCACCTATCGGCTGGGCGCCCTCGGCTACCTCGACTTCAGCCGGTATTCCACGCCCACCCGCCCGATCGAGAACAATTTGGGGCTGCGTGATCAGGTGGCCGCTCTCCAGTGGGTGCGGGCAAACATCCGCTCTTTTGGCGGCAACCCGCACAACGTGACCGTGTTCGGCGAATCGGCCGGCGGCAACGCGATCATCACCCTCATGGCAACACCCGCCACACAGGGATTGTTCGCCCGGGCGATCGCGCAGAGCCCGCCAAGCAACGCCGCCTACACGAGTGCGCTCACCGACGAATGGGCTGAACATTTTCTCAGCGTGCCGGGCGGTGATGGCGACCCCATCGAACTGCTGGCGACCGCCGAGGTCAGCGCCCTGACCCGGGCGGCGCTTGCCCTGCAGGTGCGCACCCCCGACGCGAATCCGGGCACGTTCTGCCTGGCGCCGGTCATTGACGGAATCATGCTTCCGGAGCATCCGCTCGAGGCCTTTCGCGGCGGTCGAGCACACCGCGAACCGCTGATCATCGGCACCTACGATCGAGAGGGCGCAACGGTTTCTGTCGCGACTGTGACCTCTAGCATGGGGTGATGGTCATCGCCCGTTCCCGCCGCGCTGCTGGCCGGGGCAGCTATCTCGCCATCGCCGTCTTCGCCGGGGTCTACCTGGCCGTCGCCGCGTATTGGCCTCAGCCGCCCTGGGCGCTCTGGGCCCTCGGACTGTACCTGGTCGCCAGCCTGATCTGTTTCGGGCTGTATGCCACGGACAAGCGGCGGGCGAGGAACGGCAGCTGGCGGGTGCCGGAACGTACCCTGCTGTTCTGGGGCTTCCTCGGCGGCTGGCCTGGTGCGATCGTGGCCCAGCAGGTGTTGCGCCACAAGACGCAGAAGACGAGCTTTCGCACGGCGTTCTGGATCACGGTCGTGCTCAACGTGGGGCTTTTCGTCGCCCTGAGCTCACCCGCGGTCGATCGAGTGACGACTCGCGCGGTGCAGGCGTTGTTCACGCTCTAAAATCGGTTTTTCGCCCTGTTGTCGCGCCGTCACCGTATCCGAATCAGTCGCGGGGTAGATACTTCGGGTTTCGAGGCGCCGTTTCTGTCCCGGCATGACGTCACTGAGATAGACCCGCGGCAGAATCTTCGCAATCGCGAGCGCCGCGTACATCACCGTGTTGATGGCGACGAACGTCGCAAGGATGGCGAAGAAGTCGGATTGCAGCACCGATCCCGGCAGCAGAATACCCAGGGGTGGCAACATCAGACTGGTCATGTGATTACGACCGGTCGCTCGGTGATCGGCTGCATCACGTGCCCCCAGCTGCCTTGCCGTCCCAGCGTGATATCGATGATTCCCTTAATGTAGACGGCGTTGAGGTACATGTCGAAGAGCAGTTCCGGAATCACGGTGACGGCAAGCACGCGGGCGGCCCACCCGCCCTTCCAGACGGACACGACACGTTCAACAGTGAAGACGGTTCCGATGCCCAGCCAGAAGGGAAACCACACCCAGCCATCCACCGACAGCAGCGTCAGAACGATGAGAAGCAGAAAGGCCGAGAGGGCGATCACGCTGTACCCGATGCCGAGCTGCTGGGCCCAATACCGCAGGGTGGACGGCGTGATGCCGTAAGCGCCGATGTTCTCCAAAGCACCGCGCTGCCAGCGCAGGCGCTGCACCCACAGGCTGCGCAGTGTGGGCATGACCTCGGTCACCACCGTGCACTCCGACGGCGAGATAATGAGCGCCCCGAGCGATTTCAACGCAATCGTCAGCTCGTTGTCTTCGGTGAGCGCCTGAGTATCGTACACATCACCGTTGTGGCCGGGGAGCGCCGAGCCTCGATTGCTCGCGACCGCCCGCAGCGCACGGGACCTGAACATGGATGCCGTTCCCGTCAGCACGAAGACCATTCCGCGACGGCGCTTGATCTGAGCGGAGTAGCGCACGTACTCGTTGCGCTGCATCTGACCGAGTATTCCGGAGCCCGGTTCGCCGTAAAAGAGTCCTCCAACCGCCATCAGTGCACGATCACTGGTGAAACGGGCGACGCCGGTCTCGAGAAAGCCAGCATCCAGAGTCGTGTCGGCATCGACGATCATGATGATGTCATTGTCGCCCTGGTCGGGCAGAATGCGCGCCAGAACCTGATTCAGGGCGCCCGCCTTCTTTTTGGTGTTGCCTGCCGACTCATGCACTTCGACTCCATGCTCCAGCGCCACGGCCACGGTGCCATCGGTGCAGTTGTCGGCAACGAGAATGATCCGTCCGGGTCGGTGGGACTGCGACAGGAGCGAACAGAGGGTGGCCGGTAGGGAGGCTTCCTCGTTGTGGGCGGGAATCAAGACGGTGATCGCGACCGGACCGGCAAAGACGCCTCGCGTGGCTGCCATCACGATCTTCGGAGCGAGCGGGGCCGTGCGGTAGTCCGACGACCGCCGCGATTTGTTGGTCACCCGGCGTTCGATCAGGGCAACTCCGGCAGCGAAGAAGATCGCCAGGGCAACGGCTGCCAGCAGCACTCGGGGGGCTGGTATGTCCAGGGCGTAGAGGTAGGTCCACATGCCGAGGAGCAATCCTTCGTCAACCGTGCGGCCCGCCGCGGGTTCGTCGGACGCGACGGCGACCCAGAGCAGGATCGCGGCACCAGCGGCAGTCGCGGCAACTAGAAGACCCACCGACCGGCTATATATTTTTACCCCCATAATGGGCACTGTAACGATTAGATCTGTCTTCTTGCTGTGGAGTGATTTCTTCTCGGCAAGTGGTCAGTCTGGTGACACGCCGAGTACCGATCGGGCTGCGGGCCGATGGACAGCCACAGACAATCAGCGAATTTAGTATTCGTTGAATTCGGGAGAGGTCTCAGCGTCATGCTTGGCTTTTAGAATGGCGAGGTTGATGAGGACGAACGCTTCGAGACGTTCGTCGCGGTGTTCGGCGTAATCAGGTTCGCGCTGATCAACGGCCAGTTCGATGAGCTTCGACGAGACCGCCGAGCTGACCTCCTCGCTCGCTGACCGTTGGGCACTCGCCACGATCCGCGCCACCTGGTCGTCGTCCTCGGCCACGGCGTCGAGGGCGAGCGTCAACCGTTCGTGCACCCGGAATCTGAGCGCGAACTGCTTGAGGTCGTGTCTTTGGTCGTCGGTAAAGCTCAGCCGCCACTTCATCGCTGCGAGGTCTTTGCCCAAGCGACTGACCCGTCGGGCATACTCTTCGTTCTGCCGAGCCAGCCGATGCAGCTCGCTGCGGGCGTTGTCGGCGTACCGCGCAAGATCGTAGTCGAAGTGTTCTCGCAGTGCGCCGACGATTATGTCGTTCTTCACGGCCATCCGCACGGCCGACAACGCGATGAGCAGGCCTTCATCGACCGTACGCTCGAGGTCGGGCAGCTCGGCGTTCACGTCGGGCTCACTGACGTGTGCGTGAGCGTCAGCACGACGCCGGGACCGGTTCCAAATGATTGCGCCACCACTTCCTCGTGCAGGTGACTCCTATTTTATGCTGTCCGAGAATTTACTCCCGACCGTTTTCAGGTCTGTCAGTCGGTGACGACGAACAGCCCGCGCGCGCCCTTCTCCTACGTCGGAGGCGACAACGGAAGGTCGAGCTCGAGGAGTTTTGCGGTGGGGCGACAGTTTTGCCGCCCCACCGAGAAGCTCAGGCGATCGGCGTTGGGACGCCCTCGGGTACGGCCACCGGGTGGGTCCGTTCGAGCGAGGCCCCCTCCACGTCCACGTTGGGCAGGATGCGGTCGAGCCACTTCGGCAGCCACCAGGCCGCGTCACCGAGGAGGTGCATCACGGCCGGGATGATCAGCAGCCGCACCACGAAGGCGTCGAGCAGTACGCCACCGGCCAGCCCGAACCCAATCGACTGGATCATCACCGAGTTCGAGAAGATAAAGCCGGAGAAGACCGAGGCCATGATGAGCGCGGCGGCGATGACCACCGTGCGCCCGGCGTGCACCCCCCGCTGCACCGCGAGGCGCGCCGAGGCGCCGTGCACGTACGATTCGCGCATGCCGCTCACCAGGAACAGCTGGTAATCCATCGCCAGTCCGAACAGCACGCCCACGACCAGAATGGGCAGGAAGCTGAGGATCGGCCCCGGGTCGTGAATGCCGAACACTGCCCCGAGCCAGCCCCACTGGAAGACTGCCGTGATGGCTCCAAAAGATGCGAACAGCGACAAGACAAAGCCCAGCGTCGCGGTGATCGGCACCAGGATCGAGCGGAACACGAAGATCAGAATGATCAAGGAGAGCCCCACGACAACGAGAAGGTACAGCGGGAGCGCGGCGGCGAGTTTTTCGCTCACGTCGATGTTTCCGGAGGCGTTCCCGGCGACGCCGAGAGAGGTGACACCGTCCAGGTCGAGGCCACGGAGGTCACGGACGAGCTGTTCGGTCGATTGGCTGTTCGGCCCCTCCGCCGGAATGACCTGAAAGGCCAGCAGCAGGTCATCGTCGGATGCTCCGATCGGCGCGACGGCGACGACATCGTTCTCCGCTCGCAAGGCCATGCCGATGCGCACCTGTTCAGCAAGCAGTTCGTTCTGGGTGATGGCTGTCTCGAGATCGGCCACGACGAGCAGCGGTCCGTTCACGCCGGCCCCGAATTTGTCGTCGGCGAGTTTGTAGGCGTTGTACGCGCTCGAGCCCAGCGGTTCGGAGGAGCCTGCGGGGAGTCCGAGACGCATCGAGAGGGCGGGAATGGCCACGATGAGCAGCACGACGATGCCCACGACCACCGTGACGACGGCGCGCACGGTGTTCATCGGCTTGACCGGCACCTTGGCCGTGTTGCTGGCGTGGCCGACCCGGGCGCGGGCCTTCGTCGTGAGAATCTTCATGCCGACCAGTCCCAGCACGGCCGGCGTCAGCGTGATCGCAATGAGAATCGCGACGAAGACGCAGACGGCACCGACCGTACCCATGAGCCCGAGAAAGGGGATGCCGGTGAGGTTGAGGGCGAGCAGGGCGATGAGCACGGTGGCGCCGGCGAACACGACCGCGTTTCCGGAGGTTCCGTTCGCCAGTCCGATCGACTCCTGCAGGGGCAGACCACGGCTGAGTTGGGTGCGGTGTCGGTTGAGAATGAACAGTGAGTAGTCGATGCCGACCGCGAGTCCGAGCATCACTCCGAGGACCGGGGTGACGGAAAGCATTTCGACGGATCCGGACAGCGCGAGGGAAGCGAGCACACCGACGCCCACGCCGATCAGCGCGTTCAGCAAGGGCAATCCCGCACCGATCAGGGTACCCAGCATGACCCACAGCACGATCGCCGCAACGATCACACCGCCGATCTCGCCCGGGCCGAGGATCTCGGGAATGCTGGAGGCAATGTCGTTGGAGACTTCAGCCGTGACACCGTCGATCCCGGCGTCGTTCATCTCCGCGACAACGGCTTCCTTGGCTTCCGCGGGAACCAGGTTGAGCGATGTGTCGAATTGCACGCTCGCGACAGCCGTGGTCCCGTCGGTTGACACCTGACGGATGCCTGCGGCCAGGTCGAGCAGGTCGGCTCCCTGCTCGAGCGTGGTGCTCTGCGTTTCGAGTTCGCTGCGGTTGGCATCGAGGGTGGCCTGCTGCGCGGCGATCTCGGTCAGCCCCGCGTCGAGCTGGGCCTGCTGCGCATCGAGGGTCGGCTGCGCGGCTGCGAGTTGCCCCGCAGCCTCGGCCTGCGTGCGACTGGCATCGAGCTGCGCCTGCCCGGCCGCGGCCTGGGCCGTGGCCGCGTCGATCTGAGCCTGCCCCGCCTCGAGCTGGGCCGTGGCGTCAGCTATTTTCTGGCGGCCGTCCACAACCTGCTGGGACTGATCGTCAATCTGGGCCTGGGTGTCGAATGGGTTCGTCGCCGATTTCACACTGTCAAGGTCGACGGTGCGGGTGAGGAGGTCACCGATTGCGGTTTTTTGTGCGGCGGTGAAGGTGGAGTCATCCGCTGTGGTGAAGATGACGGTGCCACGCCCACCACTGGCCGAAGGGAACTTCTCCGCGAGCTCGTCACTGACTTTCTGGGTGGCGGTGCCGGGAATACTGACGGACGAGGTGAGAGTGCCTCCGAAGACAGCGAAGGCACCGACCGCGAGACCGAGAATGACCATCCAGGCCACAATGACCGGCCAGGCTCGGCGGGCGGAGAACCGCCCGAGACGGTAGAGAAGGGAAGCCATAGTTCTCAGATACTTTCTGCGTGTCGGGTGTGGTCGGGTGACCGGGGTGGCACCTCGCGTTGCGTCATCGGGAACCGAGGGTGGTGTATCGAAGGGAGCCAGCTCAGCTGGGCGGCGCGTAGCCGGTGCGGATGGTGGCGATGAGGCGGTCGAGGAGCTCGTTCCAGACTGTGCGCGAGGACGCGTCGAGCGCTCCGCCGGTGCGGGCCAGCCAATGGCCAGACACCACGGCGATGCCGTTCATCACCGAACTCACGATGACAGCGACCTCGAATTCGTCGATCGCGCTCGTGCGTTGGGCGATTTCCTTCGAAAGCTGTTCGGTCGTGCGGGTGAAGACGTCGCCGATACTGTGCTGAGAGCGACCATTCTCGCCCTCGACGGTGAGCACGCCGGCGAGGTAGGCCACCACGGGCGGTAGGTCGATGTTGCGCAGCACCGCCGTGAGCTCATCGAACAGTCCGTCACGACTGCCGTCTCCAGCCGGCGTGGTTGCCGTCGCCGCACGGAATTCGTCAACGGTGGCGCTGAGCAACTGAGTGCAGGTGGTCATGATCACGTCGTCGAGCGAGGAGAAATGATTGAAGACCGTGCGCCGGGAGACGTCGGCACGCTCAGCGAGTTCGTCGACGCTGAACTGCGGCTTGCCCCGTTCGCGGATGAGCGCGGCAGCGGCATCCAGAATGGCTTGACGGTACCGAGCCTTGAGTTCGGCCCGCCGATCGGGAGCGATATTGGGGAATGTCACGTGCCTACACTAAGTGCAACGACGCACAAAGTGCAAGAACTTCACCACTCTCTCAGACATGGCTGAAGACGACCCCCTGTCCCGGGAAACGAAAACCCCCGCAGCCCAATGACTACGGGGGAGGGCTCTTGACAGGTCAAGGAGGCGGATAGCTGCATCATTCCAACTTCGGTGCCCTGTCAAATGTGGACCAGATGGCATAAACTGCCAATGGAGGTAACTGCCGTGGCCACGAGGAATGTTGTTCTGAGTCAGCACCAGCACGAGCTCGTTGAGTCGCTGGTAAAGGCCGGGCGTTACCAAAACGCCAGCGAAGTACTGCGCGACGGACTCCGACTCCTGGAGCGCCAGGAGTTGGAGAATGCAGCCAAGGTTGCTGCCCTGCGAGATGCCGCACAGAAGGGCTGGTTGGACATCGCCACCGGGCGTTATGACGACATCGCCGACGAGAACCTCGATGATTTCATTCGAGAGCTCGGTGGTCGCGCAGCGCGGGCCAGCTCGACCGACTGATGGCGGACTACCGTCTAACTCATTCGGCGCAGGCCGATATCGTGCGGATTCTTGCGTGGTCTGAAGAGGAGTTCGGTACGGATGCGCGCAATCGCTATCAGGCGCTGATCGCCACGGCCATCCGGGACGCGGCTTCGCGTGCCGACAATGTTGGGCATATCGACCGACCAGAACTGGGGGACGGCGTTTTTTCCTGGCATCTGGCGCAGAGTCGTACCCGCTCCCCTGGCGTGGCTGTTCGACGACCGCGACACTTCCTCGTCTGTCGTTGGGACGGGGAGGTACTGGTCATTAGCCGAGTCCTTCACGACGCCATGGAACCACGCCTCCACGTCGATTACCCACAGACTTGGGATTAGCCATCGTCACGTCATTCACTTACTGCGGCTTGCGTTTCGGAACGGCCGCACGCGCCCGGCGGAGGACCTTCTCCGTGTCGATTGCCACACGGATATCAATGAGCGGGCAGACGACTTGCTCCCGGTCGACGAGGCGCGCCTCCAAGAGATGACCAGTGAGATATTCAGCCAACCGCAATTGGGTTGCGCGTTGCACAGGATCGTCGGGGAGCCAGGGGTCGCACACGAACAACGAGAGCATGAAGACCAGATCGTCGGCGTGCATCGTGCGGGCCACTGCGCCATCCTGCATGAATTGCCGTTCGGCTGCCAGAATTTCCAAATCCCCGGTCACGAGAATTCGCTCAGCCTCTGCCTCGAGGCACTCCCGCAGGCGACGCTCGACTACCTCGATGCGAGAACGGGACAGGCCGGCCTTGCCGGCCAACTCGTGGTCGAAGAATTGTCGCAGGATGGGGTCAATTGTGGATCGTTGAATTTGCATGCGCCAATAGTCCCGCGTACCACCGACAGGGCGATCCATCCCGTCGCGTTACCGACCAGACGTGGGTAGGCGATAATTCCGCGCCGCCTGTAGCTTTGCTGCGCGTATCCACGAACATGCGGAGAGCCCGGACGACGTGGGCCGGAACGTGCTCGAGCGACGTGAGACGTGAGACGTGAGAAAATATGGGCAGGATGTGGGCAGACGCCAAATTACCAGCGCAAATTGTGCCGCTGATCAGTGATTTCTTGTGCGGGTATTTTCACGTAATTCCTAATTCGCATTGTTGGCGCGGGACTCGGAGGTCGTGCCAGATCACTTTTCCATCACATCGCGGAATTAATTCCACGGGCGCGGCCATCCGAAGCGCCCGATGCCGGTTGTGGAAAGTCCGACGACCAGCGGGCGGCAAAACCGGACCCTAAGGCAGGCAACCCGCGGCAGCGGCCCGGCACAGCACTGGCCCTGTTTTCGATCCGCACGAGATCGACGCAGAGCTCGAAGCCCGTGACGCCCACCCATCCAGCGCCCCACCCATTCCCACGATATTGACCGGCATTTCGTGGCAGCAACGTCGAATAGGTGTTACCGACCCACACTCGTAGTGCACGCAAGGGATAATTGCATTTTGGCGCACCTATTGCCCGAGGAGAAGCGGAACTCACATGTCAACTGCGGCTGAAGCAGACCGGGCACGACTGGCCAGATTGCCTGGTCAGCCACTCTGGTTGCGCGTCCATGACGACATTCTCAACCGGATAACCTCGGGCGAATTCGCGGACACGTTCCCCGGTGAAATTCAACTAACCGCGGAATATCAGGTGAGCCGCAGTACCGTTCGACTTGCGCTGAACCCTCTGCGTCGAGTGGGGCTGGTTTCATCAAGTCGGGGTAAACGCCCGGTGGTGCACGTTAACCACGGCGATGAACATCGCTTTGGGCCGGTTTACAGCTTGTTTGCGGCAGTTGAGGCCTCTGGGATGAGGCAGCACAGCGAGTTGATCCGGTGCGAGATCCGTGTCGACGCGCGGATTGCTGACCGGCTCGACCTGCCCGGCGACGCTCCGCTGATCAATATTGAGCGCCGTCGTTTCGCTGACGACTATGTCTTTGCCGTTGACAGCGCCTGGCTGCCTGCCGATCGCGCTGCCGGCCTTCTCGACGTCGATTTCAGCAACACTGCTCTCTATCAGGAGCTGACGCTCCGGTGTGGGATCACGCTGGACGGCGGACAGGAAACCCTGACAGCGATTGCCGTTACCGCCGAACAGGCGCGAGTTCTTGACTGCCCGGTCGGCACTGCCGCTTTCTTCATTGAACGGTGTGGTCGTGCGGCGGGACGTCCGGTGGAATGGCGGGAGACTGTCGTCCGTGGCGACCGTTTCGCGGTCACCACATCATTCTCACCCCGGTGAGCTTTAGTCTTTATCGGTTCTCCGCCTTAAGGCCGTCGAGCTGAGGGCTTGCCAGGACGTACTCGTAGGGGTCCCCGGTGGGAAAAAGCCCGGTTCCGTTAGGGAGAACAGGCATCGGAATTCTTTCCTGACCGCGTTGCTGCTGGTGTCCGTCGGACCAGGTGATCGTAACGTTTCCCATCCCGACACGAAGGTAGATCGCTTTGTCAGAGGCCGATGCCGGGGTCGTGTCGCCCTCCAGAACCTGCTCCCACAGCATTCCGGAGTCCGGATCAATTGCGGTGAGCATCGTCGCCCCGTCCGGTGGACGGAAGGAGGACACGGCGAGGTTTTCTGATGACTCGTTACTGATTGACGGTCCGGCCAGATGTCCCGAAAATTCCGCGAGAATAGCGCCAGTTCTCGGATTGTGGGCGCTCACGAATGTGTCGCCCGCGGGGTTGACCCAGTCCAGAAAGACGATATCGCCCTGAGATGCGTTGACGGCAACCGAGACCGCTGAGGAAGATTCGACGTCCGTGGGGCGTGAGAGTGTGTTCGCGTCCCAGCGTATTTCTCCGGTGGTGGTGTCGACAGCCGTGAGTAAGCCTGCCGTCTCGATGAGGCCGGTGCCATTGCTTCCCTACTCGATCGCTGACGCTCCCGTCGCGTCTTCGGCAACACTGACAGTACCGTCGTGCGCGCGGAGCATGACCGCGGGCGAGACGTCGTCGGAGACACGATGAGCGCCGAGCTGCGACGAAGGTCCGGAACACGCGGCCAGCAACACAACGCTAACGAGCGTGGCGGCTGCGGCTCCGGCAGCGCGTCTCATTCTTGCTTTTGAGGTATTCGCTGCCGGCGCGTGCGACGGTTCCAAGCCGCGTAGGCCAGCGCGATGAGGCCTAGCACGACGATCGCGGCGATCCCGAATCCGAGATTGGTCACCAGTGAGGACATATCGAGTACCCAGGCCTCGGTGGCGAACTGATCTCCGATGGTCAAAACTCCGCCGAGGCTCGCGGTACCGTCGGTGAGGAACAGGAAGATTCCGATCAGGATTGACAGGATCCCGGATACGATCAGCAACCACGAGTTCTCCCATCTTCCGATAGTGAGCATCCGCGGGCGCAGCCACCGACTCTTTCCCAGTGAAAGTCGGTCCCACAACAAGGCGAGCACGATCAGGGGCGCTGCCATGCCGAGCGCGTAGATCGCTAAGAGCACTCCCCCGTAGACGGCGTTACTGCCGAGGGCTGCCACGGTAAGCACCGAGCCGAGGATGGGGCCTGCACACACTCCGGCTACTCCGTAGACAGCGCCGAGGAGGTAGACCGATATTGCCGAGGTCCCTTCGGCTGCGCTGCCGCGGGTAAAGGCGGGAAAACGTAGTCCAGAAATTTGGATGATACCCATCAACACCACGAGCAATGAGGCGATCCCGACGAAGGCCGTGCGATTTTGCGTGACGAACACCCCGACCGTACCAGCCAGCACTCCCAGCGGCACCAACGTGGTAATTAGTCCCAGGTAAAACAATCCGGTACGGGCAAGCAGCTCGGACGGCTTCGCGAACGCGTAGGCGAAGAACGCAGGAAGGAGCATGACCGAGCAGGGACTCAAAAGTGTCAGCATCCCACCAATCAGGGCGCCGGCGTAGCCAATATCCATGTCTAGCGTCCGGCCTTCGCCAGTTCGCTGTCGATCGTGTCGCGAAACACCTGCACCGGCATCGCGCCGGAAATCGGCGTTTCGTTCACCACGAACATGGGCGTGCTGGTAATTCCGAGGTACCGTGCCTCTGCCGCGTCAATGTTGACTTTCTCCAAGAGTTCAGCATTGTCCAGGTCGGAGACGAACTGCTCAAGGTTGGGAACACCAATTTCTGTCGCGATTTCCAAAAGACGTTCCGGGGGCAGTGCCACATGTCCGCGTTCCGGGGCACCCGCGAAGACGACTTCAGCAAACTCCCAGAAGAAACCTTGCTCGCCCGCCGCGCGGGCAGCCACAGCCGCAGCCGTGGATTCCTCGCCGAACACCGGCAGATCCCGCCATTCGATGCGCACTTGACCGCTGTCCACATACTCCTCGACAAGGACAGGGAGGGTATCGCGCGCGAAAACCCCACAAAACGGACACCGGAAATCGGCGTATTCGACCAAAACAACCGGCGCGTCGACCTCTCCGAGTGCCGTCACCTCGCCATCGACACGTCGGGCGAGATCGAGCGTCTGCTCGCCGCTTTTTCCCCCGGATTGTTCAGCGGGGGCCGAAGTGGATTCTTGGACGGGTTGTTGTGCAACCACTCCGACGATGACGACTGCGAGAACTGCCGCCGCTCCTAAAAGCATCAGGAGCGTGCGTCGCCGCACCTTGACTCGTCGGATCGGCCTATTTTTTGTGAAGTTCTGTTGTGTCGGCACCATCTTAAATGTACGCACATTAGGGTAAAAAAGACAGTTATAGCCGCCTCCCCGTCCGAGTCTGGGAACATTCCCGGTTTTCTGATTGAAAAGAGTCCAGTCATGCTCCAAGCAACCATCGCCCCGCCACTAATGGCCCTCAAGGCTGACCGCATCGTTGCCCTCGCCGGCGAGCCGCATCTCCACCTCGATGATGCCCGGGCCTACCGCCGCGTCATGAACGAAGCGCCTCGGTTACAACTCCGCTCCGAGGCGTGGGGCAAGGCTCCACAGTCTACGCAGCGATGTCACTACCGTCGCGTACGCGTCGTCGCGGTGGCCTACCTCGGCGTGGCGGCAGCACTGGTGATCCCGCCACTACTTTCGGTCAATTCATGAACGCCGTTCACGCGTCGGCTCTCCAGAGCGTTCCGCAACTTCTTCTTCATGTGCTTGGTCCGGATGAAGCCTCCGTTACCGCGGGCCTGCAGGTTGTGCGCAACGCCCATCACGGATTCGCCACCGTGAGCACAATTGCCCTCGTGATTCAAGGCCGAGCCGTCCAGTTTCTCGCGGCCAATTCCGGCCTCGGTGACGAAATCAACACGGCACTTGCTTTGCCGGGCGTGTCGGTGGTGGCATGTGAAAACAGCCTTCGGTCCGTGGGTCTTAGCCTAAAGGCTTAGTTGGTCGAGCTGAAGTCCTTCAGTATACCCCATGGGGTATTAAGTTAAGTGCGAACAGAGGAAACTTATTTGTCGACGACGATGGCCAGTCCGGTGGCGGCAGACGCGTCCGTGATGCCACCAGCATCGGTCAGTGCGGTGAACCCGAGGTCGGCCATACGGGTGACTGCTGCAGCCGGCCGGTTTCCGGTGGCGCAGTAGACGATGTAGTCCCCGTCGATTGGCAGCGCCTTGATCAGCGTGTCGAAGTCCGCGGATTGCACGTCAATATTGATGGCGTCCTGAAGGTGTCCACCGACATACTCTGGTGCGGTGCGCACATCGATGATGACCGTACTGGAGGTGACAGCGATGGAGGGCGCCGGCGGGGGGCTCGCGCAGGCGGCCATGCTGAGCAGTGCCGCCACGGCGATTGTGATTGCAGTGAGTGCTTTCTTCATGGCGGGGTGTCCTGACGGGTGCGTGACGGGGGTGGCAATGTGATCGGCTCTGGGGCGACTTTCCGGGAGCGAGGGAACAAAGGCGTGCAGGTAGTGCAGACCTCACCCTCAGCGGACTCTGACGATTCGCGGCGGGTGGTGGCTCGGCGTTCGCTGACCAGTCGTTCGCGCAGTGCCCAGATCAATAGGGCGAGGGCGGCGGCGGCCAGGGCCGGGCGCGCAGCACCGCTCACTATCGGGTCGAGGGAGCGGACTTCGGTCGTCAGATACAGCGCGATCAGACCCAGAGCTGGCCACCGTATGTCGCAGAGAGTTGCGTCGGCGCCGATGGGGGTTCCGACATAACTGGCAACGATCAAGCCGATCAAGCTCGCTCCGAGCGCGGTGGCCGCGACCGTCCACCACAGGGCGCCGTCTGCGTCGTCCGCCCGGGGCGCGTAGCCGGTTACAAAAGCAATGAACGCGGCTGCGGCTGCGGCGGCCGTGATCATCCAGCGTCGAGTCGACCAAGTTTGTAGGTCAGAGAACACGATCAAGGGCCTCTGTCGCGGCAGCGGTGCGAGCGGGAAGACCGCAAGAATTTTCTCGAGTCATGCGCGCATAGAGAGCCCCGCCGAGCAAGACGATGGACGCGGCGGCCAGATACGGCTGGACCGGCTCGAAGAATTGCATCGCTCCGGTTGTCCCGAGAGCGAGGAGAACCAATTTGTTGCAGACGGGGCATCCCACTGCGAAGAACGTCACCAGCCAACCGGCCATGCCCAATCGTCCGGCCGCCCTACTGGGCGGGGCACCTTCCGGGTGCGCCACATAGGTGGCGGTGACCAGACCCGCTAAAACCGCACTGAGAATAAGCACCGGCCACGACCAGGCGGTCGGCGGGATCTGTCGCGAAAAGAATGGCGTGTCAATCAAGTCCGTCGGAATGGCAATGAAGACCACCGTAAATAGTGCTGTTGCCAGGGCAACCCACCAGCGACGGGAGGGCCAGCGATGCAGGTCCCCGCCGAGCCTGGCCAGCTTGCCGCGCCAAGGGGCACGCCGTGATGATTCGTCCCTGCTGGTGCGCTGGTCACGCATTCGAATAGCCCTCATTTACTTTTCATCGTAAAACGCTTGCTGCCATATTTGAATATACTGATACCCTAAGGGGTATCGTGGTCTCAGGCAAAACCAGCCTCGCATCCGCCTACGAACAGGAGCACACCCTCATGGGGATTACCGAACCCGCGACCCACGCCAGCGGCGACCTGCGCAAGACCCTCAATCGACTCAAGCGCGCGCAGGGGCAACTCGGCGCCGTCATCACAGCCGTTGAGTCTGGCGCTGATTGTCGTGCCGTGGTCACCCAGCTGGCTGCTGTCTCGAGTGCCATTGACCGGGCGGGGTTCACGATCATCTCGTCGGCGATGAAGGAGTGCCTCATTGATAGCGGCGCGGATGGGGAAACCCAGCAGCTCAGTGTCAATGAGCTTGAAAAGCTTTTCCTCTCCCTCGCCTGACCCCGCTCGCGAGAGCTAGCCGGCGACGGCGCGAATCGCGACGTACACGGCGATGCAGAGCACAAGGATCGCGAAGCTTGTTTTGAGAACGCGGTCGGGGAGTCTTCGGCTGAGTCTGCCCGTGATTAGGGATGCCAGCATAGCGGTGCCCGCGAAGGCGCTGGTGACGGCCCAGTCGATCTGCACGTCGCTCAGGTGGGCGCTGAAGCCGGCGACCGAATTGATGACGATGATCACGAGGGACGTGCCGATCGTGACGCCCATGGGGAGTCCGAGCACGAGGGCCAGTGCCGGAACGATGAGGAACCCGCCGCCGACGCCGAGCAGTCCGGTCAGGAACCCGACCACGGTGCCCGTTGCCAGCACACGGGGCAGACAACTGCGCCACCGGGTTCCGCCGCCGGGCAGCGCGCAGGGGCCGGTTGCGGCGGGGGTGGCAAAGAACATTCGCACGCCAGCGATGACCATGATCACGCTAAAAGCGCCGAGCAGAAGCTGAGGGTCAACCAGTCGGTTTACGAGGGTGCCGAGGTAGGCGGTGGGAATGCCGGCGGCGCCGATGATGCCGGCCAGACGCCAGTTCACGCCGGTGCGCAGCCGCGGAAGCACAGCAACCGCCGACGCCGCTCCCACGACGATCAGCGAGGTTGGTATCGCCTCCTCGAGGGGTAACCCGACACCGTAGACCAAGGCCGGAACGGCCAGAATTGACCCGCCTCCGCCGACTAGGCCGAGCAGCGCACCCACGAACACTCCCAGAAGCAGCGCGGCCAGGATCATGCGTGCGGCGCCAGCTGCGCGAGGATGTCACTCTTCGTGGGTTCGGAAACCGGGCGATTCCAGGGCATCCACGACAGAATTCGCCCCAGCGTGCAACTATTGGTGGCGGCCGACACCGTGAGACCGGCACCGATGATGCCGGCGAGAAGACGGAACTGCGGATGGATGAACCTTCCCGCCAGCACGCTCGCCAACACCAGGGATCCGGCCGTCATGCGTACCTGTCGATCCATGGCCCACGTGGAGCGACCGCTGGTGATATCGCCGCCGGCGGCGGCGGCATAGCTCGCCACACCACCGGTCAACACGCGAGCACCGCTCAGGCCAGCTGCGTCAAGATTCTTTCGCGCTTCTTCCGCGCGTCGACCCGACTGGCACACCAGCACAACCCGGAGGGCCATCTGCGCCGCAAACTCTTCAGTGTGTTCTTTGAGCAGGTGAAGCGGCACGTGATACGAACCCGGGATATGCCGGGTTTCAAACTCCGAGCCGTCCCTCACATCGATGATCATCAGGTCGTCATGATGGAGAACCCACTGATGGAATTCGTCCGCCCCAATCCAAGGCGGAGTGCGGTTGACGGTGTGCGTGGTGTCAGAGATAGTGGATCCGTTTCAGTTTGGTACGGGAGCGTAGCAATGCCGGGCAGCCCTGAGGCCTGCCACTGAGGCAGGCCTCAGACGATCGTGTCTGCCGTGAAGCCAACGTTGGTTAGGTGTTCAGCGGCGGCGTCATCTCCATCAGGCTTTCACTGAATGTTGGGCAGCCCATGCGTTGTAGCCGCCGATGAGGTCGGTGACGTCCGAATGGCCAAGGCCCCGCAGTGCACTCGCGGCGACGCTCGAACGCCAGCCGCTGGCACAGTGGATGATCACGGGTCCGGCGGGCACTTCGGCGTGGCGCTGGCCCAGCTCGGCCAGAGGAATGCGCAGCGAGCCCGGGATCGCGCCCTGCTCGACCTCGCCGGGGTTGCGTACGTCGAGGATCGTTGCGGCGGTGTCCCGGCGCAGAGCCTCGAACTCCTCGAGCTCGACCCGCGCACCGACCTGCACCAGCGGGCCGAGGTCGGTGAACGCCTGCACCGGGTTTGTCAGATATCCGGCGACCCGGTCGAAGCCGATGCGGGCCAGCCGCATTCCGGCCTCGGCTTCGCGGCCGGAGTTGGCGATGATCACGATGCTGTCGTCGTGCTGGATGACCATTCCGGCCGTCTCGGAGAAGCGTCCGTCCAATCCCACGTTAATGGACCCGGCCAGGTGCCCGAGGGCGAAGTTCTCGGGGCTGCGGGTGTCGAGAACGCGGGCTCCGTTTTCAACGGATCTGCGAACATCCGTCAAGGTGAGCGGTGCCAGTTCACGGGTGGAACCGATGATTTCGTGCGCGCTGCGGTTGATCATCGCGTCGACGGCGAAATAGCCGGGGATTGCGGGCTGGCCGCTGCGGATCATTGTCACGAAATCGTCTTCACTCATCGGCTGCACGGACGCGTTCGTGAGGCGCTGGGTGCCGATGGTGGATTCGAGCTCGTCGGAGAGGTTCTTGCCACAGGCGGAACCGGCGCCGTGGGCGGGGAGAACACGCACCGCATCGGGCAAGGCGAGAAGGGTCGTGTGGATCGACGCGTACAGGGCGCGGGCCAGTTGGTCGGGATCGGCGCCGACGGATGCGGCCAGGTCGGGACGCCCCACGTCACCGATGAAGAGGGTATCGCCGGTGAGAACAGCATGGGGAACGGCGTCGCCGGCGTGTTCACGGACGACGATGCTGACGGACTCCCAGGTGTGCCCGGGGGTGTCGAGAATTTCCAGTTCCACTTCACCGAGCGAGATCTTCTCGCCATTGGCCAGGTGACGGATCTCGTACTCTGCCTCGGCGCGGGCGCCGTAGCCGATCCAGGCGCCAGTGGCTGCGGCCAGCTCGAGGTGACCGGCGACGAAGTCAGCGTGGAAATGCGTGTTGATCACGCCGACGATGGTCAGGTTGTTCGCTTGGGCGTCGGCGAGATAGTCGTCGATGTCGCGGCGGGGGTCCACGACAACGGCTTGACCGCTCGTCGGATCGCCGACGAGGTACGAACCATGGGACAGGCAGTTGAGGTAGTACTGGGTCAAAATCATCGTGGCCTCCAAAGATCGGGGCCCACCACGCCGACACGAGTTGGGCCGTGTAGTGGGTATGCGCCCCAGTCTCACACATACCCCGTATGGTATGCAAGATACCCCTAAGGGTATAGTCTATGTGTATGGCTACTACCGATCTCACCGAGACCACCTTCGACGCGACCATTGCCCAGAGTCCCATCGTGCTGGTTGATTTTTGGGCCGAGTGGTGCGGCCCGTGTCGCAGTTTCGCCCCGACATTCAGCGCGGCGTCTGAAAAACACCCCGCAATCACTTTCGGAAAAGTCGACACCGAAGCCGAACAAGGATTGGCCGCAGCCGCCGGCATCCGCTCCATCCCCACGCTGATGGCATTTCGGGACTCCGTGCTCGTCTTTTCCCAGCCAGGTGCCCTCAACGCGTCCAGCCTGGAAGAGCTCATTACCGGTGTCGAGAACCTCAACATGGACGACGTGCGCGCCAGCATCGCCGCCCGATAAACCTCGCGCTCTGTGAGAAACCGCATGACCGCTTCACAGCAGGGTCACATGAGCACGTCACTGCCCCCGCGTCAGTAGAATACTCCCTGGGGTATAATTCTTTTAGTAGTTCACCTTATTGAATGGAGATCTAGTATGTGTCGTTCCGTCACCTGCAAAGTGTGTCAAAAAACAACGTGGGCGGGCTGCGGTCAGCACGTTGATCAGGTCATGCGCGGTGTGCCACGCAACCAGCAATGCGCCGGGCACGTGAAAGAAAAACCGACTAGCTCCTTCTGGTCCCGGCTACTCGGACGCTAACGGCGGTACCCGCTCCTGCTGTCGAGGCTCGACAGCGCTGGCCAGACCGCCAACCGGACCACCGGCGCGGCTAACGGCTGACACGGCCGGGGGCGAGGACATCCTCGCACCGCGGTCGGGTATATGCGCAGCCCTCATGTCAGAAAGAGCGCCGCCGCGCGCTGCTCTGCACAGAATCAGCGACACAGCCCGCACCGTGCTCTCGCGGGCCAGAGCGCGTATTAGTTGCTGCTGTTTTCTCCTTGGAGAGCGGCTAGCGCGGCGAGAAGACGTTCATTGGCTTGATTAGCAACGTTCTGTATCCCCGGGGAATTGCTGAGCTGGACCATGGTTTGTGGATTGATGGCTTGAACCGTGGTGGAAGTCGCTGACGGGCTTCGTCGGATCACGACGTTGCACGGAAGCAGCAAGCCCATGTCGGGCTCTGCAGTGAGTGCCTGTTCGGCGAGGGCGGGGTTGCAGGCGCCCAGGATCAGGTAGTCGCCCAGTGCCTGCGCGCTTTCGACGCCGAGTTTCGTTTCGAAGGTCGCGTGGACGTCGATTTCGGTAAGAACGCCGAATCCTTGGTTGGCAAGTTCTTCCCGCACCCTGGAGACGGCTTCTTCGTAGGGCAGCGAGACGGTGATGGTGTGCGCGTAGTCCATTGATTTCTCCTGATTCATTTTTCGAATTGATGGTTGCGGCTACTGTCAGTTTGCGGTGACAACTCCCATCATTCCGCTGTCTTCGTGGTCAAGAATGTGGCAGTGGTACACGGTACGTCCGCTAAAGTCGTCAAACGCGATACGTACTAGCACGGTACTGCGTGCCGGGATGTTCACGACGTCCTGCCACATGATGGTTTCGACGGGCCGGCCTGACTGTTCAATGATCTGCATCGGCCACACGTGCAGGTGCACGGGGTGATCGAGCGGGCTGGTATTCGTCAGCAACCAGTCCTCCACACTGTCGAATTGCACGGTCGTGTCGACCCGGGTGGCATCGAATACCTGGCCGTTGATCGTGGCTGACATCATGCCCCGACCCACTCCTCCGCCCATGCCGCCATCCATGCCACTGCCCGTGTCCCCGCCCATGCCGCCGCCCATATCCCCGCCCATTCCCATCGCGAAGATCAACTCGCGTCGAGCGGTTACGGTAGCCGTGCGAAGGTCACGCGGAACGGGCTGACCAGGTATGGCGGCGACTGTCGCGACATCGTCACCGGTCACGATAAAGGAGGCCAGTGCGACGTCGGCGGCGGCAGTGGAGCCTCCGCCTCCCATCATCATTCCGCCGGACATACCTCGGTCATAGGTGTGGGCACGCAGCACGGAGGTGCCGGCTGTGCCAGTGACGAGAAGGTCGGCCCGGTTCCCCGGGGCCAGCACGACCTCGTCGACCTCGTGCGCGGCTTCGAACCGTCCGGAGTCGATTCCGAGAAGGGACAACTGCTGCCCGTCGAGGCGCAGCCGCAGATAGCGGGACACGCAGGCATTGACGATGCGCCATCGTTCCCGCTCACCAGGGCGGGAAGTCATGCTAGGGGTGAGTTGCCCGTTGACCAGAACGAGGTCTCCCTCGCGTCCGGACATTTTCTCCATCGCTGTGGCCGCTGAAATTGTTCCCGCGGAATCAAGGGTCATGTCGGAAATGACGAGCACTCGTTCCCGGCTGGCCGGGATAGGGTCGGGGTCTTCGACAATGATGGCGCCATAGAGCCCACCGAATACCTGATCGGCCACGAAACCATGGTGGTGCGGGTGATACCAGTACACGCCCGGCGGGTGATTGGCGGGCAATTCGTACTGGTAATCAAAGGAGTCGCCGGCTTCGACGGTGACGAACATGTTGTCGCCGTTGTTCTCCGGCGAAACGTGAAGGCCGTGCACGTGCAGGTTGCTCGGATCGGCCAGACCATTACGAAGGCTGACGCTGAGGGTGTCTCCCGCTCGAACGCGCAGTGTGGGGCCGGGCACACCACCGTTGTAACTCAGCGCACGCACATCACGACCAGCAATGGTCACCTGTTGGGGGGAAGACTCGAGATCAACGGTGAGAGTGCCGCTGACGCTTCGTAGCTCCGGGGGTTCCACGAGGTCGCTCCCGGACGGTATAGCCCGTGACGTCGTCGAGGAGATCCGTTGGTTGACGAAGAAACCCGTTCCACCCACAGCTGTGCCTGCAATCCCCACCCCGCCGAGGATCAGGGCGCTACGGCGACTAAGGTCGGGCACTACCGGCCCTCCTCGAGCACCCGCAGCTGATCACGCAACTGCTCCGCAGTGAGCTCCCCCCGAGCGAAACGCTCCTCAAGAATCCGCCTGGCACTGGCGGAATCAGCTTGCCTCGGAGCGGATCGCGTGTCATCGCTTGCGGATTTGTTCGACAAAAAACGAACAATGACATAAATAAGCACGGCGACACCGGCAATAGCTAGCAGGCCGAACCCCCAGGACCATCCCATACTTCCGTTACCCCACATCATCTGAGTTACTTCCTTTCGTTTACTGATCCGCATCTCCACCATACCCCTAGAGGTATAAGTCGTGGCTGAGTAGATCGTCCACGCACGTGAAACGGCACGTAGCTCACACGCGACCCGCTGAAACTCACGCAATAAGAAGGCCAAAACGCGAGGCTTTGATGGCTTCGAACTAGGCCCAGGGGTCGCGGGATATAGCGTGAAGGCATGACCAACGGGTGGAATCGGAAGGCCATTGCTGGCGCCAAGCTCGTCACCATCTTGACCCCGATCGGGGGACGCCCGCCTGCCAAGCGATGACGCGCTCTGGCGATAGGTCACCGCCGAACCCTCAGCGGGAACGGCGATCAGCGAGCGCTAGAAAACCAGCACCTTGTCCGCGGCGATGGTCCAGTCGGCCAGGGCATCCATGGTGAATCGCGCGGCACCCTCGATGGGCATGGCATCGGTGATTCCGCGGGCATCCATGCACGTGCTGCAAGAGCGAACCTCACTACCTCGCCGGGTGATGGACAGGAGCCTCCGGTCCAGCTTGTAGTAACCTTCCGGTGTTTTTCTGCCCAGCCATCGCCGCCGTGACGCCGTCGCCCACCAGGAAGGCCTGTGTGATGGCCTCGTCCCGTCTGGACAACGACTTCGCAAGTCGAACCGCGTTGTACGTGGCGTCCTGGCCGTAGGCGGCGCCGTTGATGATGAGGATGTTCATCAGGCGGCCGCCTCGGCGGACACCGGCAGGCTCGCCAGTCGCCATTCCAGCATCCCCTCGTGCAACCGGGTTGCCCGGTGGCCGCCCTGGCGCAGCACGCCGACGGCCTCGTAGGCAAGCACGCAATACGCGCCACGGCAGTAGGCGACAATCTCGCGGCCGAGCGGCAACTCACTGAGCCTGCCGCTGAGCTCCTCGAGCGGGATGGAGAGGGCTCCGGGGATATGCGCGGCCTGGTATTCCTGCCGCGGCCGGACATCCAGCACTGTGAC
Source organism: Cryobacterium sp. TMT1-3 (assembly GCF_004402315.1). NCBI lineage: Bacteria > Bacillati > Actinomycetota > Actinomycetes > Micrococcales > Microbacteriaceae > Cryobacterium > Cryobacterium sp. TMT1-3. Next base: position 313,542 of record NZ_SOFW01000040.1, read on the forward strand.
GGTCCCCGCCGTGACGCGGGCGAGAAGTTCCTCCCGCGTGATCTCCTCCTGCGCGTCGTCGCCTGACCCAGGTTCATCGAGTCCGAGGTAGGCGATGCGCTTCGCTTCAACATCTGACAAGTAGGTCTGGGCGACCGCGCGAACTAGATCGTAGAGCCGGGCGACGTCATCCCCGGCAAGCTGGTAATGAATCCGGGTGCCCTCCCGGCGGGTGGTGACCAAACCGGCGCGCTTGAGGGTTTGCAGGTGAGCGGATGCGGTGGTCAGGCCTAGACCGGCCGCGTTCGCCAGCGATTCCACTGTGCGTTCGCCCTGAGCCAGCAGGTCGATCAGTTCGAGGCGCTTGCCGCTGCCGAGTGCCTTGCCAACGCGCGCGAACTGCTCGAACAGCGCGGACTTCTTCTCACGATCACCCATGCGCTTCCTCCCGGTTCCTTTCATACTAGTATCTTCTAGTAATCCATGGTTTTATGGAATATTGATCTTTCCCGTTTCTGGCGGGTCGTGCGACCTGAGGAGCGCCACATGGAAATGCTGCATCTTGTGCCCGTTATCGACGAGGGGCTGGGTAACTCCACTTACCTCCTGGACATTGGCCGGGGTAGGGCTCTGGTGGTGGACCCGGAACGGGACCTGCGCCAGGTACGTGCGGAGGCTCTGCGCCTGGGACTATCCATCGCGTACGCCGCGGAAACACACCTGCACGCGGACTTCATCTCCGGCGTGCGCGAACTGGAAGAAACCGAACGCGCCACGGTACTTGCACCAGACGTGGGTCCGCGCGGATTCGCCCACACCGTGCTCAACGACGGCGATAACCTGGACCTGGGTAATATCACCCTGCAGGCGCTGGCGACACCCGGCCACTCACCCGAACACCTCTCCTACCTGCTGCTCGACCACGGGCGCATCGCCGGCGTTTTCACCGGCGGGTCACTGATGGTCGGAACCGCCGGGCGCACAGACCTGGTCAGCCCGGAAATGACCGTTCCGCTGGCCCGAGCCCAGTACCACTCGCTGCACCGGCTGATGGAACTGCCCAACGACACCCCGGTCAGGCCCACCCACGGCGCCGGGTCGTTCTGCTCGGCCGCGGCCGGTGGCGAACGGATGACCACGATCGGCCGCGAACGGGCCACCAACCCGTTGCTCCAGGTCGCCGGTGAGGACGCCTTCGTTGATGCGCTGCTCGGTTCCCTCGGCACTTTCCCTGACTACTTCCTGCGCCTGGGCGAGGTCAACCGGCGGGGCCCAGTCGTTCTCGGAACCACTCCGCCGCTGCCGGCGCTGTCCGTCGACCGCGTGATGTCGTTGCGCGAGCAGGGCGCCCAGATCGTGGATGCTCGGCAGCCTGCGCACTTCGCGGCCGGGCACATCCCCGGTTCCCTGTCCATCGCGCTGCGCCCGGTGTTCGCGACCTGGCTCGGCTGGCTGGCCGAGCCAGACCGGCTGGTCATTATCGTGCGGAATCCGGATCAGGATCCCGCGGACATCGTCTGGGCGGCCGCGCAGGTCGGCTTCGACACCCTCGCCGGCGAACTCGACGGCGGATTCCCTGCGTGGAAGAACTCCGCAGCAGCGGCCACGGGATCGCTGATCGAAGCCCGGAGCATGGTCTCCGGCGCTGAAGCCTCAGCCACCGTGCTCGACGTCCGCCAGGCCTCGGAGTACGCGGCAGGTCACGTCGCCGCCGCCTGGAACATCGAACTGGGCGACCTCGCCGGGCGCCTCGGCGAGGTCCCCACCGGACCCCTCGTCGTCATGTGCGGCCACAGCGAACGCGCCATGAGCGCGGCGAGCATCCTCGAGCGCGGCGGTCGAACCGCCGTCGCCGTGCTCAACGGCGGCGCCGCGGACTGGGCCCGTGAAGCTGGTCGCTCGCTGGAGACCGGACGATGAGCCGGACGCCAGGCCGTGTGGACCAACGGAAGGGCGTCGGCCGCGTGATCACGCTGGGTCTGCGGCAGAACTTCCCCCAGTTCATGCTGCTCGTCGCCGTCAACGCCCTGGTCGGCGGCACCCTCGGCCAGGAGCGCACCGTGCTGCCCCTGCTGGCGGACGAGGTCTTCCACGTCGATCGGTACACGGGCGCGCTGACGTACATCCTGGCCTTCGGCCTGGCTAAGGCCGGCACCAACTACTTCGCCGGCACCCTCTCCGACCGCTACGGCCGAAAGCCCGTGCTAATCGCCGGCTGGCTGATCGCCATTCCTGTGCCGCTTATTCTGATCCTCGGCCCGACCTGGGGCTGGATTGTCGCGGCCAATGTGATCCTCGGCATCAGCCAGGGACTGACCTGGTCAACCACCGTGATGATGAAAATGGACCTCGTCGGCCCGAAGCAGCGCGGCCTGGCCATGGGCTTCAACGAGGCGGCCGGCTATCTCGGTGTCGCAGCCACGGCCCTGGCCACCGGATACATCGCCGCCGAGTACGGGCTGCGCCCCGGCCCGTTCCTGCTCGGGGCAGCCTTCATCGCCCTGGGGCTCGGACTCTCCGCGCTCTTCGTGCGCGAAACACATCACTACGCGAAGGCCGAAGCGGCCAACCATGTGTCCGAGCACGCCCATGCCGGCTCCCTCAGTGACCGGCAGGTCTTCACCCTCACGAGCTTCCGGGATCGCTCCCTGTCGTCGATCAGCCAGGCCGGGATGGTCAACAACCTCAACGACGGTCTGGCCTGGGGGCTGTTCCCCATCCTGTTCGCCGCCGCCGGACTCAGCATCGAACGCATCGGCATCCTGGCCGCCGTCTACCCGGCCGTCTGGGGAGCCGGTCAACTGATCACCGGGGGGCTCTCCGACCGGATCGGCCGCAAATGGCTGATCGTCGGCGGAATGATCGTGCAGGCGGTCGCCCTAGGCATGGTCGCCGTCGGGGACAGCTTCGGCCTCTGGCTGGCAGCCGCCGTGCTACTCGGGGCAGGCACCGCCATGGTCTACCCGACGCTGCTCGCAGCGATCGGCGACGTCGCCCACCCCGAATGGCGGGCCCGCTCGGTGGGCACCTACCGCCTGTGGCGTGACGGCGGCTTCGCGGTCGGCGCGCTGCTGTCCGGACTGATCGCGGACGCCTTCGGCATTCCGGCCGCCGTCGCCGTGGTCGCGGCCCTGACTGCCGCATCCGGACTCCTCGTGGCCGTGCGGATGCGCGGAGACGACCACCCCTGAATAGGCATCGCCTGCGCACGAGCGTGACGCTCACGTTCAGCGTGTATCACGTGGCCGAAATCGGATTCCGCTCACCACCAACTGGCCCGGCCCAAGGTGGCGCAAAGAGCGGACCTCTTGCGGGCACTCCCCCGGAATCTGGCGGGTCTGACCGTGCTGAATTGCGACGGTGCCCGTTTGTCTGTCCCGAGATTAAGCCCGATGACCGGGCGTCATACGCACGATGGCGAGTAGCCCTTCTTAGCACCGGTAGTCCGGACGAGCGCTACCTACAAGCGCTACTCGCCACAGTGGTATATGAAATACATGCCGCAAGACCTTATCCACGCCGTCGACCTGTACCGAAAGGACCGCAAGGCAGCCGACACCGGCGTGCCCGTCGACGAGGAGACGCGCGAAGACGGACGACATCCTCTTCAGCGACTCGAAACCCCGTGCGTCAAGCCAAAGAACTCCGAGACCAGCGAATCGCCGAACGTGAAAAGTACCGCGCCAAGCCCAAGGGCAAGCGATGGCCCGACGGCTCACGCCAATACCTCTACCCTGACCCTAAGAACTACGACGGTTTGGCGTTCGACCACAAGACCGGTGAACTCATCGAGCCCATCCGCAAGAAGACCGTCGTGATACCCGCCGGGAAAGACCCCGCCAAGGACAAAGCCCTGAAGTACGGGCAGACCTACCCCCACAAAAGTCCAGTGTGGAAGGGTTTCTACGCACTGCGCAACATCGTCGAATCGCAGAACGCATTCATCAAGGACTCCGCGACCGAAGACATCGCCTCCCCAATGAAACGGCGCGCACGTGGCAATACCTTTGCGTCGCTGGCCGTGACACTCGCACTCGTCTCGGCCAATATCCGAAAGATTTTGACGTTCATTCAGAGCGAGCTCGCCCGAGTGCCCCTCACCACGAAGAACAAGTCCTTCGCGAGCACGTACTATTCCAGCGCTGAAATCACGGCGGCGACGCCACCCACCGACACGGCGCCGTCACCACCACCCAGCTAGCCGCCCGGTCGTCAACAATTCCAATACCAGCATTAAAAGTCGCTTCGCCCTGCCAAAAACAGGGCGAAGCGGTGTTTAACCGCCGACCGCGCGCCGATCACAGCGTTTCTTGGTGCTAGCACTCTCGAAATCGGCGCCTTAACGCAGAAAACCGGCGATGCGATCGCCGGTTTTTTGTTGCCGCAGGAATTTCGTAAACTAAACGCCGGAATTACGTAAACTCCTCACTGCGGAGACGGTGGGATTTGAACCCACGGTACCCCGTAAAGGGTACTCCACCTTAGCAGGGTGGTGCACTAAGCCGAACTATGCGACGTCTCCTTGGCGTTTGCTTGCGCAAACACACTGGTCCATCTTAGCCGTACTGTGGACATCCGCTCTGACCATGAAAACCACGGTTAGAAAAGCGGATGCCCGCGCCCGGCTACTGGTCCTCCAGGGTTCGGCCGGCCGTGCAGGTGTAATCGTCGGCGGTCTGGCCGGTCACCGACTCCGACAGGACGACTCCGGGGGCTTCCGTGGCCGGCGCCTCGGTCACGGCCGGAACATCGGTCGCGGCAGGATCCGTGGTCGCGGCAGGATCCGTGGTCGCGGCGGGCGCGGGCGCGGCTTCAACGGGAGCATTGGGGTCGGCGACCGTGCCGCGACCGGTTGTTCCGCTCAGGGACAGGGGTTGATCGGCAGCAACGGCCTCGAACAGGTTGTCGAAGGCGGGTTGAATGGCCTTCACGCCGCCGGCCGTGGTGCCGGTGGGCACCTGCGCGAACACGACCTGATTGAGGTCGATGTCTTTCAGAGCAATGGCGATCGACGCGAGGGTGGTCACGCTGTTGAGGCTGTCGGAGAGGCGCATGTTGGCCGTGACCGCCTTGGCCAGGGCGTACACCTTGGTCGGGTCCGAGAGGGTGTCGGCGCTCTTGATCGTGCGCACGAGCGAGGACATGAACAGCTGCTGGTTGTTGATGCGGGTCAAGTCACTGCCGTCTCCGACACCGTGGCGAGTGCGGAGGAACTGCAGTGCGTCATACCCGGAAAGCATGTGCTCCCCCGGGTCGAGGTTGACACCGGTGTATTCGTCTTCGATGCGCTCGGCGACACAGACCGGCACACCGCCGACGGCGGAGGACATCGCCATGACGCCGCTGAACTGCACCTCGGCCGCGAACGGAATGGAGAGACCGGTGAGCTTCTCAACCGTGAGCACGGTGCAGGCGAGCCCGCCGTAGGTGAGCGTGGTGTTGATCTTCTGGCTGCTCATGGCGGGGAACGAGCCACCGTCGGGGTCGGGGCAGGAGGGGATGGGGACGTACATGTCGCGGGGAAAGCTGATGACCGAGGCGTTGCTGTGGTCTTCCGAGATGTGCAGCAGCATCGTCACGTCATTGAGGTCGCCGGTGGAATCCTCCGGACCGAAGGCGGCGTCCTGGCCGACTCGGCTGTCGCTGCCGACGACGAGCATGTTCACGCCGCCGTCGATGGCACCAATCGAGGGGACCGGGCCGTTGGATTCATTGGCGAGGTGCACGCTGGGCTGCACACTCGCAGCCACGTCGTAGGTGGCGATGGCGGCGACGGAGAAACCGCTGACCAGAACGACGGCCATGCTGCCGGCCAGAAACTTCGCCACGGCGACGGCAGCGTTCGACTTCTTCAGTCGGCCGTGACGGGCAACGGTTTTGAGGTTCTTGGAACCGTTCGAGCGGGGGCGAAGTTGGTCGCTCACTCATGTCCTCTCATCGGATTGGTGGCCTGCTCGGCCTGAGGCGACAATCATTGTGCGCCGGGGTTTGCATTGCACTGGTGCTGCGGAGGGCGTGGGATTCGAACCCACGAGACATTTCTGCCCACCAGTTTTCAAGACTGGCTCCATCGGCCGCTCGGACAGCCCTCCCGGTTGCCCGTTCCCGCGCGGACATACGGCGCGGGAAGAATTGGGCGAACTGGCCCGATTCTAGCCGATGGCAGACCCCACAGGCTGACAGAGGGGCCTGATAAACGGCTGGATGCCGGTCAGAGCGTGCGCAGAACCGTGGCGAGGCCGTCGACTTCCACGGTGCCGGTGAGCTCCGATCCGGCGGCGAGAACGTCGTCGGGCGACTCTCCCATGGCCACACCGCGACCGAATTCGGCGGCCCATTGCAGCATGTCGATGTCGTTGCGCCCGTCACCGACGGCCATCACCCGCTCGCGCGGCACACCCATCGCCACGCGCACCCGCTCCATCGCGGTTGACTTGTTGACGCCCTCGGGGGCGATGTCGAGCCAGGCGGTCCACCCGATGGCGTAGCTCACCCGGTTCAGGCCCATGCGCTCGACGACCTGAAGGAAATCTTCCATATCGTGGTCGGGCGAGATGACGACCACCCGGGTGGCCTTGTGCTTGAGCAGTTCATCGAAGTCGACCCGCTCGCTGTCCATGCCGATCGTGGCGTCGGGGATCGGTTCGGTGTAGCGGTAGAAGCCGTGCTCGTCTTCGACGGCGAACCGAGCAGAGCCGAGGTGCGCGCGAATCGACGTGAGCACGTCGCTCGGGTCGAAGGTCTCGACCCATTCCCGGCGGTAGCCCATCGGCGCTGAGGCGTCGCGGTGCATGGTGATGGCCCCGTTGGAGCAGACCACGTAGCGCGGTGCGATACCGAGTCGGTCGAGAACCGGCAGGGCCGCTGCGGCCGAGCGGCCGGTGGCGAGCATGACCTCGTGGCCGGCGGCGGCGAGGCGGGCGACCTCATCGATCACGGCCTGGCTGATCGAGCCGTCTTCGTGCATAGTCGTGCCGTCGATATCGAGGGCAACAAGCCACGGCTCCGTTGTGACGACAGTCTTCACTTCGTTCCCTTCACCGGGAGCGGCGTCAACACCTCGAGGCCGCCGAGATAAGGCCGGAGGGCCTCGGGGACGCGCACCGAGCCATCCGCTTGCTGGTGTGTTTCGAGCATGGCGACGAGCCAGCGCGTGGTCGCGAGCGTGCCGTTGAGGGTGGCGACCGGCGCGGTCTTGCCCGATTCGGTGCGATAGCGGATGTCCAGCCGGCGCGCCTGGTAGGTAGTGCAGTTGCTCGTGCTGGTGAGCTCGCGGAAGGCGTTCTGGGTGGGCACCCAGGCCTCGATGTCGAACTTGCGGGCGGCGCTGGAGCCGAGGTCTCCGGCGGCGACGTCGATCACGCGGTAGCTGAGTCCGAGGGACTGCAGCATGCCCTCCTGCAGGGCGACGAGTCGGTCATGCTCGGCCTCGGCGTTCTCGGGCAGCACGTAGGTGAACATCTCGAGCTTGTTGAACTGGTGCACGCGAATGATGCCGCGGGTGTCTTTTCCGCCCGAGCCGGCCTCGCGGCGGTAACAGGTGCTCCAGCCGGCATAGCGCAGGGGCTCCTCGGACAGGTCGAGGATCTCGTCTTTGTGGTACCCGGCGAGCGCAACCTCGCTCGTGCCGGTGAGGTAAAGGTCGTCGGCGGGCAGGTAGTAGACCTCGTCGTTGTGTTCGCCGAGAAAACCGGTGCCGTCCATGATCTCCGGACGCACCAGGGTGGGGGTGATCAGCGGCACGAAACCGGCATCGAGCGCTCGGTCGAGGGCCATGTTCATGAGGGCGATCTCGAGGCGGGCACCGATGCCCTTCAAAAAGTAGAAGCGGGTACCCGAGACCTTGGCGCCGCGGGCCATGTCGATGGCGCCGAGCAGTTCGCCGAGTTCGAGGTGATCGCGCGGCTCGAAGTCGAACACCGGCGCCTCGCCGTGGGTGCGTAGTGTGGCGAAGTTGGCCTCGTCGCCGGCGGGAACACCGTCGATGATCGGGTTGGCGATGGTCTTGACGATTTTGACGAAGCGTTCCTCCGCCTCGGCGGCCACGGCGCCGGCGGCCTTCACCTCGGCGGCGAGGCCGCGCGCTTCGGCAACGAGGGCCTTCTTCTGCTCGGCTGGGGCCTGGGCCACGGTCTTGCCGAACAGGTTCTGCGTGGCGCGCAGGTCTTCGAACGCCGTGATAGAAGCGCGTCGTGTCGCATCGGCGGCGAGCGCGGCATCCACCGCTTCAACGGAGTCGCCACGGGCCTCCTGCGAACGCTTGAAGAGGTCAGGGTTTTCGCGTAACAGCACCGGATCAATCACCCGGCCAGTCTACAAGCGCCTGCCGTGGGGCAATCGCGAGGGCAACCCAGTAGCCTAGGCCTCGTGACCGCCTCCGAAAGCCGTAACCAGCACGCCGCCGTCGTCTACAACCCGGTGAAGGTCGATCTCGCTAAGCTGCGGGCGAGCGTGACTGCGGCCGCACAATCCGCCGGCTGGGCCGAAACGCACTGGTTCGAAACGAGCGTCGACGACGTCGGCCAGGCCGCCACCAGGCAGGCGCTTGATGCCGGCGCCTCGATGGTGCTGTCGGCCGGTGGCGATGGCACGGTTCGCGCCGTCGCTGAAGCCCTGCGTGACTCCGGCGTGCGCATGGCGATCGTGCCGTCGGGCACCGGCAACCTGCTGGCGCGCAACCTCGAACTGCCGCTCGGCAGCATCGATGCGGCGACCGCGATCGCGTTCAGCGGGGTCGACAAGCCCATCGATCTCGGTGTGGCGAGCGTCACCACCGAGGCCGGCGCGGTCGAGGAACACGTCTTCCTGGTCATGGCCGGTCTCGGCCTCGACGCGCAGATGATCGCCCACACCCGCGATGACCTGAAGAAGCAGGTGGGCTGGCTCGCCTACGTCGACGGGGTGGCGCGGGCGCTGCCGAAAGCCCGGCCATTTCGCATCCGCTACAGCGTTGAGGGGCGCGTCGACCGGCCAGCGCAGGTGAGCGCCATTCTGATCGCCAACTGCGGGCTGCTTCCGGGCAACCTGCAGTTTCTGCCCGACGCTCGCCTCGACGACGGCATTCTCGACATCGCCGTACTGCAGCCCAAGGGCGTGCTCGGCTGGCTGACCATCTGGCGGCGGGTGACCTGGGAGAACGGCGTGTTGCGTCGCTCAGCGGTGGGCCGGCGCATGATCCAGGCGACGGAATCGTCGAATGAACGGGTGATGACGACCCTGCGCGGCGCGGATATTCGCATTGTGCTCGAGCACGCTCAGGATTTCGAGCTCGACGGCGACGAATTCGGGCTGGTCCGCAAGGTGAAGTTGCACGCCGACGCTGGTGCGCTCATCGTGCGCGTACCGAACGAATAGGCCTATTCGGCCGGTTCCCCGCCGCTGTACCTACTCGGCCGGTTCCCCGCCGACCAGGCCACGCAACCAATCGCGAGCCTCGATGAAGATGCCGTCGTCGTAGCGTGAGGTGAATTCGATCGGGCGCTTGTCGGCCCGCGGATACGACCCGAGAAAGATCACCTTGGGGCTGAACCGGCGAAGTCCGAGCAGCGCATCGGCGACCCGCTCGTCAAGAATGTGCCCGTCGGCGTCGACGACGAAGCGGTACCGGCCGAGGGAATCGCCGATCGGACGGGACTGAATGAGACTGAGGTTCACCCCCCGAGTAGCGAACTGCTCGAGCATCTCGAGCAGGGCACCCGAGCGGTCACTCGGCAGTTCGATGATGAGGCTCGTCTTGTCGGCGCCGGTCGGAGCGGTGAGCTCGTTGCCGCGGCCGACGAGCACGAACCGGGTGACCGCGTTCGGGTTGTCGCCGATATTCGACGCGAGAACGACGAGGTCGTGGTGCTTCTCGATGCCGGGCGGGGCGATCGCAGCATCCGCTTGCGTGGTGTCGAGCAGAGCGGATGCCGCGGCGACGTTGCTCGACGAGGGAAGGTGGCCGTGGCTCGGCAGGGTCTTCTCAAGCCAATTGCGGCACTGTCCGTAGGCGACCGGATGCGCGTTGACGACCCGCACGTCGGCCAGCGTGGTGCCGGGGCGGGCGACGAGCACAAAATTCACCGGCACGAGGTATTCGCCGATGATGCGCAGGTTCGGAACGCTCGCGAGGGCATCCTGCGTGGCGGTGACGCCTCCGTCGACCGAGTTCTCAATGGCGATCATCGCCGCGATGCTGCGGCCGGAGATCACGTCGGCGAAAGCCTCGCCCACGTTGTTGACCGGACGCCAGGCCTGGTCGCGTGCCTCGGGCACCTGCGCAAGCGCCGCTTCGGTAAACGTGCCGGCCGGGCCGAGATAGCTGTAGGTCTGGGTCTGCGTTTTTGTCAGGGACAGCGGATTCTGCGAGTCGGGCATGGCTCACAGCCTACTGGTGGTGCCAGACTGTGCTCATGAGTGAACGTGCGGGCACCCGAGCCCTGGAATCTGACCTGATCGACGTTGATGGGCTGGTCAAGGCCTATTACGACTTGAAACCGGATGTCGCGGTGCCGGCCCAGCGGGTCGTCTTCGGCACCTCCGGGCATCGAGGCAGTTCGCTGAACACCGCGTTCAACGAGGATCACATCAGTGCGACGACGCAGGCGATCGTGGAATACCGAGCCGGCCAGGGCATCACCGGCCCGCTCTTCATCGGCACGGATCCGCACGCCCTGAGCGGCCCGGCCTACACGACCGCCCTCGAGGTGCTCGTCGCCAACGGTGTGCGCGTGCTCGTGGACGAATTCGATGACTACGTGCCCACCCCCTCGCTGTCGCACGCGATCCTGGCCTACAACCGCGCCGAGCACGGCGACCTGGCCGACGGCATCGTCGTCACGCCGAGCCACAACCCGCCGATGGACGGCGGCTTCAAGTACAACCCGCCCCACGGCGGCCCGGCCGACAGCGACGCGACCTCGTGGATCGCGAATCGCGCCAACGAGCTCATCGCCGGTGGCCTGGTCGGCGTGCTTATGAGCGAGCCGAGCGCCGTGGAAACCTACGACTTTCGCGGTAACTACGTGAACGACCTCGAGAACATCATCGACATGCAGGCCATCCGCACCAGCGGAATCCGGATCGGGGCCGACCCACTCGGCGGCGCGAGCGTCGGCTACTGGGGTGCCATCCGCGACCGCTACGAAATCGACCTCGTCGTGGTCAACCCCAAGGTCGACCCGACCTGGCGATTCATGACCCTGGACTGGGACGAGAAGATCCGGATGGATCCGTCGAGTGCGTCGGTGATGGCATCCGTTGTCGCCCACAAAGACGAGTACGACATCCTCACCGGCAACGATGCGGATGCCGACCGGCACGGCATCGTCACGCCCGACGGCGGCCTGATGAACCCCAACCACTTTCTGGCCGTCGCCATCGACTACCTCTACAGTCACCGCGAAGGCTGGAAGCCCGATGCCGCGGTCGGCAAGACGCTCGTGTCGTCGACGATGATCGACCGGGTCACCGGGTTTCTCGGCCGCGACCTCTGGGAAGTTCCGGTCGGCTTCAAATGGTTCGTGCCCGGCCTGATCGACGGCTCAGTCGCGTTCGGCGGCGAGGAGAGCGCCGGCGCGAGCTTCGTGCGCTTCGACGGCACCGTCTGGACCACCGACAAGGACGGCATTCTGCTCGCCCTGCTCGCCTCCGAGATTCTCGCCGTCACCGGCAAAACCCCTTCGCAGCGCTACGCCGAGCTGGCCGAGCACTTCGGCGCCCCTGCCTACGCCCGAGTGGATGCCGCGGCCACGCCAGCCCAGAAGGCCGCGCTGGCCAAACTCGACGGCTCGATGATCACCGCCACCGAACTCGCCGGCGAGAAGATCACCGGCGCCTTCAGTGTGGCCCCCGGCAACGGAGCGGCCATCGGCGGCGTCAAGGTAACGACCGAGAACGCCTGGTTCGCGGCCCGGCCGAGCGGCACCGAAGACGTCTACAAGATCTACGCCGAGTCTTTCCTCGGCCTCGAGCACCTGGCCCAGGTGCAGCGCGAAGCCAAGGCCATCGTCGACGCCGCGATAGCCTAGGGAACACTCCAGTAGTACGCCGTCGCGCCCGGGTGATCCACCGTGATCGCCGTGTCGACCGAGCGGTAGTCGGAGTCCAGAGTGTGCCCGGCGAAGGAGATGGCGATGGTGTCGCCGACCTTCTCCACCTTGGTGACGATGCCGGTGTGGTCGCGGTCGCCGGTGTTGTCCCAGTCGAACTGCGCAATGTCGCCGACCTTCACCTGGTCGCGCTGCTGATCGGTCAGGGCGGTGGCCTTTCCGGTTGATGCGATGTAGTTCATGAAGGCCGTCGAGCTGCGCCAGGCCGCCGAGGCATCGTAGGCGTTGCCGTTCTTCGGGCTCGACCACACGCCGTCCATGGTCCAGCCGCGGGCAATCATCGCCTGGCTCGCGAAGTTGACACAGTCGTTCTCGCCGAGCACACCCCACTCGGCAGAGTTGTAGTTTTCCAGCTGCCAGTGCGCGAGGAGGTAGTCCATCTGGGCGGTGACGGCTGCGCTGACCACGGGTGCCGCCTCGACCGGGGCGGCAGCGGCCGGGTCGGTGGGGGTGACGCGAGCCGGGTCATCCGTTTTGGCCGGTGTGGCGGCATCCGTTGCCAGGGCGGTCTTCGGCTGCCCGGTGTTCGTGGATTCAGCGGGGCCTTCGAGGGCCTGTACGACGAGCGCGGTCGCGCCAACCGCGAGCACGGCTCCGACGGCCGTGGTCAGGCCGAGTCGCTGCCACCGGGTCAACTGCACAATGTACTCACTTCGTTTGGAGGGACTGCCTAGGCGCTCATTGCGGCGCTGAGGTAGAGCGCGACCGCCGCGAGGGCAACGAGCCCTCCCACAATGAGGACGCCGATCAGAAACCGGCGGCGGAGGCGCCGCTGGTCGGCCTCCGTGGGTTCGTTGTTCTGCAGCATGATTCGAGCTTAGCCGCGACGAATATCAGAAGTACTGGATGCCACGTTCACAACTGCGGAGATCTCGGTCGAATCGGCAGGATTCACCCGATTTCGGGCCGGTTTCGGCTTGATCTCTGCGGTTCCGCACGCTGACTCCGGACGAAACTTTTCCCGCACTGGTCGAAGCCGGCGCCGCGGGGTACCGTCGTGTCATGTCGCAGACCGAACCCGCATCGTTCCCCTGGCCGCACAATTTTCTCTGGGGGTCGGCGACGGCCGCCGCGCAGATCGAGGGCGCCGGCCATGCCGGCGGCAAGGAAGACTCGATCTGGGACGCGTTCGCGCGAGTGCCGGGCGCGATCGCGGGAGGTGACGACCTCGAAACGGCCGTGGATCATTACCACCGGATGCCCGCCGATGTGCAGCTCATGGCCTCCCTCGGCCTCGACGCCTACCGCTTTTCCACCAGTTGGGCGCGGGTGCGCCCGGGCGACCGCGCCGTGAACCCGGAGGGGCTCGACTTTTACTCCCGGCTGGTCGACGAACTGCTCGCCGCCGGTATTCTGCCCTGGCTCACCCTGTACCACTGGGATCTGCCGCAGGCGCTCGAAGAGAAGGGCGGCTGGGCCAATCGCGACACCGCGTACCGTTTCGTCGACTACGCGAGCGACGTCTACGCCGCGCTCGGCGATCGGGTCAGCCACTGGACCACCTTCAACGAGCCCTTCTGCTCCTCGCTGCTGGGCTACGGATCGGGCGTGCACGCGCCGGGTCGGCAGGACGGCCGGGCGGCGGTGGCCGCCGTGCATCACCAGCACCTCGCGCACGGGCTCGCGGTGACCGCGCTGCGTTCGAATGGAGCCCCCAATCTGGGGATCACGCTCAACCTCACCAATGCTGTGCCGCGCGACGCCGCCGACCCGGTCGATATTGAGGCGGCCCGACGGCTCGACTCGCTCGCCAACCGTATTTTCCTCGACCCGCTGCTGCGCGGCGCCTACCCGGAGGACACCCTGCGCGACCTGGAGCCGTTCGGCCTGGCCGAGGTCATCCACGCAGACGACCTGTCGATCATCAGCGCCCCACTCGATTTTCTCGGCGTCAACCACTATCACGACGACCTCGTGAGCGGCCATGCGGATGCCTCGGCGAGCGACTCCCATGTCGGCGGCGCTGCGCGTTCTGTCGGATCCCCGTGGATCGGGTCTGAGTACATCACCTTTCCCAGCCGCGGCCTGCCGCGCACGGCGATGGACTGGGAGGTCAACCCCGACGGGCTGCGCCGGCTCCTCGTGCGGCTCGGCGAGGAGTACGACCGCCTCCCGCCGCTCTACGTCACCGAGAACGGCGCGGCCTACGACGACCGGGTGAGCGCCGACGGCGACGTGCACGACGCCCTGCGCACCGACTACATCGCCTCGCACATCGACAAGATCGGCGAGGCCATCGCGGCCGGCGCCGACGTGCGCGGGTACTTCGCCTGGTCCCTGCTCGACAACTTCGAGTGGTCGTACGGCTACGAGAAACGCTTCGGCATCGTGCGGGTCGACTACAAGACGCTCGAACGCACGGTCAAGGACAGCGGAAGGATGTACGCGGCGCACATTCGGGCCGCGCACGCGGCCTGAGCCGCCCGGGCCAAGCGGATGCCACCGCTTGGCAGCATCCGCTTCTCGCGGCACTCCTGAGCGATGGCGGTACTCCTACGTAGCGGTGCCGCCATCTTTATCGAGGGCCGCGAGCCCACCGCATTACTTCTCGGTCGATTCAAGAAATTCGACATCGGCAACCGGCTCGAACCGGGCGCGCATGACGGCGAGCGCCTCAGGGTTCTGGTCGATGAGCACGAACCGGCGGCCGAGCGCGGCGGCAACCGCGCCGGTGGTTCCGCTGCCGGCGAAGAAGTCGAGCACCCAGTCGCCTTCGCGGCTCGACGCCTGAATGATGCGGCGCAGAATGCCGATCGGCTTCTGGGTGGGGTAGCCCGTTTTCTCCTTGCCGGTGGGCGAGACGATGGTGTGCCACCAGACATCTGTCGGCAGTTTGCCCTTGGCCACCTTTTCGGGCGTGACCAGGCCGGGAGCCATATACGGCTCGCGGTCGACGGTGGTCGAGTCGAAGTAGTACCGGGCGGGATTCTTGACGTAGACCAGGATCGTGTCGTGCTTGGTCGGCCACTTGTTCTTGGACTTGGCACCGTAATCGTAGGCCCAGATGAGTTCGTTGAGAAAGCATTCCCGGCCGAACAGGGCGTCGAGCAGCACCTTGGCGTAGTGCGCTTCGCGGTAGTCGAGGTGCAGGTAGAGGGTGCCGTCGTCGGCGAGCAGACGCCAGGCCTCGATCAGGCGCGGCTCGAGAAAGGCCCAGTAATCTTCGAACTGGTCGTCGTAGCCGAGCAGGTCACCCTTGATGCGCTCATACCGCTGACCCTTGAACCCGGTGATCGTGCCGGCCGCGTGCGAGCCGTCGACGGCGACCGACCGCACCGAGGTGGTGCTCTGCCGTTTTTGCGACCGGCCGGTGTTGAACGGCGGGTCGAGGTAGATCAGCGTGAAGACGCCGTCGGGCAGGCCGGGCAGCACCTCAAGGTTGTCGGCGTGGATGACACGGCTCGGGCTGGTCGGTCTCCACGCGTTAGGCATTTGTCCATTCTTTCAGCCTGCACGGCGCCTCTGCGCTTAGTCTGTCGAGATGACTGCTGAATCGACGATCATCCACTCGCAGGATCTGGCCGATGCCGGTCTTCTCGAGGTGCGCCACGACCCCGAGCAGAGCCGCTACACGGTGCTGCTGGGCCAGGAACCGGTCGGCCTGGCCGATTACATCACGACCACGACCGCCGTGCATTTCACGCACACCGAGGTCGACCCGGCCCAGCGCGCCCACGGTCTGGCGAGCATTCTGGTCGAGCAGGCACTCGATGACGTTCGGGTGCGCACCACGAGAGCCGTGGTGCCGGACTGCTCCTACGTGGCCCGGTGGATCGACCGGCACGCCGAGTATCAGGACCTGCTGACGCGGGGCCGGTAGGCCGAGATGATGCCGGTGGCCCAGTCAGCCACATCCGCTTATCGTCTTTACGGAACCCGGGTCAGCCAGGCCTCGGTGCTGAACTTGTTCGCGACCAGTTCGGTGGCCTTGGCGTATTCCTCGGCCGTGACGTCACCCGCTTTGGCACCGTAGAGACCGGTGAAGGTGTCTTTCATGCGGTCGATGATGGCGGCGCGGCTCAGGCCGGTCTGGCTGCGCAGCGGGTCAACCCGTTTGGCGGCGCTCGTGATGCCCTTGTCGCTGAGCTTCTCCCGGCCGATGCGTAGCACCTGCACCATCTTCTCGCCGTCCATGTCATAGCTCATGGTGACGTGGTGCAGCACAGCGCCGCTGCCGAGGCGTTTCTGCGCGGCCCCGCCGATCTTGCCGGTCGGGCTCGTGATGTCGTTGAGCGGCTGGTAGTGCGCGTCGATGCCGAGAGACTTGAGCGCGGTGATGACCCACTCGTCGAGAAAGGCGTAGGAGTCGGCGAAGCTCATGCCCTGCACGAGGTCGGTCGGAGCGTAGATGGAATAAGTGATGACCGAGCCGGCCTCCATGAACATGGCGCCGCCGCCGCTGATGCGCCGCACCACGGTGAATCCGTACTTCGCGGCGTTCTCCGGGTCGACCTCGTTCTTCAGGGACTGAAAGCTGCCGATGACGACGGCCGGCTCGTTCCACTCCCAGATGCGCAGGGTGGGCTGCCGGCGCCCCTCGCCGACCTCGGTGGCGAGCACCTCGTCGAGGGCCATCTGCAGCACGGGCGCGACGGGCGTCTGCGAGTGGATGATCCGCCAGTCGTAGTCCCGCCAGGTGCTCGCCTGCGCGAGAGACCGGCGAATCGCCACGGCTACCGCCTCCGGGGAGAAACCGAGCAGAATGGCGCCTTGGGGCAGCGCATCGCGCACGGCGGCGGCGATCGTGGCGGCCGTACTGCCGGCGGGCAGACCGGTCACCGCCGCGTTGATGTCTTCGAGCGCGTCATCGGGTTCCAGAAAGAAGTCCCCGGCAAGCCGAAAGTCGGTGATGACATCGTCGACGACATCGAGATCGACGACGACAAGCTTGCCGCCCGGAACCTTATATTCACCATGCATGTAATCAGCCTACGGCGGTAAATCGTTCGTCGAGCCAGGCCACCAGGTCGCCGATCACCTCGGAGCGGTTGGTCTCGTTGAAAACCTCGTGCCGCGCCCCCGGATACACGATCAGACGCACATCACGCAGCCCGGACCGCCGGACATAGGCGTTCACCAATTTGAGCGCGCTGCGTTCGCCGCCGACGGTGTCGTCGCCCCCGATCAGCACGAGCAGCGGCAGGTCCGTTGGCAGGTTCTTCGCCGGCCGGCCGAACAGGCGGGCGGCCTCACGCACGCCGAACAGCTTCGCGAGCGACGTTGCGGTGGTCAACGGGTCGGCCACGAAGGCCGCGGCTACGGCCGGATCACGGCTGAGCCACTCGACCCCCGTCGTGCCGAGCGTCTGATGCCTGCGGTTCAGGTCGCCGCCGTCGAGGGAGCCGGGCCAGCGATACGCGGTGCCCGAGAGCACGACGGCGTCGTACTCCCCGGCATGCTTGTTCACGATCATCTGAACCATGAAGGATCCCCAGCTGTGCCCGAGCAGCACGAGCGGCTGGGTCGGGTTTTCTAAGCGGATGATGCCGCTCAGCTGGTGCACGCCGGCCACGGCCGCCCGCAGCCCGCCCGCACCGAGCCGGCCGAGTTTCGTGTGATCGCCGCCGTGCTGGGCGAGCCCGGTTTGGCCGTGACCCAGGTGGTCATCGGCGTAGACCGTGTAGCCGGCCCGGTTGAGGTCGGCGGCGAGCACCGCATAGCGCCGGGCGTGTTCGCCGACGCCGTGCGCAAGTTGGATCACGGCACGCGGGGCGGCGACCGGCCAGACGTAGTAGGTGACGACCAGGCCAGAGGCATCCGTATATGTGGGCACGAGGCCAGTCTGCCGTGTTTGGGCTGAGTGGCCCGAAGCAATGTACTTAGCAAGGCTAATTTGCTATGCTAAGTATCTTAGGAATCGCGAACACCCCCCAAAACGTCAGGGCTCGGAGTCATCAAGGCGCAGCCTCCGGTTGACGGCCAGCCCGCCGCAGCGACCAATACGGCTGAACTCAGCCACGAATTTCGACTCGCCAATGGCCGCCTGGCCCGTCGCCTGCGCCAGGAGAAAGCGGAGAACGAGTTGGGCAGCGGACAGTTCTCGGCGCTCGGCGTGCTGCACGTGCACGGTCCGCTCACCCTCACCGAGCTGAGCGAGTTCGAGCGGGTCACCCCGCCGTCCATGACCCGCACCGTGAAGTGCCTCGTTGATGCCGGGCTGGTCACCCGCACCGATTCCGCGCTCGACGGCCGCAAGATCGTGCTCAGCACGACGGATGCCGCGCGCGCGATGATGACCGAAACCCGCAAGCGTCGGGATGCCTGGCTGGTGCAGCGCGTCGCCCAGCTGAGCCCCGAACAACGCCGCACTCTCGCCGACGCAACCCTCATCATGAAGGAGCTTGCCGACAGTTGAGTGCCATGTTTCGCTCCTTGAGCGTCGTCAATTACCGCATCTGGTTCGCCGGGGCCCTGGTGTCGAACATCGGCACCTGGATGCAGCGCACCGCGCAGGACTGGATCGTACTGACCCAGCTCACCGACTACGACGCCACGGCGGTCGGCATCACCATGGCGCTGCAGCTCGGCCCGCAGCTCGTTCTGATGCCGTGGTCTGGTCTCATCGCTGACCGATTCAACCGGCGCAAACTGCTTATTCTGACCCAGACCCTGATGGGCCTGCTGGCGCTCGGCCTGGGCATTCTGACCGTGCTCGAAGTTGCCCAGCTCTGGCACGTCTACCTGTTCGCGCTTGGCCTCGGCGTGGTCGCGGCGATCGACGCCCCGGCCCGCCAGACCTTCGTCTCCGAGCTCGTCGCCGAAGACCAGCTGTCCAATGCGGTCGCGCTCAACTCGGCCTCGTTCCACGGCGCCCGTCTGATCGGACCGGCGGCGGCCGGGCTGCTCACGGTCGCCGTGGGCGCCGGCTGGGTCTTCATGATTAACGCGATCACCTTCGCTGCGACGGTCTTCGCGATGACCCTGCTGCGCACCCACCAGCTGCGCCGCCAGCCCAAGGCCTCGCGTGAGCGCGGGCAGCTCCTGGCCGGTTTTCGCTACGTGCGCGGGCGCAGCGACATCGTCGTCGTCATGATCGCGGTCTTTCTGATCGGCACGTTCGGATTGAACTTCGCCATCTTCACCTCGACTATGGCCACGATCGAGTTCGGCAAGGGGGCCGCAGAGTTCGGCCTGCTCAGTTCGATCATGGCGATCGGCGCCGTGGCCGGTGCACTCCTCGCCGCTCGACGCAGTCGTGCCCGGCTGCGGCTCGTGGTGCTCGGTGCCGGCCTGTTCGGCCTGGCCTGCGCGCTGTCCGCGATCATGCCGACGTATGCCAGTTTCGCCATATCTCTCACGCTGGTCGGTCTGTCGTCGCTCACCCTCATGACGACCGCAAACGCCTACGTGCAGACCACGACCCGGCCCGAGATGCGCGGACGCGTCATGGCACTGTACATGGCCATCTTCGTGGGCGGTACTCCCCTCGGTGCCCCGCTCGTCGGCTGGGTAGCGGATGTCTTCGGCCCCCGTTGGGCGCTCGGCCTCGCCGCAATCTCCGGCCTGTTGGCTGCACTGGTCGTGCTGTTCTGGATGGTGCGGTATCGCCGGCTACGGGTGCACGTGCATCCGTTCAGCGCCCCGCGGGTGCGCGTACGGCACGCCGGCGATGGGCACGAGGTCCCGCTTGCTCGGCCGAGTCGCCGCGCCCGCACCGTCGTGCGCGAGCGGGCGCGTTTCGAGGACGAGCCCGACGCGGAGCCGGACCTCGACCGCGAGCGCGCCGCCGAACGCCACCGCGAGACCGCCACGCGCGAAATCGCTATCGTCGAGGCCACCGCCCCGCGCTGATACCGCGGGCTCGCACAATCCGGCGCGCGGCGCGCGGTCTAGGGTCGAACCAGAGACCCTTATCCGAACAACAGGCAGGTTATGACCACTTTCACCACCGCGTTTCACGCCACATCGATACCCCCGCGCACATGAAGGCCACCGTCGCGCTCGTCGTGGCGACCCTGCTCTGGGCCGGCAACTACATCGTCGGCGGCATCGCCGTGCAGACCCTCTCCCCCGTTGAACTCACCTGGCTGCGCTGGCTGCTCGCCTGCGTTCCGTTGCTGATTCTCGCCCAGGTGGTCGAACGTCCGAACTGGGCTCGGGTGTTGCGTCACTGGCCGCGCCTGTTGCTGCTCGCCGCGCTCGGTGTCGGCGGATACAACCTATTGCTCTATACCGCTCTGCAGTACACGACGCCGCAGTCCGCGTCGCTCATCAACGCCGCAAATCCGGCCGTAATGGTGGTGCTCGCGGCTGTGCTGCTGCGCGAACGCATCGGCTGGCGGGGCCTCACCGGGCTCGCACTGGGGCTTGTGGGAGTGGTGCTGATCATCACGGACGGTGCGCTCGCATCCATTTTGACGCGCACACCGAACGCTGGTGACGTGCTCATGGTGGGCGCGATCGTGGTCTGGAGTCTGTACACGATCGTCGGTCGCGGGCTGCCGGTGCCGCCGATCACCGCCACGGCCCTGCAAGGCACGTTCGTGGCCGTGCTGCTCGCGCCGGTCGCGCTCGCCAGCGGGGTGACCTGGCCAACAGATGCCGCCATCGGCTGGGCCGTGATCTTCATTGCGATCTTCCCCTCGATCGGCTCATATGTGCTGTGGAACGCGGCGCTGAAAAGCATTCCACCCGGACGGGCCGGCCTGTTCCTGAACCTGATCACGGTGTTCACGGTGATCATCGCCGTCGTGCTCGGCGCCCAGCTGACCACGCCGCAGCTCGTGGGCGGCGTGATCGTGTTCGCCGGTGTTGCGCTGAGCACGCTGCGCCCGGCGCGCGCACTCGCTCCCCAGCCGGCGCGGCGCGACGGGGCGCGAGTACGCTAGGGCGTGCCTCCCAATGCCTTTGCCCAGATGATTATTGCCCGGAGGACGACTCCGCCGCGGTCCGTCAGCCGCCCGCCGCCGAGGCGTGGTACCCGCGGGCTCCCGAGCACCTCGGGGAACATGGGCGAGTCGCCGCCCTGACCCGGGACCAGGAGAAGAGCCAGCGGGCGCAGGTTCGCCTGTGCGGATCAGCCGGCTGGTCACAGCAGGCGCGCGGAGACTGCCGGATCGGCCAGAAGTGCTTCGGCGCGAGGGAAGCTCATGACCGGCCCATCAGGGCGTATCCCTAACGGTGTTAGATTCCGTCGTCTCACTTTCTGCTTGGGACTCAAAAAAGCCAGGGACCGGGAGCGAAAGCTCCCGACCCCTGGCCGGTTTCGGTGAGGCGGTTTTAGTTGTCGGCCTTGACTTCGCCGTCGACCTTCAGGTCGGTGTCGGTGTCGGTGTCGGCGCCCTCGGCTGAGGCAGTGGCGTCAGCCGTTCCCTCAGCGGAAGCCTTCGCGTCGAGGCTTGATTGGATCTGCTCGGTGACCTTCTGGACCTCCGGTCCGTAACCGCCCTCGAGCGCGGAGACCAGGAGGGCCTCGGCCGCAGCGGCCTGCTCGGCTGCGGGGAGTGCCTGCTGCTCGGCGAGGTCGGCCGTGAGCGCTTCGGGAAGCTGGGCGAGTAGGGCCGGGTTCTCGGAGATCGTGGTGGCAATCTTCTCGGCCGCACTCGCGGCATCCGTTCCCTGCTCGGCGTCAACGGCCAACAGGCCACGCAAGGCTGCGGCGAGCGGATGTGCCGGGTCCTTCTGGATCTCCTCGGCCAGCTTCTGGATGTCCACGCCGTAGCCGCCCTCGAGCGCGGTGATCTCGATCTTGTCGGCAGCGGCCGTCTGCGCGGCGGTCGCGGCGCTCTGGTCGGCGGTCGCGGCGTTGAGCGCGGTCAGGTCGGCCTGTAGGTTCGCCGGGAGGGTCTCGAAGAGGTCCGGGTGGCTCGCGAGCGTGTCAGAGACCTGCTTCGTGGTCTCTGCATTGCTGGCACCCTGGAGGTCGGCGCGCAGCTCCTTGGTCAGCGAGGCGAGCACGTCGTGGCCCGCGTGGGAGCTCGTGCTCGACGTGTTGTCCGCGGTCAGGGGGGTGGCGTTCGCTCCCGCGACGCCGAGACCGAGAAGTGAGCCGACGGTCATCACCGTGACCGCGCCGACGGCGATGCGCTTTCGGGCTGGAGAGCCGAAGGCCGTGGAGGTGTTGTTCGAAGTCATGTGGATCCTTTCGATTACTTGCGGCAGTCCGACGAATGCCGGACCAGCCACACTTGGGCACGGCCCGAGCCTAGGTTTCGGCCGTGCCGCGAAACTTAGTGGAGGCTGACCGGTGAGGGAATCAAGTGTTCCCGGTGCTTGGTTCGGTTCGGCGATATCGCTCTGATCAGCAAAATAAATGCTGAATCAGAAGTTTCTATCCGTCGGATAAGAGTCTTCCCCGAGACCGCTGGGCGCCCGGACGGTCGGTCGTGGCGCGGCGATGCCGTGGCATTTCGGGCCAGCTCCATCCTGGGAGAACCCTCGAGAAGCGGGAGCATGACTGATCTTGCTCCCACTTCTCGAGGGTGCTCACAGGGCGGGCAATAATCATTTCGGTACAGGCATATAGGAGACACGGCCTAGCCCCCGGCCCCGCGCCCGGGCCCGGCTACCGGGCAAGTAGGCTCGCAAGATGAGCTCTTTGCTGGTCAGCCTGCCCGACTCCGTACTGCGCGAGGCGGTCGGCGACCTGCCCGCCGGTGTCGAGGTGGTCGAGTGGGCGCTCGACGGGCCGGCTCCCCGGCCTCGATTCGACCTCGTCGTGACTCCCTACATGGGCAAGACCGATCGCCTCGCGCACCTCGCCGGTGTTGAGACCGGGCTGGTACAGAGCCAGTCCATCGGCTTCGACGGCGTCGACCAGGTACTACCCGCCGGGCACGTGTTCGCCAACGCGGCGAGCGTGCACGAGACTTCCACCGCCGAGCTCACCCTCGCACTCATCCTCGCCTCCCAGCGCGGCATTCCCGACTTCGTGCGCGCCGCCGACGCCGGCGCGTGGGCACCGGCCCACCACCCGAGCCTCGCCGACCGCACCGTGCTGCTGCTCGGTTACGGCGGTGTCGGCCGGGCCGTCGAGAGCCGGCTGCTCGCCTTCGAGACCACGGTGATCCGCGTGGCCAGCACGGCGCGCAGCGATGAGCGCGGCGTGGTCTACGGCTTCGACGCGCTGCACGAGCTGCTGCCCCTGGCCGACATCGTGGTCGTCGGGGTTCCGCTCACGGCCGAGACCACTCACCTGGTGGACGACACGTTCCTCGCCCGTATGCAGGACGGAAGCCTGCTCGTGAACATCGCCCGCGGCCCGGTCGCCGACACGCACGCCCTGCTCGCGCACGCGACCAGCGGCCGGATCAGGCTCGCGCTCGATGTGACCGATCCGGAACCGCTGCCGGCGGGGCATCCCCTGTTTGCGCTGCCGAACGTGCTCATCTCACCGCACGTCGGCGGTGCTTCGAGCGCCATGCTGCCGCGCATGGCTCGGCTGGTGCGCGAACAAGTCGAGCGGATGCTGCGCGGCGAGACCCCACTCAACGTCGTGTTGACGAGTTAGCCGGCCTTCCGCCACTCCTAGGCGCGACCGCTCAGCCGGCCATGGCCGCGTTCGCTGCGTCCTGCGCGGTGCGCAGCGCCTCATCGACCGGGATGCGGCCGAGGAACATCTCGGCGAAGGTCGGCTCGAAGGCGTCGGAGGCCTCGGCCCACTTCGCGCCCTGCGGCGCCTGCACGCTGCCGTTGGCGAGCACGTCGATGAAGGCGTCCACGTCGATGCCCTGCTTCTGCCAGGACGCGACATAGCTGGCCTGAGCACCGATCACGGCCGGTGACGCCGACCCGTCGGCGCCGATGGCCGCGCTGCCCTCCGCAGACCCAAGCCATTCCAGCAGTTTGCGAGTCTGTTCCGGGTGCGTAGAGTCGGCGTTGCCGGCGGCGACGACGCCGTTGGTGACGCTGATCGCGCCGGCCGGGCCGGACGGGATCGCGGCCACGCCCCAGTCGAAGCCGGCTCCCTCGTTCACATTGCTGAGGTTGTAGACCCCGCTCTGGAACAGGGCCATCTTGCCCTGCAGAAACTGGTCGAGCGCAAAATCGCCGTTGAGGTTGGTGTCGGCGGCCGACGGGGCAACGTGGTACTTGTTCATCAGGTCGATCACGTAAGAAAAGGCCGCGACGCCCTCAGCCGTGTCGAAGACGAACTCGTCGCCGTCTTGCAGGGCTGCGCCGTTCGAGCCGAGAAAGTTGAGGTAGATCGCGTTGAGATCGTTGGCTGCGTTGTAGCCGTACTGCACGATCTGCGACGGGTCGAAGGCGGCGCTGTCGGCGGTATTGCCGTTGACGTCGAGGGTGAGTTTCTGCAGCACGGGAAGCAGGGTGTCTTCGCCGGTGACCGGGTTCCATTGCAGATCGCCGACGGTGGCCGGGTCAACGCCTGCGGCCGCGAGAAGTTCTTCGTTGAAATACAGCCCGATTCCGGGGTCGGCGAGCTGGGGCACTCCCCAGAGCGCACCGTCGACGGTGTACTGGCTGACGACGCTGGGTTGCCAGTCGGTCTGCGCGGTAGCACCGAGCGCATCCGTGATATTCACGAGGTTGCCGTTGACCGCATAGTCGGCGAAGTTGCCCGCATTCACCCAGAACACGTCGTCGGCGGTCTCACCGGCAACGTCGACCCGCAGTTTGGTGAAGTAGTCAGCCCACGGCACGACGTTGACCGTGACCTGGATACCAGGGTTGGCCTGTTCGAACGCCGCGAACGATGTCTCGTAGGACTGCGCGACCTGCTCGTCCCAGACGCGCATGGTGAGCGTCGTGTCCGAGCCCGCCTGCGGGGTCAGAGCGAGCGCGGCAGCCACACCGCCGATCGCGACAACGGATGCGACGGTGACGATGGCAATGACGGTTGAGCGTTTGGTGATGGTGTCCCCTTGTTCCTGTTGGAGGTTACCAGTCGCCGGGTTGGGTGATCGCCGCTTCTACACCCGGACGTAACTAACATCCCGCAATACCGACAAAATCGTGTAGCCTGTGGTCAGACCACAGGAGGACCCATGACCGCGATCGCCGCGCGCGCCTGGCAGGTCGTGCTCGACGCCGTCGAACGCGACCTGCTCGACGGGCGTCTCAGCCCGGGCGATCATCTGCCGCCCGAACGCACCCTCGCCGCCGACCTCGGTGTCGGTCGATCGAGCGTGCGCGAAGCGCTGCGGGTGCTCGAGGTCTTGGGGCTCATCCGCACCGCCGTCGGTTCCGGGCCATCAGCCGGCGCGATCATCGTCGCCCGCCCCGGCGGCGGCATGTCGGCGCTCATGCGGCTGCAGGTTGCAGCGCAGGGCTTCGCCGTGGCCGACGTCGTCAAGACCCGCCTCGTGCTCGAAGGGGCGATCGCCGCCGAACTGGCTTCGCGCGCCGGCGTCATCGACCTGTCCGCGGCCGAACAGATCCTCACAGCCATGGAACGCCAGCCCCTCACCGAAGCCGAATTCCTCGCCCTCGACACCCAGTTCCATCTCTCGCTCGCCGAGGCGAGCGGCAACCAGGTCATCACCGCCACCATGGCCGGTCTCCACAGTGCCATCGAGGGGTACGCGCGGGCGGGCGCGGCGGGTCTGGCGAGCTGGCCGGCGACATCCGCTCGTCTCATGCTCGAGCATCGCGGCATTCTCATCGCCATTCTGTGCGGTCAAGCGGATGCCGCCCGCCTCGCCGTGCACGCCCACATCTCGGGGTATTACGCCGAGACCCACCTCGCTTCCGTTTCATCCGCCACTGCCAGTTCCACGACCCGATAGGACGACCATGGTTCAACGACGCATCCCCAGGTTCAGAGATCTCGCCCCGCTGATGAAGTTCAAGACGCCGGAGCTCAATGCCAGGAAGCGCCGCCTCGACGGCGCCCTGACGATCGCCGACCTGCGCGCGATCGCCAAGAAGCGCACGCCGAAGGCCGCGTTCGACTACACCGAGGGCGCCGCCGAGGCGGAGATCTCGCTGGGCCGGGCCCGCCAGGCCTTCGAGGACATCGAGTTCCACCCGTCGATTCTGCGTGACGTATCGACCGTGTCGACCGGCTGGGACGTTCTCGGTGCGCCGGTGGCGCAGCCGTTCGGCATCGCGCCCACCGGCTTCACCCGCATGATGCAGACCGAGGGCGAGATCGCCGGGGCGCACGCTGCCGCCCGCGCCGGCATTCCCTTCGCGCTGTCAACCATGGGCACGACCTCGATCGAAGACGTCAAGGCCGCCAACCCGAACGGCCGCAATTGGTTCCAGCTGTACATGTGGAAGGATCGCGACCGTTCGATGGCCCTCGTCGACCGGGCCGCTAAGGCCGGGTACGACACCCTGCTGGTGACCGTGGACGTTCCCGTGGCCGGTGCCCGGCTGCGCGACAAGCGCAACGGATTCTCGATTCCGCCGGCGCTCACCCTCGGCACCGTCGTCAATGCGCTGCCGCGCCCGGAATGGTGGATCAACTTTCTGACCACGGAGCCGCTCTCGTTCGCGAGCCTCGACCGCTGGAGCGGAACCGTCGCGGACCTGCTCGACACCATGTTCGACCCGACGGTCGACTTCGAGGACCTCGCCTGGATCAAGGCGCAATGGCCGGGCAAGGTCGTGGTCAAGGGTGTGCAGAACCTCGACGATGCCAAGCGTCTCGTTGACCTCGGCGTGGACGGCATCACCCTGTCGAATCACGGCGGTCGCCAGCTCGACCGCGCACCGATTCCGTTCCACCTGCTGCCGCAGGTGGCGCGCGAGGTCGGCGCCCATACCGAGGTGCACCTCGACACGGGCATCATGAGCGGTGCCGACGTGGTGGCCGCGGTCGCCCTCGGCGCCCGTTTCACGATGATCGGTCGCGCCTACCTGTATGGCCTGATGGCCGGCGGCGAGGCCGGGGTCGATCGCACGATTGCGATCCTGTCGGAGCAGGTGGCTCGCACCATGCGCCTGCTCGGCGTGAACGCGCTCGAGGAGTTGAACCCCGGTCACGTGACCCAGCTGGCCCGGCTGCAGCCGGTCGCCGCGCCGCTGGTCGCCGCGGCCGAGGCGGTTCCGGCGCGGAAGGCTCCTGTACGCAAACCCGCTGCGCCGAAGCAGACGGTCAGCGCATCAATTGTCACTGGCACGCCCGCGAAGCGTGCGCCGCGAAAGACAACTTCGACGCAGTAGCCCGCGCCGCATGATCAGTCCTCCGCCGGTACGAGATGCTGGTGGAGGATCGCGGCGATCTCGTCGAGGTCTTTCTCGCTCTGTGCCACGGCCAGCACGAGCGAGAAGGCCTTGTCGGTGGGCATGACGACGCGAAAGCCGTTGAGACGGAGGAAGGCCAGGGTAAGAATCCAGGACAGGCGCTTGTTACCGTCGAACAAAGGATGGTTCTGGGCCAGCAAAGAGAAGAGTGCTGCCGCTTTATGCTCGAGAGTGGCGTAGGCGTCTTCACCGAACATGCTGGCGGAGGGCCGGGCGAGCGCCGAGAACAGCAGCCCTGTGTCGCGAATATGCAGCCCGAGGTAGGCGACTGTTGCAACGGCCTGTTCGGGTTCGATGTATTCGGTCATGTCGAGTCGGTCTGGCTTATGTGTCTTCGAGTTTCTGCAGCAGCTCGGCGTAGTCGCGAGTGGTCTCGTCGACGCTCGCCAGCACGCGTTCAGTCTTTGATTCCTGGCGCACGAACCGGTCCGCAGCCTCGACGAGCGCGGCGTGTTTGGAGATGTGCCGCTGGCGCGCAATCGCTTCGAGTGCCGAATCGAGTTCTTGGGGCAGTCGCACTGTCATAGCCATGCGGGAATGGTATCACTTTAATACCACCATGCAAGGTGTTCTTTCGAACCGGCGCGAATCATCCGCTCGAACGCGCGGTCGAGCCCAAGTGCTCACGAAAAGCCCGCAGGACGAGGGTGTCGTTCTCCGAGGCGCCACCGCGCCGGGTGTCGAAGGTGGTACAGAAATAATCAGCGGATGACCGCGCCAGCTACGGGCGCGGCCATGCGTTCGCCCCGGGTGCCAGCCGGTAGGGGGGCCTACTTCGCGCCGGCGAGGTCTTCGAGCACGAGACGCAACTGCTCCACGGCCCAGTCCACGTCGTCGGCCGAGACCACGATCGGCGGCGCGAGGCGGATCGTCGAGCCGTGGGTGTCCTTGGCAAGCACCCCGCGGGCCAGGAGCGCCTCACAGACCACCCGGCCGGGCGCGAGCGCGGGGTCGATGTCGATGCCGGCCCAGAGCCCAACACCGCGCACCTCGACTACGCCGTGTCCGACCAGCGCCGAGAGCCCGGCGTGCAGGCGGGCACCGAGCTCGGTCGCCCGCTGCTGGTATTCGCCGCTGGCCAGCATCTTCACGACGGCGAGGCCGACGGCCGCGGCGAGCGGGTTGCCGCCGAAGGTCGAGCCGTGCTCGCCCGGGTGCAGCACCCCGAGAATGTCCGCGTTGCCGACCACGGCCGACACGGGCACGATGCCGCCGCCGAGCGCCTTGCCGAGCAGGTACAGGTCGGGCACGACGCCCACGAGGTCGCAGGCGAAGGTCGAGCCGGTGCGGCCGAGCCCCGACTGAATCTCATCGGCGATGAACAGTACCCGGTGGCGTGTGGTGATCTCGCGCACGGCGGGCAGATACGCTGCCGGCGGCACGACGATGCCGGCCTCGCCCTGGATCGGTTCGAGCAACACGGCCACGGTGTTCTCGTCGATCGCGGCTTCGAGCGCTGCGGCATCGCCGTAGGGCACGGTGCGAAAACCGGGGGTGAACGGGCCGAAGTCGGCGCGGGCCGACTCGTCGTCGGAGAAGCTGATAATGGTGGTGGTGCGGCCGTGGAAGTTGCCAGCGGCGACGATGATGTTGGCCTGGTCGGGCGCCACGCCCTTGACCCGGTAACCCCAGGCGCGGGCCACCTTGATGCCGGATTCGACCGCTTCCGCGCCGGTGTTCATCGGCAGCACCATGTCTTTGCCGGCCAGTTCGGCCAGGGCAGTCACGAACGGGCCGAGCTGGTCGTTGTAGAAGGCCCGGCTGGTCAGCGTGATGCGACCCAGCTGCGCCCGGGCGGCGTCCAGCAGCACCGGGTTGGAGTGCCCGAAGTTGACGGCGGAGTAAGCGGCGAGGCAGTCCAGGTAGCGGCGACCCGCGACATCCGTTACCCAGGCACCGTCGCCGGTTGCGACGACAACCTCGAGCGGGTGGTAATTGTGTGCGGCGTGCGCGCTCTCCTGGGCGATGAGGGCGGCTGGAGAAACGGATGCGGGCGAAACGGATGCTGTGGGCGCGGCTTCGGCGGTCAGGTTCGTGGTCATGTCGTGCTCCTTCAGGGTCGGGTTCGCGGTCTCGGTAGTCATCGGCGCAGCTCGAGCGTGCAGCATTTCACGCCGCCGCCGCCGAGCAGCAGCTCGGACAGGTCGACGCCGATCGGGTTGTAGCCTCGCTCGCGCAGCTGGCGTTCGAAGTCCTTGGCGCGGGCCGCGATGACGACGTTGTAGCCGTCCGAGTAGGAGTTGAGGCCGAGGATGGCGGCATCCTCTTCGGTGACGATGACGGCGTCGGGGTAGCGTTCCTGCAGAATGGCGAGGCTCGGTGCGTCGAAGGCGCTGGGCAGGTACGCGATGGTCGTGTCATCGAGCACGGCGACGGCGGTGTCGAGGTGGTAAAAACTCGGGTTGACCAGGCGCAGGGTGATCACCGGACGGCCGGCGATGATCGAGAGTTCGGCGTGGCTGTTGGAGTCGCTGCGAAAGCCGGTGCCGGCCAGAATGACGTCGCCGACCAGCAGAAAGTCACCCTCGCCCTCGTTGGTCTCTACCGGAACACGCACGTCGAAGCCGTTGGCGCCGAACCACTCCATGTAGGCGGGGCCCTCCGGCTGGCGCTGCACGTGGGTGAATTTGGCGCCGTAGGCCTGGTTGTCGATGACGAAGCCGCCGTTAGCCGCGTAGACCATGTCGGGCAGACCGTCGATCGGATCGATCAGCTGCACGTCGAAGCCGAGGCCGACGTAGGTGTCGTAGAGGGTCTGCCACTGCTTGACGGCGAGCGAGGTGTCGGTGGGCAGGGCCGGGTCCATCCACGGGTTGATGCGGTACACCACGGTGAAAAACTGCGGCTTACACATAAGCACGGTGCGCTTGGTGGCGGTACGCACGGGCACGGCGGTTGCTTCGGAGAGAACGGGGGCGTCGATCGACATGAGGCTCCTTCGGGGAGGCGAGGGCCTGCGGCCGACGCAACTCGGGGTGGATGGCGGACCAGGTCGCTCACGAGAGCCCGGCACGACCAACACTGATCGTTCCGGGACGCCATCCTCAGTCTCACACAGCATGATTCAACGTTTCACGCTGATCTGCGCAAGAAATCTTCGAGATCTCCGGTGCGAACGCAATTTTACGTAGCACTCCCCCCTAGACTCACCCCATGGACAACCTCGATCACAGCATTCTCGACCTGCTGCGCCAGAACGCGCGCGCCGGCTATGGTGACATCGGCTCGGTGGTGGGCCTGTCGGCATCCGCTGTGAAACGCCGCGTCGACCGGCTCGTGGCCGACAAGGTCATTCGCAGCTTCACCATTCAGGTTGACCCGGCCGTCGACGGCATGAGCACGGAGGCCTACGTCGAGCTGTTCTGCCGGGGCACCGTTGCCCCCGACGAATTACTGCGTATTCTCTCCGGCGTGCCGGAAGTCGTCGATGCGGGTACCGTCACCGGCAGCGCGGATGCCATGGTGCACATTCGTGCGCGGGACATCCCCGGGCTGGAGGCGGCGCTGGAAAAGGTGCGTCTGGCCCCCAACGTGGATCACACTCGCAGCGCGATCGTTTTGTCCCGGCTGATCCACCGCTCGATCGAATAGTGGCTAGGGAACCGGCTTCTGGGTCACCGGGGAAATCAGGTGCAGCAGGGTGACCGCGGCGATCGACCCCGCACAGAGGATGCCGGCGAGCACGACGATCTGAAACCGGCCGGCCTCGAGCGGCGAGGCTCCCCCGAAGATCGCTCCGACGAACGCCCCCGGCAGCGTCACCAGCCCGGTGGTCTTGGTCTGGTCGGTGGACGGAATCATGGCGAAGTAGACGGCCCGCCTGGCCAGATCGCGAGAGGACTGCCGCGGCGTGGCCCCGAGCGCGAGCCAGCCCTCGACTTCGTCCCAGTGGTCGCCGACCGCCTCGGAAAAGCGGCGCCCGCTGAGAGTGGCGATCGACATGGCATTGCCGATGATGATGCCGCCGATCGCGAGCACGTAGCGCGGCGAGAACTCGATCGCGCCGGTGGCAAAAACAATGCTGAGCGTCAC
The DNA here is from genome assembly GCF_004402315.1 of Cryobacterium sp. TMT1-3. NCBI lineage: Bacteria > Bacillati > Actinomycetota > Actinomycetes > Micrococcales > Microbacteriaceae > Cryobacterium > Cryobacterium sp. TMT1-3. Next base: position 344,792 of record NZ_SOFW01000040.1, read on the forward strand.
GATCACGCCGAGCGCCATGGCCGAGGCCACGCGCACCAGGTGTGCTCGGCTGAAACCGATGCGACGGGTGACAGTGCCGACGGCCGCCGCGAACATGACGAGCAGGCCGACACCGACCCAGAGCGGGTCGTTGATAATTCCGCTGAGAATCAGGCTGATCGCGGCCAGTTGCAGGGTTCCGCGCAGCAGCGCGAACGCCGGCGCGAACGGATGCTGCGTGCGATAGCCGCGCAGCACCGTCACGACCACCGCGAGCAGCAATACAACGCCGACCAGGGTTGGCAGCAGGCCGGCGAGCTCTGCGGGAAGGGTCATTGTTCGAGCCTACCCAGCCCGCGTCGGCCTTTACGCGCGAGCGGGCTATCGGCCGCTTCGCCGGCATCGACCGGCATCGCGGAGAGTACCGAAAGAACGTACCGTGAGTATGCTGTTGCAGCTTGTGTTGTAGCGAGGCAAAATTGCCCATAACGTTGAACGGAGGGTCCCGTGCCCGCTTCCTTTATTGCCATTGATCCCCGGTCGAGTACGCCGCCGTTCGAGCAGTTGCGCAGCCAGGTGGTTGCGGCCGTGCGCTCCGGCGAGTTGGCCCACGACACCCGCCTGCCGACCGTGCGGGCCCTCGCCGCCGAGCTGGGCCTGGCCACGAACACTGTCGCGCGCGCCTATCGCGAGCTGGAACGGGACAGCGTGATCGAAACGCGTGGCCGGTTCGGATCGTTCATCGCCCCCAACGGCGATGCGGCCGATCGCAATGCGCAGGCCGCGGCCGACGCTTTCGCTACGCGCATCGAGCAACTCGGCGTGAGCCCGGAGGCCGCCCTCGCCCTGGTCACGGACGCCCTCAGTCGCCGTTCCGAGGCCTGACCAGCGGCCTTGCGCCGCTCATTTTGTATTGCTACTCTGGTACAAAATAGACACAAAGGGAGGGTCTCGTGGATACGGTCGTACTGATCATGGCGGCGCTGGTACTGGCGGTTCTCGGCATCCGCTTGATCTATGACGCACGTGCCGAACCACGCAAGCGGATGCTGCAGGCCTACTCCCGGCAGGTCGGGCTCGCGCTGGTCCCCGAGATCGTTTCCGAGCTGTCCAGCCGGATCTATCGCCGCGAGCGCGCGGGGATCGTCGGGTCGATGGTGGGGCTCCTGTTGGGAGTGGCGGCGCTGCTGGTGACGGATGGGAGTCAGAGCCCGTGGAACGGGCTCCTGGTCGTGGTCGCGATGACGGTCGGATCAACGGTGGCGTTGAGCGGCAACGATTCCCGCTCGGCGTTCGCGCCGGTGGCCGATGCGCCGCGGCTGGCGCGCAGCGTCTCCCCCGGACTGGCCGACTACGTCACCCCGCTCGACCGCGCGTTCTCGCTGGGCCTGCTGGGCCTCGCCACCCTGGGCTATATTGCGGTGCTCGGCGTCATCGCGATCAACCCAGATCGGGTGTTCGACGACGTCTCGGTGCGCACCATTCTCTGGCCGGCCGGGCTGCTGCTGGCGATCGCGACCGCCGCGAGCCTGGTCACCTGGGCGGCGGCCAACGCTCTGCTCGGCCGCGGCCAACCCGCCGAAACCTACACTCAACTGGCCTGGAGCGATGCCTTTCGGAGCACCACGTTGCGCAGCCTGGTGGGGATTCCCGGGATCATCGCGGCCGTGAGCTCCTGCGTGCTGTTCCTCTCGTTGAGCGAGGCGATCGACCGGCCGACGCCCGGCTCGATCGGCGAGATTTTGATCGGCTCATTCACGATCATGGGCCCGGTGCTCGTCGTCGTGCTCACGAGCTGGAGCCTGACGAGCCTGCGAAATCGGAGTACGACACACTTTCTGCGCCGGCTGTGGCCCGAGACGGCCGTCGAACTCGACCGACGTCGAGCGCGCGGGGCCGCTGGTGATGATCAGCCCGGCGAGCGGCCGGATCAGGGCAGCCGAACGAAGACCCCGGCATGATCCTGATGATCGATCCGCGCTCGGCGACCCCACCCTACGAGCAGTTGCGGGTGCAGGTGCTCGCCGCGGTGCGTTCGGGCGAGCTGGCTCCCGGCGACAAGCTGCCGACCGTGCGCAAGCTCGCCGAAGATCTGGGGCTCGCCGCCAACACCGTTGCGCGTGCCTATCGCGAGCTCGAGCGTGACGAGGTCATCGAGACGCGGGGCCGCAACGGGTCCTTCATCGCCGCGAGTGGTACGGCCGCCCAGCAGCAGGTTCAGGTCGCCGCCGTGGCGTTCGCCGGCAAGGCGCGCCAGCTTGGCGTCGCACCCGGGGAGGCGCTCGCGTTCGCGCGCGCGGCCCTCGGCATCCGTTCGTAGCACTCGGCGCCACCCGGACGGGGCCCGGGCCCGGACCGTGGGCCCAGTTTATAGACTGGGCCCGGGGACGGGGCCCGGGCCCCGTCCGCAATAGCAGTGGGGGCGGGTGGCGCTAGGGGCGATAGTGGGCGGCCAGGCGGCGGAAGCCCTCGTCGAGGGAGACTGACGGGGTCCAGCGAAGGTCGGCGCGGGTGCGCCGCTGGTCGAACCAGTGCGCGGTGGAGAGCTGCTCGGCCAGAAACCGGGTCATCGGCGGTTCGTCCGTGCCGGGGCGACGGCGCCAGATGGCCTCGATGACCGAACCGGCGGCGCGGGCAGCGGATGCCGGCACCCGCCAGTTCGGAGCGGTCACGCCGGCCGCACCACAGATACCGGCGAGCAGTTCCGCGACCGGTCGCGGTTCACCGTTGGTGATCACGTAGGACTGCCCGTGCACCCGGTCGCACGCATCGAGCGCCGCGTGGATCGCAGAGGCGGCGTTCTCGACGTAGGTGGTGTCGATGAGCGCCGCACCGTGCCCGAGCAGCGGCAACCGGCCACGGCGGGCGCGATCGACGACGCGGTCGATCAGCTGGGTGTCGCCGGGGCCCCAGACCAGGTGCGGCCGCACGGCCACCACGCTGAATCCGGGCGCGTCAGCGGCGAGCGCGAGCAGTTCGGCCCTGGCCTTGGTGCGGGCATAGTCGCCGCGGGCGTGCTCCGGCGAAGCCGGCAGAGCATCGGAGCCCATGATCGAGGCTCCGGCGTGGGCCACCGACGGCGAGGAGACGTAGACGAATCGAGAGACGCCGGCAGTGTGAGAGGCCTGCACCACGGTTCGGGTGCCGCCGACATTGACCGCCTCGAACTCGGCCGGGTCGCCGGTGAGCGAGACCTTGGCGGCGAGGTGCACGACCGCGTCCATGCCGCTCACGGCATAGGCGAGGCCGGCATAGGGGGTGTCGGCGGCGGTCATGATCGAGCCGTGCACGTCTTCGACGCCGGTCAGGCCCGACGGCCGCCGCTGAAAAGTGCGCACTTCGTGGCCCGCCGCACTGATATCGGCGGCGACGGCGCGGCCGAGAAAGCCGCTGGCTCCCGTCACGAGTACTCTCACGGCGCGCCCCTCATGGCTGAGTCCAGCGCCCGCCAGAGAGGATGCCGGTGGCCCAGCGCGACAGACGGCTGCGGTCGATCTTGGAGTTGTGCCGAATATCGGTAGGCAGGCCCGGCACGACCAGAACGGCGGCGACCGGCGTGCCAACCCGTGCGCGCACGGCGGCGGCGAGCGGCTCGGGCGCCCGGTGCACCCGGCGGGCCGGCGGCACGGTTTCGACCACGGCAACCTGCTGCTGCGTGCCGACCGGACCGACACCGACGAAGGCGGCACGTGATACCTCGGCAAGCGATTCGATGCGCTGCTCCGGACCGACCGGGGTGACCACACCGTCGGCCGTCACGATGACGTGCGGCATTCGGCCCTCGACCCAGAGCCGGCCCGCGCTGTCGAGGTGGCCGACGTCGCCGGTGCGGTGCCAGCGTTCGCCTTCGACGGCACCGCGCCGCGAGGCCCGCTCGGTCAGCCACAGCCGGTCGTAATGGTCCTTGACGTGCGGCGCCGACACCACGATCTCGCCGGTCACGTCGGGCTCGACCGACAGTTCCCCAACGGATGCCCCGCTCGCGTCGAGCGCGCTGATGCGGATGCGCGTGGTCGCGGTCGACCCCCCGACGCAGACGCCCCCGGCCGGGTTCAGGGCCGAGACCGACTCGCGTGCAGCCGGAGCGCTCGCGGCCGCAGCAGCGCTGCTGGTCGAGACCGCCGTCTGGAGCAGGGTGGCGGACTCGCCGTCGTGGGCTGCGGCATCCGCTGTGGGAACGTTGGCGATGCTCGCGGCTGCCTCGCGAATGCCGTCGAGGGTGATATCGGCCATGAGCAGGCCTTCGGTCATGCCGTACGGGGTGTGCGCGGTTGCGTGCGGCATGAGGGCGGCGGCCTGGGCGAGCAGGCTCTCGGAGATGGGCGCGCCGGCCGAGAGAAAACGTTGCACGCCGGCGAGGGCTGCATGGTCGGCTGGCTCGAGCGCGGCGGCGGTCGCGACGACGTTCACGAGGGCGGCGGGCGAGAGAAAGACGACCGTCGCGCCTCGAGTTTCACCAGCAGCCGCGGCGACGGCGGCCGCGACCGCGGTGGCGGTGAGGGTCTTGGGCGCAGTGACGTCCATGTCGGGGGTGACCGAACGAGCACCGAGGGCCGGGCCGAGCAGCGCGAACGGGGCGAAGCCGGCCACAAGGCCGGTGCCGACGCCCACGCCGTACTGCAGGAAGAGGGCGCGGCTCACCGCGGAGAGCTGCCCGTGCGTGTAGACGACGCCCTTGGCCGGGCCGGTCGACCCGGAGGTGAACAGCACGGCCGCCGGGTCGCTCGGCGCGGGCTCCGGCGGAAGATCGTCGCCGGCGCTGAGCCTGGCCTGTCCCAGGTCGATCAGCTCGGCCAGGGTGTGCTCCACGCCGAGCAGGCGGGCCATCGGGGCCGGAAAGCGGGCGACCGAGATTTTGCGTCCCGGCCAGCCGAGAGCGCGGGCGGCCATCAGGCCGGGAGCGGCCCCGATGACGAAGTCGGGGCGGGCGCCGCGCACGGCGCGGGTGAGGCCGGCCAGGCCGAGGCCGGCATCCGCTACGACGACGATCGCGCCGATGCGCACACAGGCGTAGAGCACCGCGGTGAGGTCGGCGCTTGGAGGCACGAGCAGTGAGACGCGGTCGCCGGGCTTGACGCCGATGTGAACGAGACCGGCGCCGATCTGCCGCACTCGGCGCGACAGCAGCCGCCAGCTGACCCTGCGCGGGGCTGGCAGCATGTCGACGAGGGCGGTGTCGTCGGAGTTCTGCAGTTCGTTGAGGTAATGCCAGAGCGGATGCGTCCCCGCGGCTTCCCACGCGGCCGCCGGTGCGCCCACGGCGGTCTCGACAGGCTCGGCCAACGGAGCTGGCGCGGCCGCGTCGCCGAGCCAGAGCAGCGCGGCAGCGGCGTAGTCCGCGTCTTCGGCGAGCAGATGCCCGGCCCCCTCAAACCGGTGCACGCGGGCGTGTGGCATCCGTTCGACCAGGTCGTCGAGGTAGCGGTCGCTGAAAATCGGGTCGCGCGGACCCCAGAGCAGCAGTGTCGGCACCGTGAGAGCGCGCGCGCCCTCGGCGATGCGGTCGAGTTCGGGCCGACTCTCGTGGGTGAGCGCGACGGGGATATCGGCGACGAAGCCGCCGATTCCGCCTCGACGATCGCTCGTGCGGTACGGCGCGCGGTAGCCGCGCTTGACCTCGGTCGACAGTGGCGGATGCGCGAGGTTCAGCGTCGTGGCGAGGAACGCCGGCGTCGCGACGGTCGCCGGGCCGAGAATGCCGCGCGCGAGGGCGAGCCGCAGCGGCGCCGGGACCTGGTCGCCGGCCGGCTGGTGCACCGCGGTGTTGAGCAGCATGACACCGGACAGTAAGTCGGAGTGGTCGACGGCCCAGCCGAGCGAGACCACGCCGCCCCAGTCGTGGCCGAGGGTGATCACCGGGCCGGTCAGGTCGAGCGCGTCGGTGAGATCGCCGAGGTCACGCACCCGGCGGGCGAGGGGACGAAAACCCCCGGTGCGAGCCGAGAAACCCATGTCGAGCTGGTCGACGGCGATCACGCGCCAAGCGGGCGCGCCGGACTGTGCTGCATCCGTTGCGGCCGAGAGCAGGCTGCGCCAGAGATAGGACCAGGTGGGGTTGCCGTGCACACACAGAATGGTTCCGACCGGAATCACGCCAAGCGCATCGAGCTCTGCGCCGTTGTCGAGCACATGCCAGCCGTGGGTGACGCCGGGCGCGCCGCTCTCGGCGACCTCGACCAGCCGCGACCACTCCGGCCGCAGCCCGGCCAGCCCGGTCGGTGGCAGGGTCGCCACGGCCGACACCATGCGCGGAAGTCGGGAAGCTGCGGTTGCGCGGATCTCGGTCACACTCCTCTTAGGCCCGAGAAGCCACTTTCGGCCCCTTGGTTTTTGTGAGATGCCATTCTCGGCCCCTTTTCGCCGTTCCATGGAGCCGAAATTGGCATCTCGTGGGCGGTTGCGCGGTTCATGGAGCCGAAGTTGGCATCACGCAGACGGCGAGACGGGGCCCGGGCACCGCCGATCACCAGACGAGTTCCATCATGGCGGTGTTGAGGCCAGAGCCGACCCCCATCAGCAGCACCCGGTTGCCCGGCTGCAGCTTCGACGCCTCCTGGGAAAGCGTGATCGGAATCGATGCCGGGCCCACATTGCCGAGCGTTGGATAGGTCAGCGGCACCTTGGTCTTGTCCATGCCGGTGGCCTTGACGATGGCATTGGTGTGCACGTCCGAGACCTGGTGCACGATGTAGCGGTCCATGTTCGACCAGCTCCAGTCGCGTTTGGCTTCGGTCCAGGCCGAGACGACCAGTTCCATCCCGCCCTTGAGCAGCGCCTTCGCGTCGGTGAACATGCCGTCGACACTGCCGACGCACAGCCCGTTGAACTGGGTGGCCGCGCGGGTGACGCCGCCGAGGATGCGGTGGCCGCCGGGGTGGGCATCCGCTGGGCCGAGCACGGCAGCGGCAGCGCCCGAGCCGAGGGTGAGGCTCGCGAACTCGCTCATGAAGTCTTTGCGCTTGATTCCCGGGCGGCCGAGGCGGTCGATGGTGTTGGTCTGGATCTCGTCGGCGTCTTCGCCGTCGATGATCACGGCGTATTTGATCTGCCCGCTGTCGATGAGCTGTGCGGCGAGGGTCATGCCGTTGACGAAGCCGAGGCAGGCGTTGGCGATGTCGAAGTTGATCGCCGACGACGGCAAGCCGAGTCCGTGGTGAATGCGCACGGCCACCGAGGGTTCGAGGTGCTTGCGAGTGACCGAGGTGTTGATGAGCAGGCCCACGTCGCTCGGCTTGATGCCGGCCTCTTTCAAGGCGATCTTGCCGGCCTTGACCGCGGCGTCGTCGAAAGTCTCGTTCGGTCCCCAGTTGCGGCGCTCGTACACGCCGGCCACACGCTGCAGCAGCCCGGTCGGCAGTTTGAGGCGCGCCAGAACCGGCTTCAGCCGAAGATCGATCTCTTCCGACGTCGTGATGAGGGGCGCCATCAGGCTGGCGACCGACAACAAAGCGACGTTTCGATGCGTCGTCGTCGCATTTCCGTTCAAGCGTGAACCCCTGTCGAATTGTGGACAGCGGTAATCATACGTCCCCTAGGAGTTTGCCCCACGAAACTGTATGTAAACCGCGCGTAGCCTGTGTGCCCGGTCGCGCCTGCCCGCGCAGACCTGCGGAGATTTCGCCTTCAGCCGCCCCAAATCAAGTGAGAATCACCGCAGTTACGAACCGGATCGGGCCTAGATCACGCCCTCGGAGAGGGTGCTCGGGTTGCCGAACCGGTGGGCGGTGATCGAGATGGCCTGTTCGCGCAGGAACGGCAGCACCTCGATGCGACCGGCTTGGGTGACCGCGTTCGAAAACACGGCAATGTCGGGGCTGCCGCTGAGGGCCTCGGCGAGAGCGGATGCCGCCTGGCGCGCTCCCAGCACCGGGTCGCCGCCGATGAGGCGCACGCGGCTGGTCGTGATACCGCCGGAGCGTGCTCTGGTCAGCCATTCCTCATCGCTTTCGACGACCACCGGAATCTCCCGCTCGGCGAGGATGTTGCGCACGGCGGGCGGCACCGGCACGGTGCTCGACACGTCGAAGCGCGACGTCGACAGGGTCGCGGCGGCGATCACGCGCAACAGCTGTGCGAGAGTGCCGGTTTCGGTCAGACGCACGGTGACCGGCAGCGCGCGGTAGCGGAACAGGTTGCGCTCCACGCCGAGGTCGGTCGCATCACGCACGACGTTGAACTCTTCACGCCAGGCCAGGGCGTCGCTCACGGCTGAGCGACGCAGCACGTCGAAGTCCGCGTAGTCGAGAAAGGGCTGGCTGGCCTCGATGATGTCGGTGACGCGCTGCTCGAGACCGCGCAGGTGCAGCGTCGAGCTATTGCGGCCGGGCTCGTTGACCCAGCTGCCGAGACCCAGCAGGTAGTTCGGGCCGCCGGCCTTGGTGCCAGCGCCCACGGCGGAGCGCTTCCAGCCACCGAACGGCTGGCGCTGCACGATGGCGCCGGTGATGCCGCGGTTCACGTAGAGGTTGCCAGCTTCCACTGTGTCGACCCAGAGAGCCAGCTCGTCGGCGTCGAGCGAGTGCAGGCCGGTGGTAAGCCCGAAGTCGACGGCATTCTGCAAGCGGATGGCCTCTTCCAGGTTGCGCGCGTGCATCACCCCGAGCACCGGTCCGAAGAACTCGGTGAGGTGAAAGTACGATCCGGGGGCGACGCCCGTGCGAATGCCCGGCGACCACAGCTTGCCGGTCTCATCGAGCTGTTTGGGCTCGACCAGCCACTTCTCTTCCGCGCCGAGGGTGGTCAGGGCGTGCAGCAGCTTATCGGCGGCCGGCATCATGATCGGGCCCATCTGGGTGACCGGGTCACTCGCCGGGCCGACCCTGATCGAGGTCGCAGCGTCCACCAGCTGTCCGAGGAACCGTTCGGACTTCGCGACCGATCCGACCAGAATCACCAGGCTCGCGGCCGAGCACTTCTGGCCGGCGTGCCCGAAGGCGCTCTTCACGACGTCGGCGGCGGCGAGGTCAAAGTCGGCCGAAGGGGTGACGATGATGGCATTCTTGCCGCTGGTCTCGGCGAGCAGGGGCAGGTCCTGGCGGAACGAACGGAACAGCTCGGCCGTCTCATAGCCGCCGGTGAGGATGACCCGATTCACCGCGGGGTGCGCGATGAGCTTGGCGCCGAGGTCGCGGTGGGGCAGGTTGACCAGCGCGAGCAGCTCGCGCGGAATTCCGGCTTCCCAGAGGGCTTCGACGACGACCGCGCCAGTGCGCTGGGCAACCGTGGCGGGCTTGACGACAACGCCCGCACCGGAGGCGAGGGCGGCGAGCATACCGCCGGCCGGGATGGCGGTCGGGAAGTTCCACGGCGGGGTGACCACGATGAGCTTGGACGGCACGAAGATGGCGCCCTGCACGCGGTCGAGGTCCTTGGCTCGTTCGGCGTAATAGTGGGCGAAGTCGACGGCCTCGCTCACCTCGGCGTCACCCTCGGCGATGGTCTTGCCGCACTCGCTCGCCATGACCTCGATCAGGCGGTCGCGGTTGGCGGCGAGCGCCAGGCCGGCGCGGTGCAGCACGGCGGCGCGTTCGGCGCCGGTCTTCTGGCCCCAGGCTGCGCCGGCTTCAAGGACGCCGTCGATGATGGTGCCCAGCGCTGCCTCGTCGGGAACGGCGGCGGCTTCGATGGTCGCGGTACCGAGAACGGATGCGTCGGCGCGAGCCAGGATGCGGCGCCCCCAGGCCCGGTTGGCGGGCAGCGAAGGGTCGGTGTCGGGTTCGTTGTGGAAGCTCGACTGCAGGGGGACCGAGCCGCGGGTGATACCGAGAAGTGCACTGGTCAGTTGCGGGTCGACGTCGGAAGCGGTCTCGACGCCCTGACTGCGGGCATCCGTGTGGGCGGCGGCAAGCCGATCCAGGTCGTAGCTGCTCGAGCGATCCTGCACGCGGTTGGGGGTTGGAACTACGTCGTCAAGGGCGTCGAGGGAGGCTTGGAAGCGGGCCTTCTCGCGGTTGAACAGCTCGGGGTTGCTGGTCAGCTCGAACACGGCCGACATGAAGTTCTCCTGGCTGGCGTTCTCTTCAAGCCGGCGAATGAGGTAACTGATGGCCACGTCGAACTGGGCGGGGTCGACGACGGGCGTGTAGAGCAGCAGCTGGCCGACGTCCTTGCGCACGGCCTGGGCCTGGCCGGTAGCCATGCCCAGCAACATCTCGAACTCGACCCGATCGTCGACGCCGCGGGCGACGCTGAGCAGGTGCGCCCAAGCCACATCGAACAGGTTGTGCCCGGCAATGCCGAGCTTCACCGCGTCGGTATTCTGCGGGGTGAGCGCCCAGTTGAGCACCCGCTTGTAGTTGGTGTCGCTCTCCTGTTTACTCGAGAAGGTCGCGAGCGGCCAGTCGTGCACGGCGGCGTCGACGTGCTCCATGGCGAGGTTGGCACCCTTCACCAGGCGCACCTTGATCGGCGCACCGCCCGCGGCGCGGCGGTTCTGGGCCCAGTGGGTGAGGCCCTGGATGGCGCTGAGGGCGTCGGGCAGGTAGGCCTGCAGCACGATACCGGCCTCGAGCTGGGCAAGCTGGGGCTGGTCGAGCAGCCCCTCGAACACCGCGATGGTGAGGTCGAGGTCGCGGTATTCCTCCATGTCGAGGTTGATGAACTTCGGGGTAGCGGATGCCGCTGCGAACTCGAACAGCGGCGTCAGGCGTTCGATCACGCGGGCAACGGTCTCGTCGAAGGCCCACATCGACAGCTGGCTGGCGATGGACGACACCTTGATCGAGACGTAGTCCACGTCGGGGCGTTCGAGGATGCGCCTGGTGCCCTCGAGGCGTTCGAGCGCTTCTTTCTCGCCGAGCACGGACTCGCCGAGCAGGTTGATATTGAGGCGGTTGCCGCCCTCTTTCAGGTGCGCGAGCGCCGGGCCGAGCTTGTCGGGGGTCGCGTCAACGACGAGGTGACCGACCATCTGGCGCAGCACGGTGCGGGCGGCGGGAATGACGACCCAGGGCAGCACCGGTCCGAGAATCCCGCCGAGCCCGATGGCCGCCCGCATGGGCGGCGGCAGAAAGCCGGGTGCCTTCTTGGCCACCTTGGCCAGGCTGTAGCCGGCGACCATCTTGTCTTCGGGGCGCATGACGCCGTCAACGAAGCCCACCGTGAAGTCCAGGCCGTTCGGGTCCTTCAGCACGCCGGCGAGCCGCTCGGCCGCGGCATCCGCTGGGATGGTGGCGCTTTCGTCGAGCCATTTCTTGACGAGCGTGACGACCTCCGAACTGAAATCCTCGTTGGCGGGACGGGTGGAGGCGTTGGTCATGGTCACGAGACTAGTCTTTCGTTCGCGGATGGGTTGCTCTGGTGGTTCAAGTCTGGGGCCAGCCTATATTTAGCAAAAGCAATTGTTTATGCATAATATTCGTTAGACTTTCTAATGATTTGGTTTCCGGGACGGCGAACGGTGTAAGGGGCGACGCATGCTGGATGTCAGGCGCCTGCGGCTGCTGCGCGAACTGAAGATTCGCGGCACCCTCGCCGGGGTCGCTACGGCGCTCGCCTACAGCCCCTCGGCGGTGTCGCAGCAGCTTGCCCTGCTGGAAAAAGAGGCCGGCGTCGTGCTGCTCAAGAAGGTGGGCCGCCGGGTGCAGCTCACCCAGCAGGCCGAGATTCTGGTCGAGCACACCACCCACCTGCTGGAGCGGCTCGAGCTCGCCGAAGCCGACCTGCGCGCGAGCACGACGACCGTGTCGGGCACCGTGCGGGTGGCCGTGTTTCAATCGGCGGCCCTCGCGGTGATTCCACGGGCGCTCACGCTGCTGGCCGAGGACTTTCCGGCGCTGCGGGTGGAGGTGACCGAGCGGGAGCCCGAGCGCGGTCTGTTCGAGGTCGCCGCGCGCGACTTCGACCTGGTGCTCGCCGAGCAGTACCCCGGCCACACCCGCGCGCACTGGCCCGACCTTGACCGGATCAACCTCGCGACGGATGCGCTGCGGCTCGCGGTGCCGCCGGCGGGCACCGAGCGGGTCACCGCGGCGACCCTCGAACAGACCGCCGGGCTGCCGTGGGTGATGGAACCGGTCGGCACCGCGTCCCGGCAGTGGGCCACGCAGCTCTGCCGCTCGGCCGGGTTCGAACCCGACGTGCGGTTCGAGACCGCCGACCTGATCGCGCACATCCGCTTGATCGAATCGGGCAACGCCGTGGGAATCCTGCCCGACCTGGTCTGGGCCGGGCGCATGCCGGCCGTGCAGCTGCACGACCTTCCGGGCACCCCGCACCGCACGCTGTTCTCGGCCGCGCGGCGGTCGAGTGCAGAGCGTCCGGGGGTGGTCGCGGTGCGCGGCGCCCTCGACCGCGCGGTGAGCAAGGTCGCCAAGCCCACCGAGTCCGACCCGCTCGAGCCGCCGCGCCCATTCGAGCCCCTCGCGCCGGTCTAGCCGGGTCAGTTTGGGGCCGAGTTGGCACATTTTGCCGACTTTTCGGGCCCTGGCACCCGGTTGCCCCGCTCCCCCGGTGGCTAATTCAGGAAAATCACCAGCCGACGAGCCCCAAACTCCTGAACCAGTGCGGCAGCCCGGTGCGCGGTCGGCAGGATTTCCTGAATTAGCCACGGGGCGATGAGGAGACGCTCGCTAGGCTCTGGCCATGAGCGAACCTACACACGACGTCGTGATTCTCGGGGGCGGCCACAACGGCCTCGTCGCCGCCGCCTACCTGGCCCAGGCCGGGCGCAGCGTGGTGGTACTCGAGCGCGAGGCGCAGGTCGGCGGCGCCGCCATTTCAGCGGATGCCTTCCCCGGCACGGGTGCGCGCCTCTCGCGCTACTCCTACCTCGTCAGCCTGCTGCCCACGAGAATCATTCGCGAGCTGGGGCTCGACATCGAGCTGACGCGGCGTCGATACTCGTCGTATACGCCGGGGCGTTCGGCTGCCGGACTGCTCGTGGACCAAGAAGACGCCGACGCGACCCGAGCCTCGTTCGCGCGCATGGGTGCCGCAGCCGATTTCAAGGCCTGGACCGCCTTCTACGACGACACCGCCCGCCTGGCCCGGGCGGTGTTTCCGACGGTGTGTGAACCGCTGCTCACCCGCTCGGAGGCCCGGCGGCTGGTCGGCGACGATGCACTCTGGAATTCTTTGATCGAGCGGCCGCTCGGCGAGGTAATCTCCGACCGGTTCGACAACGATCTGGTGCGCGGCGTCGTCGCCTCCGACGGCCTGATCGGCACGTTCACAAGCCTCACCAATCCGAGCCTCGACGCCAACCGTTGCTTTCTGTACCACGTGATCGGCAACGGCACCGGAGACTGGGACGTACCGATCGGGGGGATGGGCGCCGTGACCGGGGCGCTCGAACGGGCGGCGCACAGCGCCGGCGCTCGTCTCAACGTCGGCGCCGACGTCGAGTCCCTCACTGCCGACGGCGTGGTGACCTACCGGCAGCACGGGCGGCTGCAAACTGTGACCGGAGGCGTGGTGCTGGCGAACGTGGCGCCGTGGGTGCTGCAGGGTTTGCTGGCCGCGGGCGGGGCATCCGCTTCTTCGCCGGCCCAACCGAAGCCGGAAGGCGCGCAGGTAAAGGTCAACCTGATGCTCACCCGGCTGCCGCGCTTGAAGGACGCGAGCGTGTCTCCCGAAGCGGCCTTCGGCGGCACCTTTCATATCAATGAGTCCTACGAGCAGCTGCAGACCGCGTTCGCGCAGGCTCTGGCCGGCGAGATTCCGAGCGTGCTGCCGTGCGAAATCTACTGCCATTCGCTGACGGATCCGAGCATTCTGCCGCCCGAGCTCGCCGCGACCGGGGCGCACACCCTCACCGTGTTCGCGCTGCACACCCCGAATCGGGCGCTTTCCGAGGGCAATAACACGTCGATGCGGGCCCAGCTGCAGGCCGCCGTGCTGACCTCGCTCAACTCGGTGCTCGCCGAACCGATCGAAGCACTGCTGATGACGGATGCCGACGGTCACCCCTGCATCGAAACCAAGACCACCCTCGATCTCGAGCATGCCCTCAACCTGCCCGGCGGCAACATCTTTCACGGGCCCCTCTCGTGGCCGTTCCTCGAAGACGATGCGCCGCGCGACACGCCCGCCGAGCGCTGGGGAGTCGCCACCGAGCATGCTCGCATTCTGATCTGCGGGGCCGGAGCACGGCGCGGCGGCGGGGTCAGCGGGCTTGGCGGCCACAACGCCGCCATGGCCGTTTTGGAGGGGTCCTGACGTATAGCCGAGGGGCCCAATAGGGCCTAGCCTGAGTTAAGACTCGCGTTTCACTCACAGTGGAGGTCACCATGTCAGCCAAGCCCACCGGGCGCCTCGTTCACCGCGAAGACGGCCTGTATCTCATGCTGAATCGGTTGTTCAATGCGCCGATCGAACAGGTCTGGGCCAGCCTGACCCGGCCGGCCGAGCTCGAGAAGTGGATCGGCACCTATACCGGCTCGCCGGCGACCGGAGCGGTCAAATTCAAGATGACGGCGGAGCCGGACGCCAAATGGGAGTACGTGAGTATTCGCGAATGCCAGGCTCCGCATCGGTTCAACGGCGATTTCGGCGAGGGCGAGGACTCCTGGCGCGCGCTGTTCCACCTGGTCGAGGGCGACGGCATGACGAACCTCACGTTCGGGCAACGCTTACGCTCTGCGTCTGAGGCCGCCACGGTCGGGCCGGGCTGGGACTACTACCTCGATCGCCTGGTCGCCTCGCGGGCCGGTCTGTTACTGCCGGAGTGGGAGCACTACTACCCCGCGCACGCCCAGTTCTACAAGGACCTCATCGTTCCGGTGCGTACCGCCTGACCGGTCACTTCGTGCTGCGATAACTCTCGGCAGTGGTGATAAGCGCCTCGTGCCATGGCGTAGCGGTCACTCCGAGTTCACGCTGCGTCTCGGTGGAATCGATGACGAACGGCACGACGAACTGGTAACTCGAGGCCCACACCTCGTGCATGAGCGGGTTGACCACGCCGAGCGAGCGCAGCAGCCACTGCGGATACCCGGAGACCTTCGCCCGCGAGCCGTACTGGTGATTGAGCTGCCCGGCGATGTCTGAGCGGCTGACGCTTGCACTGGGAACGTGCCAGATTCGGCCCCAGTCACCGGTGTAATCCGCAGCGGCGATGAGGGTGGTCACGATGTCGGGCAGGTAGCTCCAACTGTGCGCGAGCTGTGGTTTGCCCACGACATGAGCTGTTTTCGAGCGCCGCACCGCGGTGAAGAAGGTCTCACCGAGGTGCGCGGTGCCGGTGGCTCCCGGCCCGAAGTAGTCGCTCGCCCGCACCTCGACGGCCTGAATGTGGCCGGCATCGTGGGCGGCGCGCAGCTTCGCCCACCCGGCCCGGCGAACGAGTCCCTTGGTCTCCGTCGTGGTTTCCGGGGAGTGTTCGGTCATGGCCCCGGTCGGGGACCCGTACGGATAGAGATTGCCCATGACTACGATGCGTGCGCCCGAAGCGGATGCCGCCGCGATCGCCGCGTCGTAGATGGGCGGCCACTGCGCCGCCCAATCGGTGTAGGGCGGATTCGTGCAGAGAAAGATGGTGGAGGCATGCGCTGCTGCGCGGGGAAAGTCAACCGGATCACTCGCGTCCAACACCCGAGTCGTGGCTCCGGCGACGGCGGAGCCGGACCGGGTCGCAATGGTCACAGTGTCGCCGCGCGCAACGAGGCGTTCAGCGAGCGGTCGGCCGATCAGGCCGGCTCCGACAACGAGGTGTGTGTTCATGGGGTCCATTCGCTTCGCCTGTCACAGTGGTCTGTTCTCGGCGAGTCTGACAGACAAGCGGTGCTCCGTACCGTCTTTTGCCACATGATCCATCAGGAATCGCCCGAGTGCGAAGTCATAGTTAATTCCGAATTTCTGTCAGTTTATTGCTGAGATTCTCTCGCGTTTAGGGGTGGTGTGCGGTAGAATTGTGGGTGAAGGAGGCACCGTCGCCATGACCCTCACCGCCCCGCCCGCCGCAGCCGGTCCCGTGCCGGAGGGTTCCCGGGTTGAGGCGGTCGCTCAGGCCGGTGCCCTTCTGGCGGCGGCGTTTGACGGTGTGACCTTTGGGTACTTCGACGATGCTGAGGCCATCGCGGTGCTGGCGGCACTCGAGGGTCTCGGTCGTAAGCTCGATGGGGCCAGACTACGTTCCACCACCGACCTCCAGGCAGGCCGCGGCGTCGGCTGGATCGACGGCATCGACGCGCCCATCTCGATGCGACGGGTCAAGGAAACCATCTGCACCGGCGGCTCCCAACACGTCATCTTCGGCGAGAACGGCGCCATGCTCTACCTCGGCGAGACGGTGCGCCGCTTCGCCCCCAAACAACGAGCCGCCATCGCCGCCCGCGACGGCGGCTGCATCATCCCCGGCTGCACCATCCCCGCCCGCTGGACCGAAGTGCACCACATCATCCCCGCCGGCAAGGGCGGACCAACCAACGTCGACAACGGAACAAATTTGTGCTGGTTTCATCACCACACCATCGACACCAACGGCTGGCAGATCCGCATGATCAACGGCCGACCCCAGGTACGCGGCCCACTGCTCTGGGACCCCACCCAAACCTGGCGGCCAGCCCACACCCACCGCGCCAACACCCCCAGCCCCGAACCACCCTGGCGCACCTAGAACTACTCGTTGCTCGGTGAGCGCTTCCCAATCAGCAGAGGTTAGTGCCAAATGCTGGGCGCGGGAGCTCGCGTGGCGGGGGCAGCGGCATTGCGACTCCACTCGAGCAGCCACTCGGGAACACTCACGCCGTCGGGGGCGACACCGATCGCCTCGAGCAGCTCGTCGATTGTCACGACGCCGCCGGTGCGCTTGAGAAAGCGGCCGCGGATGTAGCCGTGAGAATAGATTTCCAACACACCTTCGGCATCCGGTCGCACGAAGCGTTGCTCGACATAAACGGCCTTCTCGTCGAAACCGAGGATGCGCGACTCCACCGTGAACTTCTGGCCAAGCGTGAGCGACTTGCGAAAGCTGATGGTCTCGGAGACCACCACGGGATACCAGCCGCGCTGCTGGAAGATGGCCCAGACGCCGGTGCGGTGCAGCATGTCAAAACGAGCCACGTCCATGATCGACAGGTAGACGCCGTTGTTCATGTGCCGCAGGATGTCCAGGTCGGTGGGCATCGTCACGAAATTGGTGCGCACCACGTCGAAATGACCGAGGCGCGGCCCGAACTTCGAGAGCAGGGCGTGGAGGAGGGTTCGAAAGATCATATGCACACCCCGATGCTAACGAAGTCGACTCGCGCGGCGGCATCGGTTGTGGGTGAGCGCCAGCATCCGCTGCCTGAGCGGGACGCACGTGCACGATGTGCCACAGGTCTACCATTCAAGAATGGTTTCCCTGCCCACCCTGCTGACGTTCGCACTCGCATCGATCGCGCTCATCGTCATTCCCGGTCCGACCGTGCTGTTCGTGATCGGGCGATCGCTCGCCCTCGGCCGGCTAGGCGGGTTTCTCAGCGTGCTCGGCAATGCCCTCGGGCTGATTCCGGTGATCCTCGCGGTTTCGCTCGGGCTCGGTGCCATCGTGACCCAGTCGGTGCTGCTGTTCACGATCGTGAAGTTCGTCGGCGCGGCCTACATCATCTATCTGGGGGTACAGGCGATCCGCTCACGGCGCACGGCCGCCCAGCTGAGCGAGGCCCGCGTGGCCGGCAAGACCAAGTGGCGGCTCGTGCTCGAGGGATTCGTCGTGGGGCTGAGCAACCCCAAATCGCTCGTGTTCTTCATTGCGGTGCTGCCGCAGTTCGTGAACTACCGGGCCGGGGATGTGCCGCTGCAGCTCGCGGTGCTCGGGCTGGTGTTCGTGGTGCTCGCCCTGCTCGGCGACAGCACCTGGGCCCTCGCGGCCGGCACCGCCCGGGCCTGGTTCGCCCAGTCGCCGAAGCGCATCGAGAACCTGTCGTCGGCCGGCGGCGTCATGATGATCGGCCTCGGCGGGGTGCTCGCCGCGACCGGCGCGCGGTCCTGACCGCCCCATTCACAACCGACCGATTCACACCGAGGCGGCAGCTACCGCCCGCGGCGCGACGGCACGCACGAAGGCGCCCAGGTGGCGGTAGACCTCCTGCGATTCCGGATGCGTGTCGTCCTGCTGCCAGGTGTGCTTGGTGTTGACGCTGCGCCGGCCGTAAATGAGGGTGTCAACCCGAATCTTGCGTGCCCGCAGCGCCTCGATGAAGTTGAGGTTGGCGCGGTAGAAGTAGTCCCGCTCTGAGGTCGTGACATACACCGGCGGAAATCCCCGGTCGAGCCACTCGATCGGGGACATGAACCGCGCCGCCGAGCGCAGGTGCTGTCCGCGGCCGCGCTCGGGCAGCAGCATCCGCACGAAGTTGAGGCTCAAAACGAAGCCGCGGTCGAACAATACCGAGAAGTCGGCGATGCTGCAGTGCTGCACTAGGCCGCGCAGGTTACGAGCGGCGACCGGCGGGCGAATGCCGTAGTGCTCGGCGAGCTCCGGAGCGTAGGCTGCAGCCGTGAGCAGCGCCGCAATGTGGCCACCGGCCGAGTCACCGCCGAGCACGATCCGGGTCGGGTCTCCCCCGTAGGCGGCGATATTGCGGGCGACCCAGTCGAGCACCGCGTTACCGTCCTGCATCATGTGCTTCAGTTGGAACCGTGTGGCCATGCGGTAGTTCGCGTTGACCACGATCATGCCCTCAGCGGCCTGAGTCGCGCAGTACTTAGTGAGCGGGTCCTTGTCGCCCGAGGTCCAGCCGCCGCCATGAAAGTACACGTAGACGGGGAGTGGCTGCGCGCTGCCTTCGCGTTTGGGCGACAACACGTCGAGTCGATGGATTTTCTCGCCATCGCCGACGTAATCGAGATCGAGATCGTACTCGACCGAATCGATCGGATTCAGGTTGAATTTGTGCACCGGGGTCTCCCGGCGCAGCATCAGCGCGCGCCACGCCCAGACGGGCAGCCGGCGGATACCCGTTTCCCGGTGCGCCGACCGGTCAACGGTCACTCCGTCGGCGTGCAACCGGATGTCGTGCAGCCAGGCCCTGGCCGTTGTGGCGGCCCTCCCCGTTGACGCGGAACGGTGCGAGGAGGTGGGGGTGGGACGAACGGTGCCGAACGCGGTGCTGGCGTGACTCACTGACTGAGGTTAAGTCGGTTTCCCCGAATCCCCGCTGGAAAGTACCCCATTTGGGGGTAATTCCAAGTTTCAGATGGGTGTCAGACCACGCAATCAGGCAGCGGATGCCCCGCCCGCGACCCCGGTCGCCTCCAGCACCGCACGCGCGAGCGTGTGAAAGTGCAGGTTGAAGCCGAGAACACCCGGAGTGGATTGCGGGTCGAGGTCAAGCGACGGCACATCGACGGCGAACACGATGAACTGGTAGCGGTGCGTGCCGGTTCCGGGCGGCAGCCCGGCACCGGCGAACGACGTGAGGCGCGTTTCGTTCGGCAGCACGAGCGCGCCAGCCGGCAGGGTACCGCCGGCCGGCAGGCTGGTCACCCCCACCGGCAGGTTCGCCACGGCCCAGTGCCAGAATCCGGAGCCGGTCGGAGCGTCGGGGTCGTACACGGTGAGGGCGAAACTTTGGGTCTCGGCGGGGAAACCCGACCAGGACAGCTGCGGGGAGACATCCGCTCCCCCGGCATCGGTGCCGTACTGGGCCGGGCGCAGCGGGCCGCCGTCGGTCATGTCCGTGCTCGTGAG
This sequence comes from Cryobacterium sp. TMT1-3, assembly GCF_004402315.1. Taxonomy (NCBI): domain Bacteria; kingdom Bacillati; phylum Actinomycetota; class Actinomycetes; order Micrococcales; family Microbacteriaceae; genus Cryobacterium; species Cryobacterium sp. TMT1-3. The sequence goes on from NZ_SOFW01000040.1 coordinate 364,386, forward strand.
TGAGAACTGGGGCACTTCGCCGAAGCGGGCGAGCGGGTCGATGGTCACGGGGCCTCCTGATTGCGCGAGTGGGACTGACAGCCTACGCCGCGGGTTCGTGCACGAGCTCGAGGATGCTGCTGTACAGCTGGCGAAACTCGGGCTCGGAGCTCATCGCGGCCAGGCGAGGCCGGGCCAGCGGCACCGTGAGATCGGCGCGGATTCGGCCGGGGCGACGGCTCATAACGAGCACCCGGTCGGAGGTGATGATGGCCTCCTCGATGTCGTGGGTGATCATGAGCACGGTGAGCTTGTGTTGTTCCCAGACCCGGGTGAGCAGGGTTTGCATCTCGCGCCGGGTGAGGGCATCGAGCGCGCCGAACGGTTCATCCATCAAGAGAATCTGCGGCTTGTAGCTGAGCGAACGAGCGATCGCCACGCGTTGCTGCATGCCGCCGGACAGTTCACGCGGGAACGCATTCTCGAACCCGGCCAAGCCGACCAGGGCCAGAAACTGCTGCGCCGTGCTGGCTCGTTCCGCCCGGCTCAACGGTTCGTCCTGCAGGGCGAACTGCACGTTCTGCTGCGCGGTCAGCCAGGGCAGCAGGGTAAAGCCCTGAAAGACCACGCCGCGGTCGCGGCCCGGGCCGGTAACCGGCACGCCGTCAACGGTGACCGAACCGGAGTCCTGCTCGGTCAGACCGGCGATGATCGAGAGCAGGGTGCTCTTGCCACAGCCCGAGGTACCGACCACAGAGACGAACTCGTTCGCGTGGAGGTCGAGGGAGACCCGGTCGAGGGCGTGCACGTCGCCGAAGCTCTTGCTGAGGTCTCGAATCGACACCTTGGGGGTCATCGGCTGCTCCTCTCGTAACGGAACATGCGTCGCCCCCACGCGCGCATGATCTGGTCGGTGACCAGGCCGAGCACTCCGAGAATGAGCACATAGGTGATGATCGTGTCGGTTTGAAAGTAGCGCTGCCCCAGCGTGATGCGATACCCGAGTCCGCTCGAAGCGGCAACCAGTTCGGCCACCACCAGCCAGGTCCAGGCCCAGCCGAGGGTGATGCGCAGGGCGTCCCAGATGCGCGGGGCCGAGGAACGTAAGACGATGCGGGTCAGAATCTGTCGATTATTCAGGCCCAGGGTCTCGCCGAGATCGATGAGGCCGCGGGGGGTCTGGCGCACGGCATCCGCTATCAGCAGCACCTGCTGAAAAAAGGTACCCATCCAGATGATCAGAAATTTCTGGCCGTCGTCGATGCCGGCCCACAGAATAGTCAGCGGCACGAACGCCACCACCGGCATGTAGCGCACGAAGTCGATGAGCGGTTCGAGGGCGGCCTCGACGCGGGCCGAAGTGCCGATCAGGATGCCGATCGGCACGGCCATGACGGTGGCCAGCAGAAATCCGGCGGCGATGCGGTACACGCTCGCCGAGGCATCCGTGGGCAGTTCACCGTTCTGCAGCTGCGTGACGAACCGCTCCCCGACCGCGACCGGCGAGGGCAGGAACAGCGGCGACACCAGTCCGGTCAGGGTCGCGAGCGACCACAACACCACGAACCCGGCAAAGGTACTGACGGAGATCAGCAGGTACTGCCGCCGGCTGATTCTCTGGCCGAGGTGACGCCGGCGCCGCGTCGGCCGCCCCGCGAGAACGCTGATCAGTTCGCCACGAACTGCGGGTCGACCAGCGCGCTCAGGTCGACGTCACCGGTGAGGATGCCGGCGGACTGAGCGGCCTTCCGAACGAGCGGCATGGCTTCATTGAGAAAACTGCCACCGAGTTCATTGGCGTTCTGCGCGCCGTCATAGAAAATGACGCCGTCAAAAGCCGAGGAGAGCGCCGCCGCGTCTTCTCCCACCGCATCGGCGATAATCGCCCGGCCGGCGGGCTGGTCAGCGTTGTACGAATCGAGGGCGAGGCCCCAGGAGGAGACGAGCGCCTGGATGGTGTCGGGGTGTTCGGCGATGAAGTCGTCGCTGACCACGAGCACGTCGCTGATCAGGCCGGGGAGTTTATCGGCGCTGAACAGCACGCCGAGGTCGGCGTCTTCGGCGAGGGCTGTCTGAATGTACGGCTCGTACGTGACGGCGGCGTCAACTTTGCCGCCGATCAGGGCCACGCCGGCGTCGGCCGCGTTCATCGGCACGGCCACAATGTCATCGAGGGTAATGCCCGCGTCGTCGAGGGCGTAGTTGAGCAGCAGATCAGAGGTCGTGCCCTGCTCGTAGGCGACCTTCTTTCCGGCGAGGTCGGCGATCGACTCGAAGCCGGCGGGCGCGATGATCGCGTCGGCGGTCGTGCTGACGTCCTCGATCAGCACGATCTTGATCGGCACACCGGCCTGCTGCATGAGCATGGCCGTGTGGGTGGCGACGTTGGCCACGTCGACGTTGCCGGAGATGAACGCGGCGTTGACCTCGGCGTCCCCCTCGAACTCGGTCTGCTCGACCGAGAGTCCGGCGTCGGCGAAGATGCCATCGGTCTCGGCGATGTACCACGGGCCGTAGCCGATCCACGGCATCGTCGCCATGCGCACGATTTGCGTTCCATCGGCGGCGGGCGTGGCGGCGGGTGTGCCGGCGCAACCGGCAAGCAGGGTGATGGCGGCGGCGGCGAGCGCGGCCACCATTCGAGTGCGTCCCATGGGGAGTCCATTTCCGGATTGCGTGTAACTTCCGAACGGATGCCACTGTTTACGACCCTAGCGAAGTGTGGGGCCTCCGCTGCGCCCCCAGCCAACGCGTGCCCGGCCAGCGCAAACCCGACAACGCGTGCTCCCGGACAGCGGGTGCCCTCGTAAAATGGACCCATGGCCATTCCGAAGATTCTGCTCTATTACATCTTCACGCCGTTGGCTGACCCGGAGGCCATCCGGCTCTGGCAGCGCGACCTGTGCGCGGGGCTCGGCTTGCGCGGGCGCATCCTCATCTCGGCCGACGGCCTCAACGGCACGGTCGGCGGCGACCTGCCCGCCATCAAGAAGTACGTGCGCAAAACCCGCGACTATCCGGCGTTCAAAAACATCGATTTCAAGTGGAGCGAGGGCACCGGCCTCGACGCCAGCGGGCACAGCCTCGATTTTCCGAGGCTCGTGGTCAAGGTGCGCGAGGAGATCGTGAGCTTCGGCGCCCCCGGTGAGCTGCGCGTCGACGAAACCGGAGTCATCGGCGGCGGCACCAAACTGGCACCGGCCGCGCTCAATGCGCTCGTCGCCGCTCAAGGCGACGACGTCGTCTTCTTCGACGGGCGCAACAAATTCGAGGCCGAGATCGGCCGTTTCCGAAACGCGGTCGTGCCCGACGTGGCCAACACCCGCGAGTTCGTGGCGGAACTCGACAGCGGCAAATACGACCATCTCAAAAACAGGCCGGTGGTGACCTACTGCACCGGCGGCATCCGCTGTGAGGTGCTCAGCGGTCTCATGAAGGCTCGTGGTTTCGGTGAGGTGTACCAGCTCGACGGCGGCATCGTGCGCTACGGCGAGGCCTTTGGCAACGAGGGCCTGTGGTCGGGTTCGCTCTACGTCTTCGACCAGCGGATGTCGCTCGACTTCGCTCCCGATGCTGCCGTGCTCGGTGTCTGCCAGGTCTGCGCGGCGCCGACGACGAACATGCTCAACTGCCGACAGGTGTCGTGCCGGGAGCAGCTCGTGGTCTGCCCCGAGTGCGTCGCGCTGGCGGCGCCGGCCTGCGCCGCGCACGCCCACGCAGATAAACCCCGGTCGGCAGCCTAAAAAGGCCCGCCGGGCCATAGGGTGGAAGCACACAGAGGGGAGTCGGATGCCTACCGGCGCTGTTATCGAATTCACCAACATCAGCAAACGCTTTGGCGGGGTCACCGCCGTCAACGACCTGTCGTTCACGGTGGAACCCGGCCGGGTCACCGGCTTTCTCGGTCCGAACGGTGCCGGAAAGACCACGTCGCTGCGCATCCTGCTCGGACTGGTCGCAGCCAGCAGCGGCGCGGCTACGTTCGGCGGCGTGCGGTACCGTGACCTGCCGCATCCGCTGAACACGGTGGGCGCAGCCCTCGAAGCCGCGAGCTTTCACCCGGGACGCACCGCCCGAAGCCACCTCGGTGTCTATGCGATCGCTGCCGGACTGCCGCGCACCCGCGTGATGGAGGTGCTCACCCAGGTGGGCCTCGCCGCCCACGCCGCCCAGCGGGTCGGCGGTTACTCGCTCGGCATGCGCCAACGCCTCGGCCTGGCCTACGCCCTGCTCGGCGACCCGGGTGTGCTCGTGCTCGACGAGCCGATCAACGGACTCGACCCGGAGGGAATCCGCTGGATCCGCGGGTTTCTGCGCGACATGGCCGCCGAAGGACGCACCGTGCTGGTCAGCTCCCACCTGCTCTCCGAGGTGGCACAGAGCGTCGACGACGTCGTCATCATCGCCCGCGGCGAACTCGTGCACCTCGGCCCACTTTCCAGCCTCGACACGGATGCCGCGCCCCAGACGATCGTCGATTCTCCCGACCGCGAGAACCTCGCCGCAGCCCTCACGTCAGCCGGCATCAGCTTTTCGATCGGCCGCACCGGCCTGCTCGCTGCCTCACCCGACCCGGCCGTGCTCGGTCACATCGCCTTTGCCGCCGGAGTCGAGCTGAGCGTGCTGCACAGGCAAAAGGCCGGCCTTGAAGACTCCTTTCTCGCCCTCGTCGGCGGAGGCCACACGCTATGACAATGTTTCTGCGGTCTGTTTCGGCCGAATTCGCCAAGATCTTCACCACCCGCCTGTGGTGGATCCTCGTCATCGTGCTGTTTTGCTACATTGGCCTGCTGGCCGGCGGCCTCGCGGCGTTGTTCGCCGGAATCCAAACCGGCGTGATCAGTCCGGATGCCGTGAACACCGGCGGCGGCCCCACTGATTTCGGCAGTCTCCCGCCGCTGATCTACAGCTTCGCTTCCTCGGTGGGCTATGTTTTTCCGGTGTTGCTCGGCGCCCTCGCGACGACCGGTGAATTTCGTCACCAGACCCTGACGCCGACGTTCCTGGCCACACCCCGCCGCGGTCTGGTGCTCGGCGCGAAAACGGCGACACTTATTTTGATCGGTGCGGGCTTCGGGGTCGTCGCGCTGGCGGCATCCGTTGGTATCGGTGGTGGGGTGCTGAGCGCGTTCGGAGTCGACGCTTTGCTGCTCGACTCGCAGACGTGGCTGCTGATCGCTCGCACCCTGCTCGCCATGGGCCTGTGGGCGGCCATCGGCGTTGGCCTCGGCGTGCTCGTGCCGAACCAGGTCGCCTCGATCGTGATCGTGCTGGCCTTCACCCAGTTCGTTGAACCGCTGCTGCGGCTGGCGGCCTCGTTCCTCGAGGTCACCGCGAAGATCGGCAACTTTCTTCCTGGCGCCGCGAGTGATGCCCTGGTCGGCGCGAGCGTCTTCACCATGGCGAGCCCTGCCGGTACCCCGCCGCTGGACTGGTGGCAGGGCGGCCTCGTGCTGCTCGGCTACGCCCTGGTCGCAACCGTGATCGGCTACGTCGTGAGCTGGAAGAAGGACGTCACCTAGCTGCTCGGTTCAGCCGGGGTCTGTTCGACCGCAGCCGGTTCGACCGGCAGCTTGAGGGAGTCGATCAGATCGGTCGCGTGCTGGCTCGTGAGAATGACACGGGCGAATTCCTCGTCGACGAGGTCGATCACCACGGCCGGACGGTGACGCTTGATCGAGACGAAGTCCTTGCCGCCGTGAAACTTCCAGGTTCCGGCCGCCACGATGAGCGGAATGATCGAGCCGAGGGCACGAATTCCACGCAACCAGATCCATGGATCTTCCGTGATGATCACCGAACGAATGTTGTCCCGCTGCACCACGATCGACTCCCGCCGCAGCGCGAGGGTTCTTTCCGCGCGCGTCAGGTGGATCTCGAGCCGGTCAGAATGCACGCTCAGGGAAGCCATTGTCTCAGTCTGCCCGGTCAGGGACGAAAACCCGTTGTCTTACGCAAACAAAACCAGAGACGCCCCAGCGCAGGATTTCAACAAGGCGAGCGGATGACCGCGGTCGGCCACGCTCATCCGCTCGCTGGGTCAGCCCTGTTCTCTCGTGATCACGCCGGCGGGGTGGCAGCGGCCGCAGCCTTCGCCGCCGCCGGCAGCGCCTCGAAGATGCGCCCGATGGCGCTCTGGTCATGCGCGTCGGAGACGAACCACGCCTCGAACACGCTCGGCGGCAGGGACACTCCGTGGTCGAGCATGGCGTGGAAGAACGGTGCGTAGCGAAAGGACTCCTGACGCTGCACATCGGCGTAGTTGCGCGGGGCCGAACCCTGCGCTTCTTCGCCGAAGACGAAGCTAAAGAGGTTGCCGGCGCGCTGCACCCGGTGGGCAACGCCCTCGGCCGCGAGCGAGGCGGAGACCGCCTCCGAGAGGATGGTGGCGGTCGCGTTGAGCCGGTCGTACACGCTCTCGTCGAGCAGGCTAAGGGTCGCGATGCCGGCCGCGACGGCGACCGGGTTGCCCGACAGCGTTCCGGCCTGGTAGACCGGGCCTGCCGGGGCGAGAAAGTCCATTACGTCGGCTCGACCGCCGAGAGCGGCGACGGGCAGGCCACCGCCGATGATCTTGCCGAAGGCGAGCAAGTCGGGCGTGTAGAACTCTTCGCCGGCCGACTCGAGGCTGCTGGTCTCGAGGCCCCAGAAGCCGGAGCGGCTCACCCGAAAACCGGTGAGCACCTCATCGAGGATGAGCAGCGCCCCGTTCGCGTGCGCGATCGACGACAGCGCCGCATTGAAGCCGGCGTCCGGGGCGACGACGCCCATGTTGGCGGCGGCCGCTTCGGTGATGATGGCGGCAATGCGCCCGGGGTGCGCTGCGAAGGCGGCCCGCACGGCATCAAGGTCGTTGTACGGCAGCACGAGCGTCTGCGCGGCGGTCGCGGCGGTGACGCCGGCCGAACCGGGCAGCGCGAGCGTCGCGAGGCCGGAGCCGGCCTGGGCGAGCAGACCATCAGAGTGGCCGTGGTAATGCCCGGCGAACTTGATCAGCAGGTCACGACCGGTGAAACCGCGGGCCAGACGAATGGCCGTCATGGTCGCTTCGGTGCCGGTGGACACCAGGCGCAGCTTTTGCACCGCGCCGACCCGCTCGGCGACGAGTTCAGCCAGTTCGGTCTCGGCCGGTGTCGACGCGCCGAACGACAAGCCGAGGGCGGCGGCGTCCTGCACGGCCTTGATGACCTCGGGGTGGGCGTGCCCGAGAATGGCCGGTCCCCACGAGTTAACCAGGTCAACGTATTCACGGCCGTCGGAGTCAGTGACGTAGGCTCCTGCAGCCTTCACCAGAAAGAGCGGGGTGCCACCGACCGAGCCGAAGGCTCGCACCGGCGAGTTGACGCCCCCGGGAATCACACGGCGGGCGCGGTCGAACAGTTCGCCATTGTGGGTGGCGGCGTGCTCCCCCGGCGTCGACATCGCTTCTGCACTGATCGTGTCGGTCATGCTTGCTCCTCCTTGAGCCAGGTGGCCAGTTCAACGGCCCAGTAGGTGAGTACGGCGTCGGCGCCGGCGCGTCGGATGCTCAGCACCGACTCTTCGACCGCGCGACGCCGGTCGATCCAACCCTGTGCGGCAGCCGCCTCGATCATGGCGTATTCGCCGGAAACTTGATATGCCCAAACCGGAATATTACTCATGGCGGCTACCTCGGCGAGCACGTCGAGGTAGCTGCCGGCCGGCTTGACCATGACGATGTCCGCGCCCTCGTCGATGTCGAGCTGAGCTTCGCGCACGCCTTCGCGACGGTTGGCCGGGTCGAGCTGGTAGGTGCGGCGGTCGCCGACCAGGGTCGAGGCGACGGCTTCACGAAACGGGCCGTAGAAGGCCGAGGCGTACTTGGCCGAGTAGGCGAGTACAGCGGTGTCCTCAAAACCGTTGGCGTCGAGGGTCTCACGCACGGCGGCGACCTGGCCGTCCATCATTCCGGACAGGCCAAGCAGTGCTGAACCGGCCGAGGCCTGGGCCAGCGCCATGTCGCGATAGCGCTCAAGGGTCGCGTCATTGTCGACGTGGCCGTCGGTGGCGAGTACGCCGCAGTGGCCGTGATCGGTGAATTCATCGAGGCACAGGTCGGTCTGCACGACGAGCGCGTCGCCGATCTCGGAGGCAAGGGCGCGGGTGGCCAGGTTGAGTATGCCATTCGGGTCGGTCGCCCCGGTCCCGGTCGCGTCGCGCCGGGAGGGCACTCCGAAGAGCATGATGCCGCCGATGCCGGCTTCGGCCGCCTGCACCACGGCACGACGTGCACTGTCGATGCTGTGCTGCACAACGCCGGGCATCGAGCTGATCGGACGCTGCTCATCGCCTTCGCGCACGAATATGGGGAGCACAAGCTCGGCCGGGTGAACACGAATTTCGCTGGCCAGGCGACGAAGAGCACCGCTGGTGCGCAGTCGTCGCGGGCGGATTACAGGGTTGGTCACCCCTGTACCCTACGCCGCCCGGCTGGACGTTTCGTTATCTCGTCGTTACCTGCCCGGCTACAGTGCCGGTGCGGTTCCCGCGAGGGCGGCGTCGACGAGCGCCTCGATGAGAGACTCGGCACTGCGTTCAGAGGCGACAACATCGACGCGCAGTCCAAGTGCCCTGGCGTCCTTGGCGGTCTGCGGGCCGATGCAGGCCACGAGGGTGCGTTCGGGAATGTCGCCGAACTGTTCGCGCACCTGACGCGCGACGCTGCCGCTGGTGACCAGCACGGCGTGCACGAGGCCGGCTTTGACGTCGGCGACGACCTGGTCGCTGACCGGAACACCGATGGTGCGGTAGGCGACGACGGATTCCACGTCGTGGCCGACGCGGCGCAGTCCCTCGCTGAGCAGCGGCTTGGCGATCTCACTGCGCAGGGTCAGCACGCGCAGCGGGATGACCCCGGCGGTGGCGGTCTCCCATTCCTCCAGCAGACCGCGAGCTGAATTGTCTTCCGAGGGAACGATGTCCACGTGGTAGCCGGCCGCAACGAGTGCGGCTGCGGTGGTTTCACCGACCGCGGCAATGCGCGTTCCGGGCGCGACGACCGCACGGTGCGACGACAGAACGTCGACGGTCGTGGCACTCGTGATCGTCATCCAGTCGAAGTCACCGGCGGCGAGGCGGGTGAGCGCCGCGTTGAGGGCCGGGGCGTCGTCGGTCGCGGCGAAATTGATCATGGGAGCGACGATCGGATGCGCACCTTTGGCCCGCAGGTTGGCTGCCACCTGGTCGCCCCAGGGTCCGCCGCGCGGAACGAGAACTCGCCAGCCGGCGAGCGGCTTGGTCAGTTGATTGGTCACGTGGTCACTCAGTCACTTTCAGAGGAGCGAACTCGGCCGCGCCACCGGCCAGAAGATCTATGGAGACACGTTCGGCGACGTCGAGCGCGGCTTCGGTGAGATGGAGGGCGGAGTGGGAATCGGGCGTCGCCGCGTGCGAACTGGTGACCTTGCGGGAGCCATCCGGGCTGTACACGGTCGCGGTGAGAAAGAGCAGACCATCGTCGACGACCGCTGTTGCACCGATCGGTGCGGCGCAGCCGGCCTCGAGCCGGGCCAGCACGGTGCGTTCGGCGGTGGTCGTGGCCTGGGTGGAGGCATGGTTCATCGCGGCGAGTGCCACGCCGAGCAGGCGATCGGGCTTGCCGTCACGCACCTCGATCGCGAGCGCTCCCTGGCCGGGCGCGGTCGGCCAGGCCGACAGGTCGAGAAAGTCGGTGGCGACGGCATCGAGTCGGCCGAGGCGGCCGAGGCCGGCAGCGGCGAGCACGACGGCGTCGAGGTCGCCCTCGGCGACCCGCCCCACCCGGGTGTCGATGTTGCCCCGAATGTCCACGATCGTCAGGTCGGGGCGTCGCTCGAGCAGCTGGGCCACCCGGCGGGGCGAGCCCGTACCGACCCGGGCCCCCTCCGGCAGGGTGTCCAGGGTGTAGCCGGCGCGCGCACACAGCACGTCGCGGGCATCCGCTCGCTTGGGGGTCGCACCGATACGTAAGCCGGGGTGGGCCTCGGTCGGCAGGTCCTTGAAGGAGTGCACGATGACGTCACACTCGTCGTTCAGCAGGGCTTCGCGCAGGGCGCTCGCGAACACTCCGGTGCCGCCGAGGCTCGAGAGCGGTTCGGTCGAGGTGTCGCCGTGCGTGGTGACCCGCACGATTTCGACCTCGACGCCGGCGGAGGCCGCGATGCGGTTGACGATGGTCTGGGTCTGCGCGAGCGCGAGGGCACTTGCGCGGGTGCCCACGCGAATAACGGTCACGGTGCCATTCCCGCGACGGCCGGCTTGAAGCCGAGCCGCACGTTTTCGCAGCAGCCGGGGCGGCACACGTCGTACCAGGGGCCGAGCGCGGTCTTGGCCGGGCGGTCCTCGACGGGGGTGTCGTTCAGGCGTTCCTCGATCAGATCGACGAGGCCGCTCACGAAGTCGGGTGAGACTCCGGGCGTCGGAACCCGCACGGCGGTGATGCCGAACTTCTCGCTGGTCTCCAGCGCCTCGTTGTCGAGGTCCCAGAGAACTTCCATGTGGTCGCTGACGAAGCCGAGCGGCACGATGATCACCGCACGGATGCCGCGGGCCGGCAGCAGGGCGATCGCATCGTTGATGTCGGGTTCGAGCCACGGCATGCTGGGCGGGCCACTGCGGGACTGGTAGACGAGCTGCCACTGTGTTCGGAGTTTCGCCTCGTCATCTCCGGGTTCCACGAGGGAATCCATGATGACCTGGGCGACGGCGCGGTGCTGCGCCGCGTAGGCACCACCCTCACCGAAACCGCGTTCGGCCGGGCCGCTCTTGTTGGCGTCCGTCATGGGGATCGAGTGGGTCGAGAACAGAATCTCGACCTCGGTGTCCACATCGATGCCGGGGACGGCCAGGGCGACGTCTTTCAGACCCTGCGTCACACCGGTGATGAACGGGTCGACGAAGCCGGGGTGGTCGAAGAACTGGCGGATCTTGTCGATGTGCACGGTGCCGGTCAGGTTTTTGTCGGACAGTGCCGCGGCGAAGTCTTCGCGGTACTGGCGGCATCCGCTGTAGGAGCTGTAGGCACTCGTCGCGATCGCGAGCAGACGGTTTTGGCCGGCCTCGTGGGCTTCGGAAATGGTGTCGCGCAGGTACGGCGCCCAGTTGCGGTTGCCCCAGATCACGGGCAGGTCGATGCCGCGACGGCTCAGTTCAACCTGCAGGGCCGCCTTCAGCACGCGGTTCTGGTCGTTGATCGGGCTGATGCCGCCGTAGTGGCGGTAGTGCTTGGCGACGACCTCGAGGCGTTCCTCGGGAATGCCGCGGCCGCCGGTGACGTTCCGAAGGAACGGGATCACGTCGTCCTGGCCTTCCGGGCCGCCGAAACCGGCCAGCAGCACGGCGTCGTACTGGGCCATTACTGCAGAACCTCGACGAGCTCGGCGGTGGAGATGCGGCGGCCGGTGAAGAACGGAACCTCTTCGCGCACGTGGCGGCGGGCCTCGGTGTCGCGCAGGCCGCGCATCAGGTCGACGAGCTCGGTGAGTTCGTCGCTCTCGATCGGCAGGAGCCACTCGTAGTCGCCGAGGGCGAAGGCCGAGACGGTGTTGGCGAGGGCTCCGCGGTAGGCGGCGCCCTTGCGGCCGTGGTCGGCGAGCATGCGGCTGCGGTCTTCGTCGGGCAGCAGGTACCACTCGAAGCTGCGCACGAAGGGGTAGATGGTGAGCCAGGCCTTGGGCTCGACTCCGCGCAGGAATGCGGGCACGTGGCTCTTGTTGAACTCGGCGTCGCGGTGCACGCCCATGGCATTCCAGGTGGGCAGCAGGCTCTTGAGAAGGCGGCTGCGGCGCAGCTCACGGTTAGCCCATTGCAGGGTCTCTGCGTTGTCGGCGTGGGTCCAGATCATGACGTCCGCGTCGGCCTTGAGGCCGGAAACATCGTAGAAACCGCGCACGGTGACGCCCTCGGCTTCGATGAGGGAGAGCACGTCGTCGAGCTCGTTCACGGCGTGCGGAACATCGCGGCCGTCGAGGTCGTCGGGGTTGTGCGGATCTTTTCGCAGAACGGTGAAAAGAGTGAAGCCCTGCGGCGAAGCCGCGGGAACTTCAGGATCGATGAGGGTGGTGGGCTGAACGCTGGGTACTGCCTCTCCGGCAGCCGGGTGAGTCATGGCTCTAGTCTGCTCCGTATTGGTCCCGGCACCAAAATGAGCGCCGCGGTTCCTGTGAAGCCACCGACAGCTAGCGGTTTTTAGCCACCGCGGACGCGCCGAACCAGACGATCACGCCCACCACGGTCGCCGCACCGAGCGCGATGCCCACGAGAGCGGCCGGACTGTCTTCGCCGAGCTGACGCAGGGCATGGGTCAGGCGACGTCGTTTGATGCGCAGCTGCTTGGGCAGGTTGAGCTTGTATTCGATCGCATCGAGCGTCGAGGCGAGTTCGGCGCGCGCGTGTCGCGCTTCGGCGCGCAGGTCGCCGATGCCGTGCTTCTGGGTCTCCGTGCTGCTATTTGTGGTCATATTCGCCAACTCCCTTGAATGCATCTGCGTCTGCACGGATGCTCGCGTGTACGCCTTCCGGGTCGGGCTTGGTGGCCGCCTTCACCCGGTTCACACCGATCAGCACGAGGATGACGGCCACAAGCACGAGTGCCACCGCCACGATGAGGGTGGCCAGCCAGAGCGGCAGCACCAAGGCCAGTGCGATGACAGCGAGGGCGACGAACACGCCGAGGGCGAAAAAGAGGATGGCGCCAGCCACCACGAAGAGGGCGGCACCGACCCCGAAATTCTTGGCCTTTGCGGCGAACTCGGCTTTGAAGGCGTCAAGTTCGGCTTTGACCAGGGCACTGATCTGGCCGGGCAGCTCCCCGATCAGGGCGAGCAACGGGCGTTTGCTCTTCGGGTTGAATCCACTGCTAGTCACGGATTGCCTTCCCTACGTTCGGGTGTCGGTGTTTCAGGTGTCTGAATCTTCGGGGTTCTGTTCAGTGTGCGGTCGTGTCGCCGGAGTCCGCCGCCAACTTCGCAGCCGGCTTCGCCTTCGGCTTCGCGGCGGCCGTGTGGCTCGTGGTGGCGCTGGCCTGGGCGGCGGAGGTGGATGCTGCCGGGGTGGAGGCATCCGCTTTGCTGGTGGTCTGCTTCTTCTTCGCTGCAGCCTGGGAGACCGCCTTCTTGCCGGCCTTGAACAGGGTGGCGGGAACGTCACCGACCAGTTCGAGGGCGGCGTCGCGCACCTCGGTCACCCGGCGTTGCACCGGTTTGGCGTTCCAGAGATCATTGGCGGCGGCCGCAATCTGCTCGTAACGCTTGCGGCCGGCACGCGCACCGAGCACATAGCCGACGAGGCCGCCCGTGATGAACAGAAGTTTTCCGCGCATTGAGTCTCCACTCTCGTAAGGTCCCCCCAGAGTAACCCGGTTCGCCGTCTGCGTCGGGGGTGTCGCCTCGGCATGTCTGGGCGCGCCTGTATCGATACAGGAAGTGCACAGTTTCGAAGCGAGGGTTACCGGTCGGGCGCGGTAATGGTGAGGCCGAGGGCGGCGTGCCGAATGCGGTCGCCGGCTTCGAGGGCGTGCGGAATGACCGAGGCGAGGCCGGTTCCGGCCAGCCAGGCGCCGGTGACCTCGAGCGCTGGGGTCTGGGCGACGGCTTCGCGCACCTGCTGCGCACGTTCGGGCGCACCGAGCGTCGCCGGCGAGAGAGCATCGCGCCACTCCGTGCGGGCGAACGCGCGCAGGCTGCTGGCCGGCAGCGGCACTCCGAGCAGAACGGATGCATCGTGCAGCGCGAGCGTCTGCAGCTCGTCGTCGCTGAGGTCGTCGGTGGGATTGGGCGCTCCCGCGCGACCGTAGGAGAGCCGCACGACGTGGCGGCCGGGGCCGGCGGCCTTGGCGACCCACGCCCACTTCGCGGTGACGTGGGTGAGCGCCTTGGCGGTGACGTCGGGGGCGTCGATGGCCACGAGCACGCCGGTACCGCGCGGGTGCGCGTCGAGGGCGGGCGCGTCGAGCACGAGCGAGGTGAGGGTGACGGCGGTCGGAGCCGGCCAGTCGAGTTCGGCGAGTGCGTCGAACTGGGGGCCGAGCGGACTGACCAGTCCCAGTGCCTGCGCGCCCTGGGTCGCGATGATCACGTAGCGGGCTGTGAGGGTGTCGGCCTGGGCATCCCCTGGGCGGCTGAGGGTGACGTTCCAGGTGGGCGCGTCGTCGGTGCCGGAGCGGGCCAGAGTTTCAGCTGTGGTCGAGGTGCGGATGGTCACGTTGTGACGGTCGAGGGCGGCCACGAGGGCGGCGGGGAGGCTGGCCATGCCGCCGAGCAGCCCGGCAACATTGGAACCGGCCGGCGCGCCGGCGCGCAGGGCAGAGACGGCGCCGGAGAGCGAGCCGGCCGTGGTCAGGGCGCGGTTGAGTCCGGGGGCGACAACGTCGATTTCGAGGTCGACGGCGCTCGTCGTGTAGACGCCGGAGGCGACCGGTTCCACGAGGCGGTCGAGCACGCGCGCGCCCATACGCTTTCTCACCAGTTCGCCGAGGCTGTGCTCGCGGCCGATGGTGAGCACGGGCATGAGGCGGTCGAGGTAGGCGCGCAGCGAACCGCTCCAGCCGATGACCCGGCGTACGTCGTCGGCGAGCGGCGATCCGGGGACGCCGAGAACGCCGGCCCTGGGCAGCGGAACGCTCACCGCGGCATCGGCTCCCGAACGCAGTGAACGGGACGGGAGGGCCGGCAGGTGCAGCCAGGCTCCGGCCACGTTGGGCGCAACGACCTGGCCGCTGAGGCCAAGATCCTCGATGAAAGCGGCCACCGTACCGCCGCGCACCGCGAAACTCTCGGCGCCGCTGTCGAGGCTGAGCCCGTCGAGAACGTGGCCGGCGACCGGGCCGCCCACGGCATCCGTTGCCTCGAGAATGGTGACGCTCAGCCCTACCTGGGCGCATTCGCGGGCGGCGACCATGCCGGCCACGCCCCCGCCAATGACGAGAACATCGATCGGTGTGGTCATGTTGCTGCTCCTACTCGGCCGCGCTCACGTCGTGCACAAGGCTGACCAGGCGGGTCAGCACATCAGGGTCGGTGTCGGGCGGAACGCCGTGACCGAGGTTGAGGACGTGGGCCGGTGCGGTGCGTCCGCGTTCGAGCACGTCGCGCACGTGGGCTTCGAGCACGGGCCACGGAGCCGCGAGCAGGGCCGGGTCGACGTTGCCCTGCACCGGAACGGCGCCACCGAGCCGGCGGTTGGCCTCGTCGAGGGGCACCCGGTAGTCGACGCCCACGACGTCGGCTCCGACGTTGTGCATTTCCTTGAGCAGTTCGCCCGTTCCCACACCGAAGTGCACGATCGGCACGTTGCGGTCGATTTGTTCTTCGGCCGCGCCCGGCACGCTGTAGGTCAGGTCGCGCACGTGGGCGATCGCCGCGGCTGAGGCCGGGGCGACGGATGCCGCGTAGTCGGCCAGCGAGAGCGCTCCGGCCCAAGAGTCGAACAGTTGCGCGGCGCTCGCGCCGGCGAGCACCTGCGCACGCAGGAACCGGCCGGTGACGTCGGCCGTCCAGGCCATGAGTTTCGCCCAGGCGTCGGGCTGCGCGTGCATGAGCGTGCGGGCGTGAATGTGATCCTTCGACGGACCGCCCTCGACCAGGTACGCGGCGAGGGTGAACGGGGCACCGGCGAAGCCGATCAGTGGGGTCGATCCGAGCTGGGCGACCGCCAGTGACACGGCCGCACTGATCGGGACGAGGGTCTCATCGAGCAGGGCGGGGTCGAGGGAGGTGAGCTCGTCGACATCCGCCGTGCTGCGCACCGCCTTACCCAGAACGGGGCCCTTGCCGGCCACAATCGACACGTCGACACCGACGAGTTTGAGCGGAACGACGATGTCGCTGAAGAAGATTCCGGCGTCGACGTTGTGGCGACGCACCGGCTGCAGTGAGATTTCGCTGGCCAATTCGGGGTCGAGGCACACGTCGAGCATGCGTGTTCCCACCCGCAACTCCCGGTATTCGGGCAGTGAGCGACCGGCCTGCCGCATGAACCACACCGGCGTCACGGCGGGTCGGGTGCCCTGATAGGCCTGGATCAGGCGGGAATCGGCGGTGAGGCCGGAGGAGAGTGGATGCTGCGCGTCGAGGATCATCTCCTCCATTGTCTCAAACATCCCTGACAGCGGCGACGGAAGCGTACAGCAAGAAGTCGTAGAATCAACTAGTGCTCATTCTTCTGTCCGCCAGCCACAAAAACTCCACCTTCGATGTGCTGGAGAAATTGTCTGTGGGTGGGGGCTCATCGGCCACTCGCATGGTGGAGCAGCACGGGCCGCTCAGCGGCGCCGTCGTCGTCGCGACCTGCAACCGCTTCGAGGCTTACCTCGATCTGGACGAGCCGTACGGCGTGTCACCGCTGCCCGCCGTGTTCGCCGCCATTGAAGCCGTGAGTGCCTCGAGCGGTCTCGACGCCGAAGTTCTGCGCGACAACCTCACTCTTGTGCACGGCAACGGCGTGGCCGAGCACCTGTTCGCCGTGACCAGCGGGCTCGAATCCGTCGTTGTCGGTGAGGTTGAAATTGCCGGTCAGGTGCGCCGTGCGCTCGAGCAGGCTCGCGCCGACGGAACCACGAGCCCCGAACTCGAGCGCCTGTTTCAGCGGGCCTCCCAAACCTCGCGCGGCGTCAAGAACCGCACCGGCATCGGCTCGGCCGGCCGGTCGATCGTGCGCCTCGCCCTCGAATTGGCCGAAAGCCGGGTCAGCGACTGGTCCAGCGCCCGCGTCCTGCTGGTCGGCACCGGTCGCTACGCCGGCGCCTCGCTCGCCGCCCTGCGCGACCGTGGAGCTGAGAACGTGCGCGTTTACTCACCATCCGGCCGCGCCGTCGGATTCGCCGCGTCGCACAGCATCGACGCCGTTCCGACCGAGGATTTCGCCGCCGAGGTCGCCCGCGCCGACGTCGTCGTCACCTGCACCCTGCGCGACGACCACGTCATCGACGCCGCCCTGATCGAGCGCGGTCGGGCCGAGATCGGCACGGACCCGTTCGCCATCACCGGCGCCACCATCGACGCGCCGGCGCGTCTCTGCCCGGCCGACTCCGGCCCCGAAGCCCCGCCGCAGCTCATCATCGACCTCGGCTTGCCGCGCAACGTGGCGCCCGACGTGACCCTCGTTCCCGGTGTCGAACTGCTCGACCTTGAGACCATCAGCATCCACGCCCCGCTTGAAGAGCTCAACGCCACGACCGAGGCCCGCGAGATCGTAGGCAAAGCCGCCCGTAAATTTTCCGACGTGGCCGAAGAGCAGAGCCTCACCCCGGCCGTCGTGGCCCTGCGCAGCTACGTGTTCGAGCTGCGCGACGCCGAGATCGCCCGGGCGCGCAGCCGCGGCGACTCGAGCGAAGCCACCGAGTCGGCCCTGCGTCATCTGGCCGGCGTGCTGCTGCACACCCCCATGGTGCGGGCCCGCGACCTCGCCCGCGCCGGCGAACAAGACGCCTATCTCACCGGCCTCGACGCCCTGTTCGGCATCGACGTCACGCTGCCCGCCGCCGGCGCAGCGGATGCCGCCGGCTCGATCGCCTCTTAACCCGCAATCGGTCCCCCGTGCATCGGCCGACCGTCCTCTCGTCATGTGCGGCGGTCGCTCAGTGCGAGGTGCCACCTTTGGCCCCTGTGTTTTTTCGAGGTGCCAGTTTTAGCCCCTTGCCGCCGATTCATGGGGCCAAAGATGGCACCCCACGACGGAATCGGCGCGTTCATGGGGCCAAAGATGGCACCTCGCGACGGTCAAAGCAGCGAGTGCGGCCGACGTGACTGTCTGGATGCCGCGGGCCGGCCTGGGGCCGGCGCCGCAGCATCCGTTTGGAGTCGGTTAGGCGCCGCGGAGGCGCACGGCCAGATAAGCCTCGAGCTCGGCGAGCGGCACGCGCTCCTGCGCCATGGTGTCGCGATCGCGCACGGTGACGGCTTGGTCGTCGAGCGAGTCGAAGTCGACCGTGATGCAGAACGGGGTGCCGATCTCGTCCTGGCGGCGGTAACGGCGGCCGATGGCTCCGGCGTCGTCGAAGTCGACGTTCCAGAGCTGGCGCAGGGTCGCGGCGAGTTCGCGCGCCATCGGCGACAGCTTCTCGTTGCGCGACAGCGGCAGAATGGCGGCCTTCACCGGCGACAGGCGCGGGTCGAGCTTGAGCACGGTGCGTTTGTCGACGCCGCCCTTGGCGTTGGGAACCTCTTCTTCGACGTAGGCGTCGACCAGAAAGGCCATCAGTGAACGGGTCAGGCCGGCGGCGGGCTCGATCACCCACGGCGTCCAGCGCTCGTTCTTGGTCTGGTCGAAGTACGACAGGTCTTTACCGGAGGCCTTCGCGTGCGTCGACAGGTCGAAGTCGCCGCGGTTCGCCACGCCCTCGAGCTCGCCGAACTCGGTGCCGGTGAAACCGAAGCGGTACTCGATGTCGACGGTGCGCTTGGAATAGTGCGAGAGCTTCTCGGCCGGGTGCTCGAACAGGCGCAGGTTCTCGGGATTGATGCCGAGGTCGGTGTACCACTTCATGCGGGTGTCGATCCAGTACTGGTGCCAGGTCTCGTCGGTGCCCGGTTCAACGAAGAATTCCATCTCCATCTGCTCGAACTCGCGGGTGCGAAAGATGAAGTTTCCGGGGGTGATCTCGTTGCGAAAGCTCTTGCCGATCTGGCCGATGCCGAACGGCGGCTTGGAGCGCGACGCCTGCAGCACGTTGGCGAAGTTCACGAAGATGCCCTGCGCGGTTTCGGGACGCAGGTAGTGCATGCCGGCCTCGTCATCGACCGGGCCGAGGTAGGTCTTCAGCAGACCCGAGAAGGCGCGCGGCTCGGTCCAGATGTGACGGTTGCCGCAGTTCGGGCAGGGAATGTCGTCGAGGCCGTTTTCGGGCGGGCGGCCCTTCTTCTCCTCATACTGCTCTTCGAGGTGGTCGGCGCGAAAACGCTTGTGGCAGCTGGTGCACTCGATCAGCGGGTCGCTGAAAACCTCGACGTGACCGGATGCCTCCCAGACCTGGCGAGGCAGGATCACGCTCGAGTCCAGGCCGACGACGTCGTCGCGGCTGGTGACCATCGAGCGCCACCACTGCTTCTTGATGTTTTCCTTGAGCTCGACGCCGAGGGGTCCGTAGTCCCAGGCGGAACGGGAACCGCCGTAGATCTCGCCGGCCTGAAAGACAAACCCGCGGTGGCGGGCGAGGGCGATGACGGAATCAAGATGAGTGGGTGCGGCCACGGTGGCTCCAATGGTCGAAGGCGCAGAATGCGGGCGAATGCCCGAGGTTCCATTTTACGCGCTCGATGTCTCCCCGATTTGCGCCCTGGGTTTGAGCCATTCTCGCGTCGAGGTAACGTAGACAGGCAGATTCACAGCGTCTGCGTTGGCTCAAGGAGGAGATATGGGCGCCGCGTCCAGCACGTCAGAAGGCACGACACACGAACCGACCGCCCTGAAACGGGTGCCGCACGACCTTGCGGTCGCGCTGAATCCCGAGGAGCTTGACGCCCACGATCGCCAGTGGACACCCGTGAAAATCGCAATCTGGTCGGCCATTTCGCTGCTCGGTGGTCTCAGCTGGGTGATGCTCGCCGTCGTGCGCGGTGAAACCGTCAATGCCATCTGGTTCGTGTTCGCCGCCATCTGCACCTATCTCATCGGCTACCGCTTCTACTCGAAATTCATCGAGAAGCACATCGTGCGTCCCGACGACCGTCGGGCCACCCCGGCCGAGTACAAGGCCGACGGCAAGGACTTTGCCGCGACCGACCGCCGCGTTCTGTTCGGCCACCATTTCGCCGCCATCGCCGGTGCCGGCCCCCTCGTGGGCCCGGTGCTCGCCGCGCAAATGGGCTACCTGCCCGGCACCATCTGGATCATTGTCGGCGTTGTGCTCGCCGGTGCGGTGCAGGACTACCTGATTCTGCACTTCTCCATGCGCCGCGGTGGCCGTTCGCTCGGCCAGATGGCCCGTGATGAACTCGGTGTGATCGGCGGCACCGCTGCCCTCATCGCAACGCTCGTGATCATGGTCATCATCGTGGCCATCCTCGCCCTCGTCGTCACCAACGCCCTCGCCGAAAGCCCATGGGGCGTCTTCTCGGTCGGCATGACCATTCCGATCGCACTGTTCATGGGCTGCTACCTGCGGTTCTTCCGCCCGGGCAAGATCACCGAGATCTCCATCATCGGCTTCGTGCTGCTGATCGCCGCCATCGTCGGCGGCGGTATGGTCGCCGGCACCGACTGGGGCCAAACCTACCTGCTGCTCGACAAGGTCACCATCGCCTGGGGCATCATCATCTACGGTTTCATCGCCGCCATTTTGCCGGTCTGGCTGCTGCTCGCCCCGCGCGACTATTTGTCGACCTTCATGAAGATCGGCACGATCGGCATGCTCGCCGTGGCGATCGTCATCATCCGTCCCGAGATCAGCGTGCCGGCCGTGAGCGAATTCGCCGTGAGCGGCACCGGCCCGGTCGTGGCCGGAACCCTGTTCCCGTTCCTGTTCGTGACGATCGCCTGCGGCGCCCTCTCCGGGTTCCACGCGCTCATCGCCTCGGGCACCACGCCCAAGCTCATCCAGAAGGAACGCCAGACCCGCTTCATCGGTTACGGCGGCATGCTCATGGAATCGCTCGTGGCGATCATGGCCCTCGTCGCGGCCCTCTCGATCGACCGTGGCATCTACTTCGCCATGAACGCCTCGCCCGCCCTCACCGGCGGCACCGTACAGGGCGCTGTCGCCTTCGTGAACAGCCTCGGCCTGACCGGGGTCAACCTGACGCCGAGCATGCTCACCGACATGGCGACGAACGTCGGCGAGGAATCGATCGTTTCCCGCACCGGCGGCGCTCCAACGCTCGCCGTCGGGCTCTCGCACATCATGCAGCAGCTCGTCGGCGGCACGTCGATGATGAGCTTCTGGTACCACTTCGCCATCATGTTCGAGGCCCTGTTCATTCTCACCGCAGTGGATGCCGGCACCCGCGTTGCCCGGTTCATGCTGCAGGACAGCCTCGGCAACTTCTTCCCGAAGTTCAAGAACACCTCGTGGCGCCCCGGTGCCTGGGCCGCAACGGCCATCATGGTCGCCGCCTGGGGAGCTGTGCTGCTGATGGGGGTGACCGATCCGCTCGGCGGCATCAACACGCTGTTCCCACTGTTCGGCATCGCCAACCAATTGCTCGCGGCCATCGCCCTGGCCGTCTGCATGGCGATCGTCGCCAAGCGCGGCCTGTTCAAATACCTCTGGGTCGTGGCGCTGCCGCTCGGTTTCGCCGCCGTGGTCACCATCTCGGCGTCGTTCCTGAAGATTTTCTCGACCACCCCCGGCATCGGCTACTTTGCGCAGAACCGCGCGTTCTCCGACGCCCTCGCCGCGGGCGAGACGAGCTTCGGCACCGCGCCGAACGTTCTCGCCATGGAGGCCGTCGTGCGCAACACGATGGTGCAGGGCGTGCTGTCGATCGTCTTCGTGGTACTCGCCATCATCGTGATCCTCACGGCCATCCAGGCCACCGTGCGCGCGTATCGCAACCACTCCAGCGCCACGAGCGAGGATGACGCCGTGCAGTCGCAAATCTACGCGCCGGCCGGTTTCATCATGACGCCGCCCGAAAAGGTGCTGCAGGCCGAGTGGGATGCCCTTCCCGTTCAGAAGAAGATCAAAATCAAGGGCCACTGATGGCCCTTCTGGCGGGCGTCCGCAAGGGCGCTCGCAGTGTGGCCTGGTTCTTCAAGGGGGTCCTCGGTGAGGACGCCTACGAGAAGTATGTGGCGCACCACGAAGCGGATGCCGCGTGCGGCACCCGCGCGGAGCATCCGCTTATGACGGAGCGCGAATTCTGGCGCGACCAGACCGATCGCCAGGATGCGAACCCGCAGGGGCGCTGCTGTTAACAGGCCGCTGGTCTGGGGCGATGACGAACGGGGCGGAGCGCAGCACACCACCGCGCTCCGCCACAGTCTCGGCCGTCTGCCGCCGTGGAGCCGCGTTCTGATGACCTGGGTTTGTCGAGTCTGGGCGCGATCTGGCGGCTCTGGTTCATCGGGTACCCCTGAGCGCCGGGCGCAGGTTGGGTTCAGACCCCGTAGATGAGACCGCGCTGTTCGGCGTAGCGAGCGCGCACGTCGACGGCCCAGTCGCGGTTGTCCGCAGGGTCGACTCCGGTCGCGATCTCGCGCTTCCACTCGGCAAACTCTCCGTCGAGGGCCCAGGCGGCCTGCCGGGCAGCGCCGAGTGCCACGTATTCTCCCGGGGCTGGCAGCACGACAGGAACGCCGAAGACATCCGCTGCGATCTTCTGCACGGCGGGAGACTGCGACCCGCCGCCGATCAAGATCACCTGGCGCACCGGCACGCCCTGGCCGCGCAGCGAGTCGAGCGCGTCGGCAAGGCTGCAGACCAGCCCCAGAACGGATGCCTGCGCCAGGTTCTCCGGGCGCATGTTGGCTCGGCGCATGCCGGTGAGCGACCCGGTAGCATCCGGCAGGTTCGGGGTGCGTTCTCCGTCGAGGTAGGGAAGCATGAGCAGACCGTCGGCGTCAATCGGCGCGCCCAGGGCGAGGGCACCGAAGCGTTCGATATCCACGTCGAGCATGCGGGCTGTGGCCACGAGGGTGCGGGCGCCGTTGATGGTGGCGAGCAGGGGAAGCTGGCCGCCGGCGGCGTCGGCGAACCCGGCGACCGAGCCGGAGGCATCCGTGATGCTGGCGCTGGTGCTCGCGAAGACGGTGCCGCTCGTGCCGATCGAGACAACCACGTCGCCCTCAGCGACGCCGAGGCCGAGCGCGGCCGCGGCGTTGTCGCCGGCCCCGGCCGACACGATCACGCCGCCGTTGGTCACCCCGGCCCGGTCCGACGGGCCGAGGACCCGCGGCACCCGGGCCGCGTGGCCGAGGGCGGCCTCGAGCAGGTCCAGGCGGTACTCATTGTTGTGCACCGAGAAGTATCCGGTTCCCGAGGCGTCGCTGCGGTCGGTGGTGGCCTCCGGGGGCCGGCCGAGGATGTTCCAGGTGAGCCAGTCGTGTGGCAGCAGCACCTGCTCGACCCGGGCGGCGAGTTCTGGACGGTTCTCGTGCAGCCAGGCCAGTTTCGTGATGGTGAAGGACGCGACCGGCACGACGCCGACCTCCTCGGCCCACATCGACGCGCCGTACCGTTCGGTCAGCGCTTTCGCCTGCGGGGCGCTGCGCACATCGTTCCAGAGCAGGGCGTCGTGAACGGGTGTGCCGTGCGCGTCGAGGGCGACCATGCCGTGCTGCTGCGCGCTCACGCCGAGGGCCAGCACTCTGCCGTCGCCCGCAGCGGATGCGCTTCCTCCGGCCTGCTCGAAGGCCTCCCACCAGCGCTGGGGATCGACGCTCGTACCGTCGGGGTGGGGTGCGCTCTGCAGGTGCAACAGCTCACCCGTGTCGGCGTCGACGCTCACGACTTTGCAACTCTGGGTCGAGGAATCGACCCCGACGACCACACGACGATTAAGTGCCAACGGCATCTCCTTTGAAACCTCAGTTTGTCTGGCTAAGCCTAATCGAGCTGCTTTAGGAGCTTCTCGAGGGTGGCGCGGGCGCCGACCGTGTGCAGCAGGCCCAGCGCGTGATCGTAGGCCGCCACGAACGCGGCGTCGTCGATCAGGTCGCCGAACAGGTCGCGGTCGCGCAGGAAGGAGTGCGGGTCCCCCGCGTAGCCGGCGGCGTTCTGCATGACCGTGTCTTTGATGCGGTCGACGACGTCGATCGGGTCGCCCTGCTCGTCGGTCCCCTCGGCGTAGCGCGCCCAGCTCGCCACGATCGCGGACGAGAGGGCGAGTTCGCCGCCACGAGCCGACTGCTCGCGGATCACCGGCAGCAGCCACTTGGGAATGCGGTCACTGGATTCGGCGGCCAGGCGGGCGACGGTATCGCGCACTCCCGGGTTGCTGAAGCGTTCGATGAGCTGCGTCTTGTAGTCCTCGAGGTCGATGCCGGGTACCGGCTTGAGCGTGGGCGACCCCTCGCGGTCCATGTAGGCGCGCAGGAACCCGGCGATGAGCGGGTCGGCCGCGGCGTCGTGCACGAGGCGGTAGCCGCACAGGTGCGCGAAGTAAGCGAGCCCCTGGTGGCTCGCGTTGAGCAGGCGCAGCTTCATGAGCTCGTACGGTTCGACGTCGCTCACGAGCTGGGCGGCCGACTTCTCGTACGGCGGTCGACCGTCGGTGAAGGCGTCCTCGAGCACCCATTGCAGGAACGGCTCGCAGACGACGGGCCAGCTGTCGGCGAGCCCGAAGGTGGTCGCAATCTGGGCGCGGTCGTCGTCGGTCGTGACCGGAGTGATGCGGTCGACCATCGAGTTCGGAAAGCTCACCTCGGCATCGATCCAGGCACCGAGGTCGCCGTCCTTGGCCGTGGCAAAGGCCACGAAGGAGCGTCGGGCGACGCGACCGTTGTCCTGCAGGTTGTCGCAGGACATGACGGTGAACGGCACTATGGAGCGCTCACGTCGGCGTCGGAGGGCCTCGACGACAATGCCGAAGACCGTCGCGGGGGCGGCATCCGCTTGCAGGTCGGCGGCGACCTGGGGATTGCCGAGGTCGAACCGGCCACTGACCGGGTGGATGTTGTAGCCGCCCTCGGTGACGGTGAGGGAGACGATGCGCACCTCGGGGCTTGCGAGGCGCTCGATGACGGCCTCCACATCGTCGGGAGCGAACAGGTAGTCGATGATCGACCCGATTACGCGGGCGTCGAGCGTGCCGTCAGGGTGCTTCACGACGAGCGTGTACAGCCCGTCCTGCTCGAGCAGGGCGTCACGCATGCGCGCGTCGGAGGGCATGACGCCGACGCCGCAGATGGCATAGTCACGGGCGAGGCCCTGCTCGAGCAGATCGTCGATCATGAGGGCCTGGTGTGCGCGGTGAAAACCGCCAACGCCGAAGTGCACGATACCGGCCGTGAGACCGGTGCGGTCGTAGTTGGGAACCTGAACGGTCGCAGGCAGAGACGACAGTGTTGCGTTGCTGAGCTTGACCAGTGCGGGAGTCGTGGTGTCGGTCATGCGTTCCTCATTCAGTCGGTGATCAGTCATTCGGGGATCGGCGTGCGGGACGGGTCGGCGCGCAGCTGCACCGAGTCGCCCAGGTGCAGCAGGGTGCCGTCAAAGCGGATGCCGACAAGGTCGGCCAACACGAGGGTCGCCTCGGTGTCGAGTCCGCGCACCCCGATACCGACGGTGAGCCCGATATGGGCGGCCTTGGCGGATGCCACACCGGCGTCGGCGTCTTCGAACACCACGGCTCGGCGCGGATCGACGCCCAGCCGTTCGGCGCCCAGGCGGTACGGGTCGGGCGCCGGCTTGCCGCGCGCCACATCGTCGAAGGTGACGAGGCCGGCCGGGCACGGAAGCCCGGCAGCCAGCAGCCTGGCACGGGCCACGACCGCCACGGCACTCGTCACGATGGTGAAGCGGCCGGTAGGCAGAGCCACCAGCAGCTCGCGGGCCCCGGCCAGGGCGCGCACGAGGGGCGCCGTTTCGACCTCTTTGAGCATGAGAGCGTGGTCGGCGCGGTGCACGTCGGCGGCCGGCACGAGTTCGGCGATGGTCTCCCTGGCCGGCCGGCCGTGCACGATGTCGCGATCGAAGTCGAAGCCGGGCGCGAACTCGACGGCCCACTCGTTCCAGGCCGCGGCCGCGGCTTCGTCGGAGTCGACGAGCACGCCGTCACAGTCGAAAAGCAGGCCGTCGACCGGATAACTGCCGATCTCCGCTGCCCGGCCAGTCGCCGTCACGGTGTGATTCCCGTTTTGACGGGGCTCGAGCGCAGCACGGGCACACCGGCTTCGGCGGCCAGCGCGAGGACCGCGTCGCCCACGCCGCCGTCGACGACGAGGTGGTCGACCTCGCCGAGCTGGGCGAATTTCACCAGGCCGTTGGCCTCCAGCTGGTCGTGGTCGGCGATGAGCACGACGGTGCTCGCGGCATCCATTGCGGCACGCTTGATGCGGGCGGCTTTCGGGCTGGCGGCCAGCAGCTCGCCGTCCTGGGTGAGCCCGGTGACGCTGATGAACGCCAGGTCGACGCGAATGCGTTCGAGTGATTCGCGAGTCCACTGGCCGGATTGCGAGTCGTCAGCCGGGTCGACGGTGCCACCGAGGTTGTACACCGAGAGCTCGGCGTTGCGGCTCGCCACGAGCGCGACCGGAATCGACGTCGTGACCACCTGCAGGGCGGGAGAGTTCGGCACGCAGACCGCGAGGGCCTCGGCGATCGGCCCGGCATCGAGAAAGAGGATGCCGCGCTCGGGCAGCAGGGTCGCCGCCAGCGTCGCGACGGGGTGAGCGACCGGTTCGGGAACGGTCAGCCGGTCGAGGTCGGCGACCGGGTCGGCGACGCTGATCGCTCCGCCGTGTGCCCGCCGCAGCAGTCCGTCGTCTTCGAGGGTGCGCAGGTCGCGACGGATGGTCTCCTCTGCGACGGCGAGCGACTCGGCGAGCTCGTTGACTTCGACCCGGCCGGCGCCGGCCAGCGCGGCCAGAATGCTGGCGCGACGGTCGTCGGCGCTGCGACTCGTTGGATCCGGTATCATCTGGGCTCCCCTGGTGTGGTCCACGACTACTTGATCGCGCCCATGGCCAGGCCGGTGACGAGGCGCTTCTGCGCCAGCCAGCCCGCCAGGACGACGGGCAGAACCGCAAGGGTCGATGCTGCCGAGAGTACCGCGAGAAACTGCCCGCGCCCGTCGACGAAGCTGCCGAGGAACGGCGGAGTGGTGCGCGCCATGGTGGAGGTGAGCAGGCTGGCCAGGAAGTATTCGTTCCAGGCGAAGATGAAACAGATCAGTGCGGCCGCGGCGATGCCGGGGGCGACGATGGGCAGCACCACGCGAACGAGTTCGGTGAAGAAGTTCGCGCCGTCAATCTGGGCGGCTTCGACGATCTCGAGCGGCACCTCGCTGAAGAACGAGCGCATCATCCAGACCGCGAGCGGCAGGTTCATCCCCACATAGAGCACGCTCAGTGCCGTGATGTTGTCGAGCATTCCGAGGCCCTGCAGCAGCAGGTAGATCGGGATGATCGCGGCGGCGATCGGCATGAACCGGGTGGAGATGAAGAAGAACAGGGCATCGGTCGACTTGATGATCGGGCGAATGGACAGGCCGTACGCCGCCGGAATGGCGAGCAGGAGCACGATGACAGTGCTCATCACGCTCGCGGTGAGCGAATTGAGCAGGTACACACCGAACCCGCGGTCGAGAACCTCGGCGAAGCGGTCGAGGGAGAGCGCCGTGAAGATGGTCGGCGTTCTGGTCGCCGCTGCGGCCTCGGTCTTGAAGGCGGTGAAGACCATCCAGGCCACCGGAAAGAAGAATCCGAGAGTGACGATCCACGTGAAGATGGTGAGGGCCGTGCTGGTGGCGCGGTGGCGCATCCGCTTGGAACGGCGGCGCGGTGGGGTCGGGGTGCTCGGTCGGGGTGCGGTGCTGACCGGGGCGGCGGTAACGGTACTCACGACTTGGCTCCTTCGCTGGAAAAGATCTTGAAGAGCAGGCGCAGGGCGACGCTCGCCACGATGATGGTCAGCAGAACGGTGATGACGCCGTAGGCGGCCGCCTC
Source organism: Cryobacterium sp. TMT1-3 (assembly GCF_004402315.1). Classification (NCBI taxonomy): domain Bacteria; kingdom Bacillati; phylum Actinomycetota; class Actinomycetes; order Micrococcales; family Microbacteriaceae; genus Cryobacterium; species Cryobacterium sp. TMT1-3. Next base: position 391,905 of record NZ_SOFW01000040.1, read on the forward strand.
ACCGATTTCGAGACCCACGAAGGCACGTTCGTAGAGCAGGTACGACAGGGTCTTGGTGCCGCCGGTGCCGCGGGTCATGATGGCGATCGGGTCGAAAACCTGCAGCAGCATGATGCCGCCGAGCAGCACGGCCAGCTCAATGTACTGGCGCAGGTGCGGCAGCGTCATGTGCAGGAAGCTGCGAATGGGGCCGGCGCCGTCAACGGATGCCGCTTCCAGCGTCTCTTTGCTCTGGCTCTGCAGCCCGGCGAGCAGGATCAGCATCATGAACGGCGTGTACTGCCAGGTGAGCACCATGATCACGGTGAGCGCGGGAAAGTCGGTGTTCCACTGCACGGGGTCGACGCCGAGGGCCGAGAGGCCCCAGTTGACCATGCCGACGTTGGCATCGAGCATGGACCATTTGAAGATGAGGGCTGCCGCGGCCGGCATCATGAGGAACGGCGTGATGACGAGGGTGCGGGCCAGGCCCTGGCCGAAGAATTTGCGGTTGAGCAGCAGGGCGAGGCCCAGGCCGAAAAGCACGGAGAGCACGATCGACGAACCGGTGATGAACACGGTTGCGGACAGTGACTGCATGAACGCGCCGCCGGTGAAGACCGTCACGTAGTTGTCGAACCCGGCGAACCCGCGGGATCCCGGCCGCATCAGGTTCCAGTTCTGGAACGAGTAGTAGATGGTGACGAGGAAGGGAATCTGCGTCACGAGAACGGCGACGACGATGGCCGGCCAGACCAGGGTGCGAGCCAGGCGGAGTGCCTTTATCTGGCCACCGCTCAACTCCGGCTTCGGGGGGCGACGGAGCGTGCGTGACGCGGCGGGGGCCGGGTCGTGCGCGGGCTCAGCCACGATCAAATCTGGCGCGGTCATCTCTGACTTCTTTCTCGTTCTCGGCGTTGAACTGACGAGGGTGCGGGCGGCGCCTGATTGACGCCGCCCGCCGGGGTGGTGCGTTATTTCTGGGCGTCTCCGGCTTGCTGGGCAAGCTCCTGGCCCTTGTCGAGAACGTTGCCGACGGTGTCGCGACCGGCGAACACGTCGGCGATGTCCTGCGACACCTGGTTGCCGAGGTCCTGGAATTCCGGAACCGTCACGTACTGGATGCCGACCCACGGCTGCGGGTTCACACCGGGCTGCGTCGGGTTGACCCCGAGCATGATGTCCTTGGTGATCGGCGCGAAGGCGGAAGCCGCGGCGAGGTAGTCCGCGTTCTCGTAGGTTGAGGTGCGGGATCCCGGGGGGACGCGCTCCCAGCCGAGGGTGGTGCCGACGAGGTCGATGTACTCGGTGCTGGTGGCCCAGCTCACGAACTCCCATGCGGCATCCTGGTTGGTGCTGGTGTTCGGAATGGCGAGGTTCCAGGCCCAGAGCCAGCCGGATTCCTCGGTCTCCTTGACCGGGGCGTGCACGTAGCCGATCTTGCCGGCGACGGCGGAACCGTCAGCCTCGATGGGGCCGGCTGCGCTCGTGGCGTCGTACCACATGGCCGCGTTGCCCTGCGAGAACAGGTTGAGGCATTCGGTGAAGCCAGTCGAGACGGGGTCGGCTTCGCCGGCATCCTTCACGAGGTCGGTGTAGAACTGCACGGCTTCGGTGAACTCCGGCGAGTTGACCTGGGCGTTCCAGTCCTCGTCGAACCAGGTGCCGCCGAAGGTCTGCACGACGGTGGTCAGCGGGGCGAACAACTCGCCCCAGCCGGGCTTGCCGCGCAGGCAGATGCCGGCGACGTCATCGGTCTTGAGGGTGCGGGCGAAGCCGGCGACCTCGTCCCAGGTGGGGTTGGTCGGCATTTCGAGGCCGGCCGCAGCGAACATGTCCTTGTTGTACATGAGAAAGGACGACTCGCCGTAGAACGGAACGGCGTAGAGGCTGTCGTCAACGGTCAGGGCCTCGCGCACGGGCGGCAGCAGGTCGTCGACGTTGTACGCGGTATCAGCTTCGGCGAGCGGGCCGAGGTCGACGAGCCAGTCGTTCTGGCCCCAGATCGGCACCTCGTAGCTGCCGACGGTGACGATGTCGTACTGGCCGCCCTGGGTGGCGACGTCCTTGGTGACGGCGTCACGCAGGTCGTTTTCTTCCATCGCGACGAAGTTCACCGTGATGTCGGGGTGGGAATCTTCGAAGGCGCCCTTGAGCTCCTCCATGTCCTTCATCTGCGGGTTGTTCACGGTAGCGAGGGTCAGGGTCACCGGGCCGTCGGCCTGCTGGGCGCCGCCTCCGGCTCCGCTGCATCCGGCCAAAAGAACACCCACCGAAGAGAAGGCGATTGCGCTGAGGGCAAGCCTTTTCTTCATGGAATAAGACTTCTTCATCTCAAACCTCTTCATCGTCGACACGTCCTTGTGGACTGGTATGTAGCTACTGTGACCCGAATGAGTGGAAAAAGCAACTCAATTTGTGGTTTTGTGATGTTTTTGTAACGCCTTGTTGCCCGAATATGCATTATTCGTGCCATGAAACCACAAAAACGGATGCCGCCGGCCGGCGTTCACCCGCCGGATTGCTAGTCTGGGGCTACTACGGCCACGTGCCGACGGCTGCGAGGAGGCAGGCATGTACCCAGCGGAACGACAGGCCGCCATCATTGCGCTCGCTCAGGGCGGCACCGGCGAGATCTCCGTGGCCGCGGCGAGCGTTGCGCTCGAGGTCACCGCTGAGACCATCCGCCGCGACCTCGTGGTGCTCGAACGTCAGGGCATCATCCGGCGCCAGCACGGCGGTGCCCGCCTGGTGCAGAGCACGCCGTTCGAGATCGCGCTGGCCCAGCGACGGCTGGAGAACGCGCCGCAGAAGCATCGCATCGCTCAGCGGGTGCTCGAGGAGCTGCCCGAGGATGGCGTCGTGCTGCTGGATTCCGGCGCACTCACGCTGGTGATCGCATCCGTTTTTCCGGAGGATCGGCGACTGATCGTCGTGACCAACAATCTGCCGGCGGTTCGGCTGCTCTCCCGTAAGCCCCTGCTCACGGTGCTCGCGCTGCCCGGCCGGGTGCGCAGCGTGTCGCAGGGCGCGGTCGACGAGTGGACTCGGGCACGCATCAGCCAACTCAACGTGGACGTCACATTCGTCGGCGGAAACGGCCTGACCGCGGAGGCCGGGCTCACCACGACCATTCCCGATGAGGCCGAGGTGAAGCGCGCCATGATGCTGTCCGGGCGGCGACGGGTGCTCGCGCTGACCTCGAACAAGATCGGCCAGAACTCCTTCTGCCACGTCGCCGACGCCAACGAGTTCGATCTCATCATCACCGACGACGGGATCGACCCGCGCCAGGCTCGCAAGCTCAGTGCCGCGGGGCCGGAACTCGCGATCGTCTGAGGCGCCCACATCCGGCGAACCGGAAGGGTATCCTCGGCGGCATGAGTGACGAGACACCGCGTTTTCACCCGCACACCCGCGCCGACTGGCGGGCCTGGCTGCTGGCGAATCATGAGCGGGAGGCATCCGTTTGGCTGGTGTCGTGGAAGAAGGCCTCGGGCAAGTCCAGTCCGAGCTATGAGGATCAGGTGTGTGAGGCGCTGGCCTTCGGCTGGATCGACAGCAAGGGCGGAAAAATCGACAACGACCGCACCATGCTCTACTTTGCCCGCCGCAAGCCCGGCAGCGCCTGGAGCGGCCCCAACAAGGCCCGCGTCAAGCGGATGCGCGCGGCCGGGCTCATGCACACCGCCGGTGAGCAGGTCATCGCGCGCGCCGAAAGCGACGGCTCATGGACACTGCTCGACGACGTGGAGAAGCTGATCGTGCCGCCAGACCTGGCTGCGGAGTTCGAAGCCCAGGCCGGATCCCGCGAGCAGTGGGACGCCTTCCCGCGCTCTCCCCGGCGGGCCATTCTGGAGTGGATCATGCAGGCCAAGACCGCGCCGACGCGCCAGAAACGCATTCTGGAGACCGCGACCCTGGCGGCACGCGGCAAGCGCGCGAACCCGTGGCGGCCGAAAATTCCCCCGGAGCCGAGCGATGAGCTGTGACGGTCAGGACTCACGGCTCGGCGCAGGCCTCACGCCAGGGAGCCGTCGACCAGTTTCACGATCATGGAGCAGTCCTTGCCGCCCTGTCCCTGGTCGATCAGGCGCTGGAACAGCTGCTGCACGTGCTGCCCGATTTCGAGCGGCGTGTCGGTTGCCGCGGCGGCGGCCACCGCGAGGCCGATGTCTTTGTTGGCGAGCTCGGCCGTGAAGGTCGGCGCGAAATCACGGTTCACGGCCGCCGACGGCACGACCCCCTCGACGGGGTACCAGGTGCGCAACGCCCAGCTGTCGCCCGACGAAACGGATGCGATATTCCAGAACACCTGCGGGTCCAGTCCCAGCCGATCGGCCAAAACCGCTCCTTCGGAGGTGGCGGCGAGATTGATGAACAACATGAGATTGTTGCAGATCTTCGCGGCCTGGCCGGTCGTGGCGCCGCCGGTGGGAATGATATTCGCGGCCATCGGCTCGATGAACGCGGTCGCGTCGGTGACGGCATCCGTGTCTCCGCCGATCATGAAGGTGAGCGTTCCGGCTTCGGCGCCGGTGATTCCGCCCGAGACCGGAGCGTCGACGAAGCGAAAACCGGCTGCTGCGGCCGCATCGTGCAGCGCCTGGGCCGACTCGATGTCGATCGTCGAGGAGTCCACCAGCAGGGTCGTCGTTGCGGCGTGAGCCAGCACGCCCTCGTCGCCGAAGTACACCGCACGGGCGTGGTCGCCCTTGGGCAGCATGGTGAAGACCACGTCCGCGCCGGCGACGGCGTCCTTGATGCTTGTCGCGCGGGTGACGCCGGCTTCCACCGCAGCATCGAGAGCCGGGGTGCTCAGGTCGAAACCGCGCACGCTGTGCCCGGCCTTCACCAGGTTCGCCGTCATGGGGCCGCCCATGTGGCCCAGCCCAATCCATCCGATGACCGCCATGGCATAGCTCCTTCGCGTAGTTGGCGGGCCGCTATGCCCGACACCTCCACGATGGCACACATCGTCGATGGTCTGGTCCCGCACGCAAGAGATTCGGTGGCTGACCAGTCTTCGGGCCTCCTCTGTGACCCCGGGCCCAGTTTCTAAACTGGGACGGGGACGGGGCCCGAGCCCCGTCCGGCTCAGTGCACGTACTCCAGCAGGTCGGCCCCAACCGCGCGCATTCCGTCGAGCGCGGCGAGCCGGGTCATCAGCCGGGTATCGTCGAACAGCATGGCCACCGCATAGGTCACGCCGGCACGCGGACCGCGCAGGATGCCCACCTCGGCGCGAACACCGACATCCGTTCCGGTCTTGTTGACCATGAGCAGCCCGTGATCCTTCTCCCGATGCGCGAGCGGATCGAGCCCGAAAGCACTCGCTACGAGCGACAGGTCGGAGTTGAGCGAGAGCCAGCCGATCACTCGGCCACTCGTCTCGGCGTCGACGATCTCGCCCCTGGCCAGGGCGGTGAACAGCCAGGTGAGCTCTTTGGCGCTGCCCACCGACAATTGCGGCGCGTCATCCGGACCGCGTTTGGTGCGCACGAGGTCGAGCAGGGCTGTGCGGCTGAGCCCGAGGCTCTCGGTGCGCGCCCGCACCGCGTGCAGTCCGACGGCGCGAATGAGCACGTTGGTCGCCAGGTTGTCGCTCGTGGCGCCCACGAGTGCGGCAAGGTCGGCCACGCTCAGCCGGGACACCTGCAGGTGCTGCCAGATTCCGGAATCGCCGACCGCATCGATACCCGTGCGTTCAAGCATCGTGGCCAGGCCGAACTCGGCATCTTTCAGCCGAGCAGCCACCTCGATCAGCAGCAGCACCTTGCCCACGCTCGCCGTGGGCATCGAGACGTGGTCGTCGACCGAGAACAGCACCCGCCCGGTCGAGAGGTCGGTCGCCCTGGCCGAAACCTGCACCCCGCCCAGGGCGAGTTCGCCGAGCGAAGCAAAGCCGCGCGCGAAATTCTGCGGAGCGTCACGGGTGCGATGTTTACCCTCGGGAGCCGCGGCGTGGCGGGAACGACCGGGGCTGGTGGCATCCGCTGGGCTGGCGCCGAGGTCGGCGCGGCGGCCGCCAGCATCTGCCGCAGCGCTGCCAGCGGCGTTACCGCGAGTCGGAAAGTCCATTGTCGGCCCCTTCCTTCCACGGCGCGGCCACGCGCCCCTGCTCGTTCCAGCAAGGCCCACACTAACCCAGGCGTGTTACCAGATGGTGACGCGCTTCTCGGGAGCGAGGTAGAGGGTATCCGCTTCGGTGACGTCGAAGGCCTCGTAGAACGCCGGAATGTTGCTGACGATCTGGTTGCAGCGAAACTCGTTCGGCGAGTGCGGGTCGATGGCCAGCAAGCGGATGGCCTCAGCGTCGCGCAGCTTCATCTGCCAGGCCTGGGCCCAGGAGAGGAAGAATCGTTCGGCACCGGTGAGCCCGTCGATGACCGGGCTCACCTGGCCGTTCAGCGAGAGCAGGTAGGCCTTCCAGGCAATAGAAAGACCGCCGAGGTCGCCGATGTTCTCGCCGATCGTGAGCGCACCGTTCACGGTGTGGCCGGGGATGGTTTTCGGTTCGAGCCCGTCGAACTGGGCGATCAGCGCGGTCGTGCGCGTTTCGAACGCGGCCTTGTCGTCGGCGGTCCACCAATCGATGAGGCGGCCGTCGCCGTCGTACTTGGAGCCCTGGTCGTCGAAGCCGTGGCCGATCTCGTGGCCGATGACCGCGCCGATCGCGCCATAGTTTGCGGCCGAGTCGCGGTCGTCGTCGAAGAACGGAAACTGCAAAATGGCGGCCGGAAAGACGATCTCATTGAACCCGGGGTTGTAATACGCATTGATGGTCTGCGGGGTCATGAACCATTCGTCGCGGTCGAGCGGCTTGCCGATCTTGCCGAGCTCGCGCTGAAACTCGAACTCACCGGCGGCCTTGACGTTGCTGATCAGGTCGTCGGCGGTGATCTGAAGGCTCGAATAGTCGCGCCACTTCACCGGATAGCCGATCTTCGGCGTGAACTTGCTGAGCTTCTCGAGGGCCCTCGTGCGGGTGTCCTCGGTCATCCAGTCGAGGGTGCTGATGCTGTTCTCGTAGGCGGCGACCAGGTTGGCCACGAGCACGTCCATGCTCGCCTTGGCGCTCGGCTTGAAGTGACGCTCCACGTAGATGCGGCCGACGGCCTCGCCGAGGGCGCCCTCCACGAGCGAGACGCCGCGCTTCCAGCGGTCGCGCAGCTGCGGGGTGCCGCTCAGGGTGCGACCATAGAAGTCGAAGTTAGCCTCGACGAATTCGCCGGACAGGTACGCAGCACTCGAGCGGATGACCTGCCACCGCAGCCAGTCCTGCCACGATTCCAGGCGGTCATCGGTGAGGGTCGCAGCGAGCCCGGCGATGTAGCTGGGTTCGCGCACGACGACCTCGTCGAGGGCGCCGGCCGGGGCGTCGAGGCCCTCCAGCCAGAGATCCACGTCGGCGCCGGCGGCGAGCGCGGAGACCTGGCCCCAGGTGCGCAGGTTGTAGGTCTTCTCGCTGTCGCGGGTGGCCACTTTGTCCCAGTGGTGCGAGGCGAGTTCGGTTTCGAGGGCGAAGACGCGCGCTGCGCGGGGGGCGGCGTCGGCGAAACCGGTGAGGGTGAACATCCGCTCGAGAAAAACCTGGTACTTGGTGCGAATCTCGGCGAACTTTTCTTCGCGATAGTAGCTCTCGTCGGGCAGGCCGATGCCGCCCTGCGCGATGAAGACGAGGTAGCGTTCGGGGTTGCCCGGGTCGTTGTCGACGTAGAGGTGGAAGGCTCCGGCGACGCCGCCGCGCTCGAGGCGGCCGAGGGCCGCGAGCAACTCCGAGATGGTGGTGACCGCGTCGACCGCTGCGAGGTCTTTCTGCAGCGGGGTGGCGCCGAGCGCTTCGATGCGTTCTTCGTCGAGGAAGCTCGTGTAGAGGTCGCCGAACTTGCGCTCGAGGCTGCCGGTCGGGGCGGTCTGTGCTTCGATGATGATCTCGCGCACGGCCTTCTCGGCGTCTTCGGCGAGCATCATAAACGAGCCCCAGCGGGCCTTGTCGGCGGGGATCTCGCTGCGGGCGATCCACTTGCCGTTCACGTGCCGAAAGAGGTCGTCCTGCGGGCGCACCTCCGGGTCGAGTTCGTTCTGGTTGATTCCGGATGCAGTCGCCAGCTCAGTCATGGCCCCAGCCTATCCGGGGCCGGTGACAGGTGGCCGTGCAGCGGGGACTCGGTTGAGCGTCCGAGGCGTCGCCGCGCAGCGCGGCGAAGTCGGCATATTGCCCAGGGGTGACGCCGGTCCTGATCGTGAGGGAGGCATCCGTGAGCATCTCCAGCCGGGACATGCCGCGCGGCCGGTGTAGATCACTCGCACGTGTCGCGAGTCGTCGACGAGCTGGAACAGGTCGCGGTCACCGGTGACGATGTCGACGGGGGTGGTGGCGTGCGAGGCCAGGGTGCCGATCACGTCGTCGGCCTCGTGCCGCGCGGCTCCGACGATGGGGATGCCGAGCGCGCCCAGCACCTCGCGGATGATCGGAACCTGGGGGCTGAGCAGGTCGGGCACGACTTCGAGGGCGGGGTCGGCATCCGCTGTCGTCGGTGTCGGCGCGGCGGCGACCCGGTGAGTCTTGTAGGTGGGGATGAGGTCGACCCGCCACTGCGGGCGCCAGTCATTATCCCAGCAGGCCACGATCTCGGTCGGCTCAAACTCCGTTGCGAGCCGGGCGATCATGTCGAGCAGCCCGCGCACGGCGTTCACCGGCTGGCCGTCCGGGCCGCGAACGGTGTCAGGCACGCCGTAGAACGCCCGAAAGTACAGGGCTGCGGTGTCGAGGAGCATGCGGCGCTCGGGTTGTGTGGTCACGGCGAGCAGTTTGCCACAGTGCGGCGGGTGGTCTGATGGGCCGAGGCCGTGCGCGTGATCAACGGGGGTCTAGCTCTGAACGTATAGATAGTGGAAGCCGGCTCCACGGCGCTGCTCTCGTGAAGGCTTGAGCACGCCCTGGTCCTCAAGGGCCGACAATACCGAGCCGACGTTCGTGGCGTGGGCTCCGACGAGGTCTCCTAATTCGGTCGTACTGATACGGCCACGTGCTGCGGCGTAGGACTGGGCGACATCCTCTCGTGTGGGCCATGAGCGTCGGATACTCCTATTTACTTCTAGAGCAGTCAGCGCAGTTCGTGCGTGCTCGCTGAGTGCCTTGGCGTGCGGCGTTCCGGGAGGCGTTCCTCTCACATCGATCAGGACGGGATGCCCGTCAGTGGTCAGGTCGGCGACGGTGGCGATCGCGTCGCTCGCCTCAGGTTCCGTGACTTGGAGATACGGCGCCAATACGCGGGCATCGAGCCAGCCGTGGGTGACCGCGAAATGTAGTGTCATCAGGAATCGAAGATCGGACCCGACCCGTGGGTCGCTGAGCCGGTTCAACCACTCGATCCAGGCCGCGTTCGGATGGTTGCCAATTAGTAGAGTCACGACGCTCGGTCCGTCAATTTGCGAGATGTCCGGAGCGCCGTAGCCGAGCCGCAGCATGTCACCGAACATGCGATCGATGCCGATCCCTTCCCGCTCTGCGACTCTTAGAGAAGCCAGGAGGTCAACAAGCGCCGTATTCCGGGATGCCGATGGATGGTTGATGATGTTCTCTGGGCTCACCCCCGACACGAATCCGCCGGGGCTGGTGACTCGAAGGAGCCCGCCGATATGTTCGACAACGGTCGGAGCGCTTATCGTCCACTCCCGATGGGCAACGCCGTTAACGATCGCTTCGCGAAGCGCACGTTCCGGGATCTGGCGTACCTGACCGTGGGCCAGCCCCTCATCGAGGTGCGTGGTCGGGTTGTATGCCCGAGAAGTCGTGAAGACTTCCTGCAACTCCTCCAACAACGACCGGTTCTCTCGTCGCACTCGGGCGATGCTGTCGCCACCAGCGTATTCCCGGCGCAGGTAGTCCAGGCCTGGTTCCCCCCGCCCAACGAACGTGAGCGCAGCAGCGTTCGTGAGCACTCCCGAACCGTCCACCGCATTGAGTCGTCGCAACAGGTCAGTGGTGGGCAAGTCGACAAGTTCTCGCGCAGACGAGTCTGCAGAATCGCGAAGAAAATCGCGAGCCACTTCGACAGCGCCCGCACGCACAGCGTCAACCGAGTAGGTGCTCCCTTGCGAAGACCAGTCCACCTGCAGGTATCGGTGCCGACGGTCATGCCAACTCGACGCGTCAATCTCAACGCATCGGTCACTGACCCGCCAATTGAGCCTGCTGTTGTAGCGGACCGGCTCGATGGCCTCGGGAATAATGATCACGAGTATGCGCGTGCCACGAATCTCGACCGGTCGCACGTCAACCGTGACACGACGCTCGAGTTTGTCGTAGAGTCGCGCTCGAAGCCATTCCGGGTCGAGCTGTGTGCCAATTAGCTCACTGTTATCCGCAACGCCGAGAAGCAGAGCTCCACCGCCGGGAGTATTGGCCATGCAGGCCACTTCTGGAGCAAGCTTGTCGACGGCACCCTCGTTTTTTGGCTCTGCCGGCAGGATCTGACCGACAGATGTGCGCCGCCCCGACTCCTCCTTCAGATCGAGAATCTGACGCTCAACCACCGGATACCCATTGTTGAGCGCCTCAAGCGCGCCCTGAACAGCCACCTGCACGGGAGAAAGCCCAAATATTGTCACCGCAGCACCTTTCGACGCAAATTTATAATTAATTTTAAGATTAATTATACTTCGAGAAGGATTGTGCAGTCATTCATTATTAATGCCGGGTGAACGCTGGCCTCGCGGTCTTCGCTCGATAGCGCTTAGGTTGAGGTTTGGGCGAAGGTGAGCGTGCAGTCGGGGCCTGCTACAGCGCCTTGAGTTCCTCGGTCACCTGAGCGACCGATTTCTTGGCATCGCCGAAGAGCATGGTGGTGTTCTCACCGAAGAACAGGGGATTCTCGATGCCGGCGAACCCTGAACTCATCGAGCGTTTGAGCACGATGACCGACCGGGACTCGGTCACGTTGAGCACGGGCATGCCGAAGATGGGCGAGTTCGGGTCGCTGCGTGCGGCGGGGTTGGTGACGTCGTTGGCGCCGATGACGATGGTGACGTCGGTGCGCGAGAACTCGCCGTTGATGTCGTCCATCTCCTTCATCGCGTCGTAGGAGACGTCGGCTTCGGCGAGGAGCACGTTCATGTGCCCGGGCATGCGCCCGGCCACCGGGTGGATCGCAAACTTCACCTCGATGCCGCGCGCTTCGAGCACCTTGGCCATGTCCTTCACGGCGTGCTGGGCCTGGGCGACGGCGAGCCCGTAGCCGGGCACGATGATGACCTGGTTGGCGTAGGCGAGCTTGATGGCGGCATCCGCTGCGGAAGTGGATTTTGCGATCTGGTCGCCGCTGCTCGCTGCCGCAGCGCCCTTGGCTCCGCCGAATCCGCCGGCGACGATCGAGAGGATCGACCGGTTCATCGCCTTGGCCATGAGGTTGGTGAGGATGGTTCCCGACGCCCCGACGATCATGCCGGCGACGATCATCGCGATGTTGTTCAGCGCGAGCCCGGCCGCCGCCGCGGACAGACCGGTGAGCGCGTTGAGCAGCGAGATAACGACGGGCATGTCAGCGCCGCCGATTGGAAGCACGGTCGTGACCCCGAGGACGCCCGCCACAACGAGGATCGCGCCGAACCAGACCGGGTCAGCGCCGGTACCGACCGAGCCAATGCCGACGATGACGGCCGCAACGACCGAGCCGAGGAACAGGATCGCGTTCAGCGGCTGTTGCAACCGGCCGACCGACAACGGATGCCCGGGCAGAATCTGCTGCAGTTTCAGGAACGCCACGATCGAGCCCCAGAACGACAACGAACCGATGATCGCCGCGAACAGCGACGCGATCACGAGCGGCAGCACCGGGCCGGAGGCGGCGTGCAGGCCGGTGAAGCCGTCACTGTCAATGAATTCGCCCCAGGCGATGAGGGCGACGGTTCCGCCGCCGACCCCGTTGAACAGGGCGACCAGCTGCGGCACCGCCGTCATCTTCACCCTGCGGGCGGGCGGGATGCCGATGACCACGCCGACGATGAGGGCGATAATGATTATCAGCCAACTGCCAGTCTCGCGGATGTGGATCAGGGTCGCCACAAAGGCGACGGCCATGCCGGCCGCAGCGATCTTATTGCCGCGCACGGCCGACCGAGGGGCGGTGAGGCCGGACAATCCGAGGATGAACATCGCGAAGGCCACGATGTAGAGGGCGTAGACGAGAATATCCATGGTCAGTTTTTCCCGTCGGTCGACGCGGTCGGGCGGGTCTTGAACATCGCAAGCATGCGGTCGGTCACGACGAACCCGCCGATGACGTTCACGGTTCCGAAAACGATCGCCACGAACGAGATGATCTGCAGCGGCAGGCCCGGGTTCTCAGCCGTGCCGAGCACCACGAGGGCGCCGAGCACGACGATTCCGTGGATGGCGTTGGTGCCCGACATGAGCGGGGTGTGCAGGGTGTTGGGCACCTTGGAGATCACAGCGAAGCCGATGAAACCCGAAAGCACGAGGATGGCGATGTTCGCCAGAAAGCCGGTGTAGTCCATGGGTCAGATCCTGTTCGAGACGGAGTCGCGCGTAACGCAGGAGAGGGCAACCACGTCGTCGGAATAGTCGGGGTTGAGTCGGCCGTCCCGCACCAGCAGGTCCAGCAGGGCGGTGAGGTTCTTCGAGTAGAGCTCGCTCGCATGCTCGGGCATCGTCGAGGGCAGGTTCAGTGGGGACGCAATGGTGACGCCACCGATGACCACGGTCTCACCGGGCACGGTGAGCTCGCAGTTGCCGCCGGTCTCACCCGCCATGTCGATGACGACACTGCCCGGCTTCATACCGTGCACGGCCGCAGCGGTCACCAGCCGCGGCGCCGGGCGCCCCGGCACGAGAGCGGTCGTGATGACGACATCGAACGTGGAGATCGCCGTCTCGAGCGCGGCCTGCTGCGCGGCACGTTCCTGGTCGGTGAGTTCGCGGGCATAGCCGCCGTCGCCGGCCGCATCGATGCCCACCTCGAGCCACTGGGCTCCCACCGATCGCACCTGGTCGGCGACCTCCGGCCGCACGTCGTAGCCGGTTGCCCGGCCGCCGAGCCGCTTCGCGGTGGCCAGAGCCTGCAACCCCGCCACGCCCACGCCGAGCACGAGCACACTGGCCGGCTTCACGGTGCCGGCGGCGGTGGTCAACATCGGAAAGAACCGGGTCGACAGCGATGCGGCGAGGATGACCGACTTGTAGCCGGCGACGTTTGCCTGCGACGAGAGCGCGTCCATCACCTGGGCCCGGGAGATGCGTGGAATTGCTTCAACCGCATAGCCGACAACGCCGGCATTCTGTAGGGCGCCGATCTTGTTGTCCGCGTTTCGCGGCGCGAGGAATCCGATCAGGGTCGTGCCCGCCGCCAGTCGGGCGATCTCGGCGTCGGTGGGCGGGGCCACCTTGAGCACGATGTCAGCACTCCACGCGTCGCCGATGGTGGCGCCGGCGGCGAGATAGAGGTCGTCACCCATGAGGGCCCCCGCTCCCGCCCCAGACTCGACCACAACGTCGAGGCCCTTCGCGATGAGTGAGGCGACGGCGCGGGGCACGAGGGCAACGCGCCGCTCATCCGCCCCGCTCTCACGCACGACGCCGACGCGGGGTGCCTCGGGGGGGAGCTGGGGATCGGGCATGATAAAAGCCTTTCAAAGCAATGAGGAAGTCAACACGCTCGACGATGAGGCGGCAAACCTCCCTGTGGGAGGGGCACTCGAGGCTGGGGATGATGTCCCCCGCGCGGCAGAGTGTGCCCGGAGCAGCCACGGTCAGCAGCACCTCCTGGGTCGAACATAGCTGGATGGGGCGGGAGATGCGCCCGTTTTTCGGGCATCGCTCGTGAAAGATTCGGCATTCTTAACATTTCCGACGGTTGGCGGGCTGACGTAAGCCGCTTTCGTAAATTGCGCGTGCCGTATCCGTTTACGAGCGGATGACCGCGCCCGTTCCGGGCAGCCGCTACGGTAATCGGCGTACCGCGCACCTCTGCAGGGCGCGGCAACGCCACCGCGGGGCTTGGGCGCGCCCGGTGCGGGTGGACGCGCCCACTCCGCCTGGCACGGCAACCGACAGCTGGCGCGGCGAAGCAGAGGCCTGGGGCGGCCGCAGTGATCGACAGCGCCGCCGCCGTAGAGTCGAAGCATCAACATTTTGCGGGCCCAGCCCATCGACCGGGACATTCTGCGGCTCGCCGTGCCCGCGCTCGGCGCCCTCGTGGCCGAGCCGCTGTTCCTGCTGGCCGATTCGGCCATGGTCGGCCACCTCGGCACCACGCCGCTGGCCGGCCTCGGTCTGGCGAGCGCCGTGCTGCAGACCATCATCGGCCTCATGGTCTTTCTTGCCTACAGCACCACCCCGACCGTGGCCCGCTGGCTCGGCGCCGGCGACAGCCGACGGGCGGTATCGGTCGGCATCGACGGGCTCTGGCTCGCCCTCGGCCTGGGCGTCGTGCTCGCGGCCGGCGGCCTGCTTGCCACCCCGACGCTCGTCGGCGCGTTCGGCGCCGAAACCGCCGTGACAGCGGATGCCGCCACCTACCTCGGCATCTCCATGTTCGGCCTGCCCGCCATGCTGCTGGTCTTCGCCGCAACCGGTCTGCTGCGCGGGCTGCAGGACACCCGCACTCCGCTGTACGTGGCCGGGATCGGTTTCACAGCGAACATCGCACTCAACTGTGTGTTCATCTACCTGCTCGGCTGGGGCATCGCCGGATCGGCTGTCGGCACCGTCGTGGCCCAGTGGGGCATGGTCGCCGTCTACCTCGTCATCATCGCCCGGCATGCCCGCCGCCACCACGCCCCGCGGCGCCCGCACCGGGCGGGGCTGCTGCTCGGCGCCCGGAGCGGCGGCTGGCTGTTCGTGCGCACGCTGAGCCTGCGTGCCGCCATGCTGCTCGCGGTGTTTGTGGCTGCCCAGCTCGGCTCGCCCGAACTCGCCGCATTTCAGATCGCAATGACCCTGTTCGCGACGCTCGCCTTCGCCCTCGACGCCCTCGCGATCGCCGCCCAGGCCCTCGTCGGACGCGGCCTCGGCGCCGGGGACGTCACGCACGTGCGTGCCGTGCTGCGTCGCTGCCTGGAGTGGGGCGTGCTCGCCGGCCTCGTGCTCGCGGTCGTCGTCATCGGCACGAGCGGGGTGCTCGGGCACGCATTCACGAGCTCCGGCGCGGTGACCCGGTTGCTGCCGCCGACCCTGGTCGTGTTGGGGGCATCCGTTCCCCTCGGCGCGGTCGTGTTCGTGCTCGACGGCGTGCTGATCGGAGCCGGCGACGCCCGCTACCTCGCCCTGACCGGGCTGGTCAACCTCGCCGTGTTCGTGCCGCTAGCCGTCGCCGTACTGGTCTGGGCGCCGACGGGAGCGCCCGGGCTCGCGCTCCTCATGGCCGCGTTCGCGCTCGGCTACCTCGGCGCCCGCGCCGTGACGCTGTCACTGCGCGCCCGCAGCATGGCCTGGATGGTCGTCGGCGCCCGCTGACCCGCCCGAAGCCCGCGCGCCGGTCAGCGGATGCGGCGGTGCACCGACTGCGGCACAAGATAGGCCTTGAGACCCTCCGGCCCGAACTCGGCGCCGAGGCCGGAATCGTGCCGACCGGCGAACGGCGCAGCGTGATTGGAGGCGAAGAAGCCGAGACCGACCGAGCCGGTGTCGAGGCGACCAGCGAGTGCGAACGCCCGGTCGGGGTCTTCGGAGAAGATCGTGCCGCCGAGCCCAAATGACGTGTTGTTGGCGAGCGCCACGCCCTCGTCCAGGGAGTTGTAGCGCAAAATCGACAGCACCGGGCCGAAGATCTCCTCCCTGGCGATGCGCATGCCGGGCGTCACGTCGGCGAAGACCGTGGGCTTCACGAAAAAGCCCTGGTCAAAGCCGGATGCCACGTCGCCGCCGGTCGTGGCCCGTGCGCCCTCGGCCACACCGCTCCTGATGTACTCGCGCACGGTCTGCTCCTGAGCGCGCGTAGCGGCAGGCCCGAACACGGTGTCGGGCTGCATCGGATCGCCCTGTTTGGCGGCCGCGATGGTGGCGGTGACCATGTCGACGAGTTCGGCGTAGCGCTCGACCGGCGCGAGAATGCGGGTCGAGATGTAGCAGGTCTGCCCGGTGTTGCGCAAGCAGGTGCGGATGAGAACCTTCGACAGGGAGTCGAGGTCGGCGTCAGGCAGCACGAGCGCCGACGACTTGCCGCCGAGTTCGAGCGTGACCGGTCGCAGCAGCTGACCGCAGGTGCCGGCGATTGATCGTCCGACCGGGGTCGACCCGGTGAAGGCCACCTTGTCGATACCGGGATGCCTGACCAGGGCGTCGCCGAACGAACCCGGTCCGGTGACGAGGTTGACCACCCCGGCGGGGAGGCCGGCGGCTCGGGCGGCATCGATGATGAGTCGCACCGAGAGCGGCGTCGGCGAGGCCGGCTTGATCACGACGGTGCAGCCGGCCATCAGGGCCGGCGCGAGCTTGGCAACGACGAGGTTGATCGGAAAGTTCCACGGCGCAATCAGCGCGCAGACCCCGATCGGGTCCTGCCGCACCACCGTCTCGCCCGAACCGTCAGGAAATGGCCGAATGTCGGCCGTCTCGAGCAGGCCGGCGAGCGAGGCGAAGTAGCGAAAAATCGAGGCGGCATTGCCCGCGGCCCGGCCGGACTCCGCGACCGGCGACCCGTTCTCCCAGGTGTTGGTGTGTGAGATGGCCTCGGCCCGCTTCTCAACCTCGTCGGCCAGCCGCAGCAGAAAGCCGGCGCGCGCCGTGGGAGCCAGGTCGCGCCATCCGCCGAACGCGCGTCGGGCGGCCGCGACCGCCTGGTCGAGGTCGGCGACGGATGCCTGCGGCACCGACCCCCAGACCTCCTCCGTTGCCGGGTTGGTCACCAGGGTGCGGCCGGTTCCCGTCGCGACCTGCCACTGCCCGTCGATGAACACATCGTCAATGTGGCGGTATGGCAGGTTCGCGGTCAGGGGAATCGACAGCAGGCTGGTCATGCGCCGCTGCCGTCGAGGGCGGACGCGTCGATGCCAGTGGCAAGGACATCCGTTTGCAGCAGGGCCTCGGCGCGTTCGAGTTCGGCGAGCGCCATCTCGTGGGCGGCCGCGGTGATGAGCTCGGGAACGATGTCGGTGCGCAGACGCCGACAGTAGGCCGAGGGCTCCTGGCCGAACCAGCCGGAGGCGAGCGCGATGCCGGTGGTCGTGAAACGCCACAGGCGATCGGCGTCGCGCACGAGGGAGTCCTCGATCGAGTAACTCTCGGAGCGGGTGTCGTGCCCGTCGATGATGTCGGTGACCCGGCTGACGAATTCGTGGGCGTAGCCGAGGGCTGGCAGCACCTCGCGGGCGATTTCGCACCCCCGCACCTCGTGTTCGTAGCGGATGTCGGCCTGGCGCCAGTTGGCGCCGAAACCTTCCGAGATGATCTTGGTCTCGTCGACCCTGGCCCAGCCGGTGTCGTGCAGCAGAATGGCCACCCGCACCACGAGGGCGTCGGCCTCCGGATAGGCCTGGCAGAGCCGCTCGGCGAAAGCGAACGAGATAGGAATGTGGATGTCGTTGGAGCGCGAGCGCATCTCGAGTCGCACGGCCCGCCAGAGCGGGTTGAGGTCGATCGAGACGACGCCGGCCGCGATCGGTGAGGTGTCGACGAGTTCTTCGGTCTGCAGTGTCATGGTTACTTTCCGATCAAGACGGCAAGAGCGGCGGGCAGGGCGAGCTTCTTCAGTGGCACGGTCAGATCGGCGGCGCGGTCACTGGGCAGGTGCTGTCCCGAGTGCAGAATGGCGCGCACCGCAATGAAGTCGAGCGGGCGGTTCACGCAGTCGGCGGCGATGAGCTGCCCCGCGCGGTAGTAGAGCACCGAGAATTTCTCGGTCTCGGGGTCGCCGCGCAGCACGATCTGGTCGTGTCCTCCGCTGAGGCCGGCGATCTGCAGTTTGAGGTCAGCCTGGTCGCTCCAGAACCATGGAACCGTGGAGTATACGGCGGGCAGGCCGAGCAGGGTTGCGGCGGCGACCTTGGCCTGTTCGACCGCGTTCTGCACGCTTTCCAGGCGCAGCCGGTCGATACCGCCGGGTGTGAGCGAGGGGTTCGGCAGGTTGGCGCAGTCGCCAGCGGCGACGGTGAGCCCGTCGGAGCACAGTGCGCTCGCGTCGACGACGATGCCGTTGTCGACCATGAGGCCGAGCTGCTCGGCCAGTTCGGTGCGGGCGATCACACCGACGCCGATCAGAACGACGTCGGCCGGGATCACATCACCGCTGGCCAGTTGAACCCCGGTGACGCGGTCGTGCTGCCCGAGAAAACGGGTGACCTGGGCGTTCAAAACCACCCGTGTTCCGCGACGGCGGTGCGCGGCCAGGTAAAACGCGCTCGTAGCTTCGGAGACGGCTCGACCGACCAATCGCGGCGCTGCTTCGAGCACGGTCACGGTCTTGCCCGCGGCGCGGGCTCCGGCGGCCACTTCCAGTCCGATGAACCCTCCGCCCACGACGACCACGTCGGTGGCGCTGGCCAGTCTCTGTTCCAGGAGGGCGGCATCCGTTGCGGTGCGCAGGTAGCTGACCCCCTCGAGTTCGCTGCCGTCGAACGGAATCTGGCGCGGAACGGCGCCGGTGGTGAGGGCGAGCCGGGCGAATTCGAAGCGCCGGCCGGATTCGGCGGTCGCCACGCCGCCGCTGGCATCGCGCTCGATCGAGACGATGCGCTCCCGGGTGACGAGCTCGATTCTGTGCTCGGAATAGAACTCGTGGGTGCGAAAGGTGAGCGAATCGGCCGTGGCCTCGCCCTTGAGGAACGCCTTCGACAGCGGCGGCCGCTGGTACGGAGCGTGCGGCTCTTCGCCGACCAGCACGATCGGCTCGGTGTCGCCGAGTTCGCGCAGGCTGCTGGCGAGCTGCACGCCGGCCTGGCAGGCGCCGATGATGACGGTTCCGGTTCGCATGGTCTACACCTGCGTTTCGGGTGTGGTCACGCGAATGTCGGCGTCGCTCAGCTTGAGCTGGCAGGACAGCCGGGAGTTGGCCTCGCGGTCGATCGCGGTGCCGTCGAGCATGTCGTCCTCGAGCTCTTGCATCGGGTCGAAGACGCTGTCGGCGCAGACGAAGACATGGCAGGTGGCGCAGGAGAGGCTGCCGCCGCACTCGGCGACGATACCGGGAACGCCGTTACGCACGGCGGTCTCCATGACGGAATCGCCGGCGAATCCCGCGACGGCCGTTTCACTGCCGGTGGCGGATATGTAGGTTACGTATGGCATGTGCATATCTCCTTACAGAAACTGTCGGCCACCGTCGACCACGAGGGTCTGGCCGGTGATGTAGCGGGAGCCGGGGCCGGCCAGAAACAGAGCAGCCCCGACGATGTCGTCGGGCTCGCTGGCCCGTTTGATCGAGCCGCGGTCCACGCCGTACTCGGCGGCACCCTCGATAAGGCCGTAGCTGGCCTCGGTGAGGGTGAAGCCGGGGGCGATCGCGTTCACGGTGATATTGCGGTCGCCGAGTTCCTTCGCCAGCACCCGGGTGAGGGCGATCACGCCGCCCTTCGAGGCCACGTAGTGTGCCCACTGGGCTGAGCCGCTGAGCACGGTCGCGCTCGACAGGTTGATCACCGCGGCATTGTTCGCGAGATAGGGCGAGCAGGCGCGGGTGACCAGCCAGGGACCCTTGAGGTTGACGGCCATCACACGGTCCCACTCGTCGACATCGATCTCCTCGAATGGCGACCGGGTGATGGTGGCGTAGATCGCCGCGTTGTTGATGATCACGTCGATCTTGCCGTCGTTAGCGAACGCCGCGGCATCCGCTGCCAGCTGGGTGACCGAATCGAGCTGGGTCACGTTGGCCGCGAGGGCGAGGGCGCTGCCGCCGGCCGCCCGGGCGAGCGCCACGGTCTGCTGCGCACCCTCGAGGTTGGTGTCGGCGACGACCACCCGGTCGCCCTGGGCCGCGAAACCCAGGGCGAAGGCACGGCCCAGCCCGCCGGCGGCGCCGGTGATCAGCACCG
This sequence comes from Cryobacterium sp. TMT1-3, assembly GCF_004402315.1. Taxonomy (NCBI): domain Bacteria; kingdom Bacillati; phylum Actinomycetota; class Actinomycetes; order Micrococcales; family Microbacteriaceae; genus Cryobacterium; species Cryobacterium sp. TMT1-3. Next base: position 411,876 of record NZ_SOFW01000040.1, read on the forward strand.
TCCTGCCCGTCGCAACAGCGACAGGGCTGACGGGCTGGTCCGTGCGCGGATCAGGCATGGCTGCCTTCGAGAACCGGGCCGTCAAGCGCCTGTTCCAGCTGGACAACGGCCTCGCCGGCCAGGCTGAGGTCGTGGGCGTGCCCCTCGACGATGGTTACCGTGCCGTTGTTGCCGTCGACGCGCAGCCACTGGCCCGTCACGATCTGCGACGAGGCGGTGCCGGTTCCGGTGACGGCCGGCATGCCGTACTCCCGGCAGACGATGGCCGCGTGGCTCATCATGCCGCCGATGTCGGTGACCGTGGCGCGGATCTTGCCGAAGATCGGTCCCCACGATGGCGCCGTCACGGGGGCGACGAGGATGTCACCCTCCCGCACCTCGGACAGCTGGTCCGAGCTGCTGATGACGCGGGCCGGTCCTTCGGCCACGCCACTCGACGCCGCCATACCGCGGAATTCTCCCTCCGGCGCATCGGAGTCGCCGAGCCAGTTCTTGATCTGGTCGCTCGTGATGCCCCAGAGCATGAGGGTGAACGGTTCCGTGATGACGGCCGGCGGCGTGTTGAGGGCGGGCTGCGGGCGCTGCTGCTGCAGGGCATCCACTATGACGCGACGGCGCTCGACCTCCTCCGGCCAGTACGACGGGCCGATCGCCGGAGCGCCGACCGCCCAGCCGGTGACGTAGTCGAACAGGGCCTCGCGCACCTCGTCGCGGCGCAGAAAAAACATGCCGTCGGCGTCGGGCCAGAAGCCCTGTTCCTGCAGCATCGCCGAGAGCTGGCGGGCTTTGCGCCAGAAGACGCCCATGGTCCAGTGCTCGATGTAGAAGTTGTGGTTCTCGACGTAGGGGTAGACCTGGCGGGCCAGGCCGAGCTTACCCTCGAAGGCGGCGAGCTGTTCGGGGCTGAGCAGTTCCGAGTACTCCTCGGTGATGCGGTCGCGTTCGACGACGAGTTCGGCGACCGGGCGGTCGATGGTCTGGCCGGCCTGGAGCCGCCCGATGTAGTCGCTGATGTAGCCGAGCGGCAGTTCGAGGTGGTCGAGCCAGTACTTGTCGTGGGCGTAGAAACCGTTGCCGACGGTGAAGTTGAACCACGGGTCCTTGGCGTCGTTGAAGGCGGCGATCCACTCGGCGCCGCCGGGGGCGGCCTCAATGCCGGCCAGGGTCTGCTCCGGGTTCGCGGTTTGGCCGAACAGGCCGGTCAGGCCCAGTTCGATGGCGAGCTTGGCGAGCTTCTTGAGCTCGTCATCGGGTCGGAACAGCTCCATGTCGACGCCCTGCACCATCTTGGCGACGGCCTGGTCGGGAATTCCCGGAAAGACCTCCTTGCAGAAGCTGAAGAAGTCGAGGTAAGCCACGTAGCCGAGGTTGAGAAATTCGAAGTGGTACTGCCACGCACGGTAGGTGAGCGCGATCAGCGCGTCGTACTGGGCGAGCAGATCGTTGTTCGGGCCGGTGCCCTTGCCGCTCGTGACGTCGTTGATATCGACCTTGTTGGGCAGTGCGTCGAAATTCAGTGCGCCCAGTTCGTCGATCGTGCCGCGAATCTTGCCCTGCCACTGCTCGAGCAGGGTCTCCCAGTTCTGAAAGTAGTGTCCGGCGCGCGCCATGAATTCGGGCACGCGGGGAGCGATCTCCGCTTCGGGCACGCCCACCGGCGACATGAAGACGTAGCCGTTGTGAATGCGGAACTCGATGCCATTGGCCGGCGGAATGAGCAGGTGCCGGGTGTTGTACTGACCGAGGCAACTGACTGCAAACTCGAAACCGATCGTCTCGAATGGCTTGGTCACCGTGGGCCAGTGCTGACTGTCGCAGAACCAGAACTTGCCCTCTTCGACCTCGCGGCGGTTCTGTTGAAAGACGAGGTTATAGGCGTACAGATCTTTCCAGCCCTCGGCGCCCGCGGCGGGAGCCTGGTCATAGGGGCTGGGAAATGACTTCTCTGTCATAAGAAAACCGTTCTCGAAGATGGTGCGCGGGTGGAATGACTGTCACAGCGGATGATGCGGGTCGGGTTTATGTCGTTGCCTTGCCGGCCTGCACCAAAAGTGATCGGGTGATGCTTTCGATGCCGAAGCCGGCGGTCGGGGTCGAATCGGCGGCATCCGTTTTCGTGCCGGACGAGTGCACGGTCTCGGGGCGGGACTGCAGCAGCAACAGGTTCAGGCCGTCTGGCAGGTCACGGTCCAGGGCCCACTCAATGTCCTGCGGACATTTGAAGTGCTTCTCGGCCTTCTTGGCGATGGTCGCGATGGCGGTGATCTCGGTCTCGCTGATCGAGAGCACGGCGCGGCGTTGTGGTGAGACCTCGAGTTCGACCAGGCCGGCGTTGGCCGGGTCGGGAACCAGTTCGGCGTGTTTGTCACCGATCACCCGCTTGACCACCATGAGCATGATCTTGTCGACGGTGACGTTGTCGGGGGTGACGAGGCCGGAGACGACGAGCTCACCGAGGCCGTAGGAGGCCTCCATCACGATCTTGGAGCGGTCGCCGGTGGTGGGATCCATGGTGATGGCGACGCCGGCGGCTCGGGCATTGACCATCTTCTGCACGGCGACGGCCATGGAGAGGCCCTCGTTGGGGATGTTGTTCTTAAGCCGGTAGGTGATGGCGCGGGAGGTGAACAGCGAGGCCCAGCAGCGGCGGATGTGCTCGGTGACGTCGTCGATGCCGTTGAGCCAGAGGTAGGTATCCTGCTGGCCGGCGAAGCTCGCGTCGGGCAGGTCTTCGGCGGTCGCCGAGGAGCGCACGGCGACCGGGACCGGCTCGCTGAACCTGGCCTGCAGCGCGTGGTAAGCGGTCACGAAGTCGGCGCGCACGTCCGTGGGCACCGGGCGGCTCTCGATCTCGAAGCGCAGCTGGGCCGACACCCGGTCGACCTCGGCCACGTCGTCGGCATCGAGGTTGGCCAGCAGGGCGTGGATGTCCTGTTCGATCCCGGCGGCCGCGATGAAGGCGTCGTAGGAGGCGGTGGTGATGGCGAATCCGGGTGGCACCGGCATGCCGGCCTGAGTGAGAGCGACGAGCGAGGCGCACTTGCCGCCGAGCAGATCGTGGCGGGGCTGCTCGGTACCGTCGAAGAACTGAATGAAGGGTGCGGGGGTCATTTCGCTTCTCCCCAGGTAACGGGCACCGAGGTGGGCGCCCTGAATGACAGGTTGTCTCCGAATACGACCTTCTCCGCGTCGATCAGGCGCAGGCCGGGGGCCGCCTTCAGGGTCTCTTCGACGACGATTCTGTCTTGCATCTTGGCGAGCATGTTGCCGAGGCAGTAGTGGATGCCGAAGCCGAACGACAGGTGGTTGCGGGCGTTGACCCGGTTGATGTCGAAGGTTTCGGGTTGCTCGAAGGTGTCGCCGTCACGGTTGGCCGAGCCCATCAGCAGCAGAATGTTGGAGCCGGCCGGAATCTGCACTCCGCCGATCTCGGTGTCGACGAGTGCCTTGCGCCGCCAACCGACGATGCTCGGGGAGAAACGCAGGGTCTCATCGATCGCGGCCGGGATGCGGCTCGGATCCTCGATTAGTTTCTGCCATTCGGTCGGGTGGGCGAGCAGTTCGCGAATGGTGTTGGAGATGAGCGTGGTCGTGGTCTCGTGGCCGGCGAAGAGCAGGCTGTAGCAGACCGAGGCGATCTCGTGGTCGGAGATCTCGGAGCCGGTCGACTGCGCCTGCACCAGGTCGAAGACGAGGTTGTCGCCGTTCTCACCGTTAGCGAGTTGTTCGTGGGCGTTGGAGACCAGGCGCAGGCACTCAGTCCAGTACTCGACGAGGTTGTGCGCGTGCGGAATCTGCTCGTCGTCGCTTAGGTCGCCCCAGGTCATCGCGGCGCGGGAATCCGACCATTTCTTGTAGGTCGAGACCATGTCGGGGCCGACGCCGAGCAGGCCGAGGATGGTGATCGTGGGGATGTCCACCGCGACATCTTTCAGAAAGTCGCCGCGGGCATCCGGATGAGCCAACATCTGCTGCAGCAGCCGCACGGTGTTCTCCCGAATGGTGGGTTCAAGCTTCTTATAGCGGCGGGGCGTGAATTCCTTCTGCACGATGGCGCGCATGCGGGTGTGCTCAGGGGGAATGCGGGCGGAAAGACCAGAGTAGGCGGTGAAGCCGCCGTCGTTCATGATCTTCGTGGCGGCCGCGCCACGGGCTCGCACCGGGGCCTGGGCGTTCTCACTGCTGAAGACCTGCCAGTTGTCGAAGGCCGCCTTGACGTCGACGTAGCGGGAGACGACGAAGTAGCCGATCTCCTCATCGAACATGATCGGTTCGTTCTCGCGCAGGGCGGCGTAGGACGGGAACGGGTCGGTCATCGCGAAGGGGGCGTAGCCGTGGTGTGCGGTCGGCGCGGTCTCGGCGATTTTGGCGCTGACAGCGTGGGCGACCGGGCAGTGGCCGGTTGCGGCGGCCGGGCGGGCGAGGGCGGGTTGAGCGGTCACGATGGCTCCTTGGTCTGCAGTTCTCAACGTTGAGGTCGACGAGGTCAATCTAAGGCGCGTCGGTAGTCGAAGCTGCCGCGCTGTCCCACTGGATGGAAGTGGCTTCACGGCTGGGAGGGTTTCTCCCCGATGTTCGGCAGCCGCAGGGTGGCAGGCGGCAGGTGCGCGATTCCGGCCTGAATGCGCTGCGCCGTCCCCTGCAGCACGGGCAAGTAACGGCCCAGCTGGTGCGCGCGCGAGGTCGGCAGCACGATGCCGAGCGCGCCGAAGATCTGCCCCGACGCCTGGAACACCGGCACCGCGAGCGAACAGGAGCCCTGTCGCACCTCTTCGGAGGCGAGGGCGAACCCGAGTTCCTTGATCTTGCCGATCTCCCGGCGCAGCTCGGCCGGGTCGGTCTTGGTCAGCGGAGTGCGGCGCACGAGTTCACCGTCGAGCACCGCATTCTGCACCCATTCGTCTTCAAAGGCGAGAATGGCGCGGCCGACCGCGGTGGCGTGCAGCGGCAGGCGACCGCCAACCCGGCTGGCCTGCGGAACCCGCCGACTGCCGTAGACCCGGTCGATGTAGAGCACCTCGGCGCCGTCACGGATGGCCAGGTGCACGGTCTCCTGGGTGAGCCCGAACAGGTCCTGCAGGTAGGGTCGCGCCAGGTCGCGCAACTTGCGGCCGGCGTGCTGGCCGAGTTCCCAGAGGCGCAGCCCAATTTGGTAGCGACCCTGGGCGTCCCGCTGCACGGCGCCCCAGACCTCGAGCTCGCCGAGCAGCCGATGCGCGGTGCTTTGCGGCAGCCCGCTCTCCTGGCTGATCTCCGACAGCGACCGAGCGGATGCGCTGTGCTCGAACGCCGCCAGAATGCTCAGCACCCGGCTGGTCACCGACTGCCCCGGGGCGTTGGTGTGGCCGGCCATGCTGCCTCGTCTCGAGTTGTCGCCCGCCTGTCAGAGGGCAGGATCACTCTAGCCAGCGGCGGCCCGGCGGTGTGAGGGCCGAAGGTCCCCCGTTCGGGGCCGCGAGGAGACCACTGGGTTCGGCCCTGCGGATTGCTGCTCGCGCCCCCGGCCCTGCGTGCGCGTAAGGCAGGGATCTCCCGCCTCCGGGTTGACTTGGCTGCGTTGAGGCGGGGCGCTTTGAAGCGGGTGCGTTGATTCTGTGCCAGCACGCCGTGGGACTTATGTGTTCCAGTTGGGTTTCTCTGCGGGGGTGGCGGCGCGGTTCTGGCCGGCCGGGCGCCAGGTTTGGGTGGGGTCGAAGAGGAGAGGGCCGCGGATCCAGGGTCGGCCGTTTCGCATTTGGATGTTCCAGCCGGAGGTGTCGATGCTGGAGTGGGCGGCGTTGCAGACCAGCACGGCGTTGTCGGTCAATTGCTAATGTGACCTCATGACCAAGAGCACGAACGCAGCGATCTACGCCCGCATCTCCCGTGACGTTACAGGCGAGGGTTTGGGTGTTGAACGGCAGCTCGCGGACTGTCGAAAGCTGGCCGCGGACCGTGGCTGGATAGTCGCGGAGGAGTACGTGGATAACGACATTTCCGCCTACAAAGGCAAGCGGCGTCCGTCCTATGAGCGGATGCTCGAGGATATCAGTGCGGGGCAGCGTGACGCCGTGATCGTGTACAACACTGACCGGTTAACCCGACGGCCGATCGAACTCGAGGAGTTTGTGCAGATTTGCCAATTGGCCGGGGTCGAGGAGTTCGCGACGGTGACCGCGGATATCAATCTTGGCAATGACGATGGCATGTTTATGGCCCGGATTTTGGCGGCTGTCGCGGCGAAGGAGTCGGGCCGGAAGTCGGAACGGCAGAAGCGTAAGGCCCGCGAAATTGCTGAGGCGGGCAAGCCCAACGGGGGCAATCTTCGCCCGTTCGGGTACGAGCGTGACCAGGTGACGGTCGTGGAGTCCGAAGCTATCGTGCTGCGCGTCCTTGCGGAGCGCTATCTGGCGGGCGAGTCGCTGATGTCGCTCGCGAATTGGTTACAGGAGGAAGGCGTGTCGTCCGTGGCAGGGATGCCGTGGCGAACGACCACGCTCAGGCAGACGCTGACCAATCCTCGAATTGCGGGCTTACGCGCTCACAACGGAGTGGTCGTCGCCGTCGCGATATGGCCAGCGATCATAACGAAGGCTACCCATGAGCAGTTGGTGGCAATGTTCGCCCGAAAGAAGGTCACGGGCCGACGCGCGCCCCGCCGCTACCTGCTGTCTGGGCTGCTGCGCTGTGGTCGATGTGGGAACAAGCTGTTCAGCTCCTCACGGAAAGACACCCGCCGCTACGTGTGCATGTCCGGACCGGACCACGGCGGATGCGGCAGGTTGACCATCGTCGCAGCGCCGGTCGAGGAATGGCTCGCGGAGGCCGTGCTCATGCGTTTGGACAGCTCTGCAATGGCCGATGCTTTGGTCGGGCGCGCTATTGCCGATGAACGTCATGCAGCCCTCGCCGCCGATCTGCAATCCGATCAGGCGCAGATGAAGGAACTGGCCGAACTCTGGGCGGACAAGGGAATCTCGCTGGCAGAGTGGAAGGCCGCACGCGAGCCGATCGAAGCACGCATTTTCAACCTCGACCGGCAGATCGGCCAATTGACCGGGACTTCCACGCTGGCCGGAATCATCGGTAACGGCGAGGCGGTGCGCGCGAGCTGGGATTCGTTGAACCTCTCCCGGCAGGCCGCGATCATCGCCGCGGTCCTCGATTACGCCACCATCACACCCAAGACCAGCGCAGGACGCGTCTCGGTGGACCCGAACCGGATCATTGCAACGTGGCGGCTGTGAGCACCCGGGCGCTGCGGTCGCCGCTCCGCGGCGCTCCCGCAGCATCCCGCCCGCTCATCAGCGCGCCAACTTGCGCAATAACTCCCGCGTCGGTGACCAGCAGCGGCACTCCCTGAGCCAGGCATGACGCCTCCAACCAGGCCCTGACGCCTTCCCGATCGGCGTTCATCGGCCCCACTGCGCCCAGATGCAGGGCGGCCCTTGCCAGTCCTCGACCGAGGACGACGCCCACTCCACCAATGGCGCGGAATGCAGCACCGTGGATGCCTGCTGAAGCACGTCCTCCGGCGAGATTCCCGACAAAGCAACCGGCCGAGGCCGGAAGTTCTGGGCCACGTCATACCGATGCAGACCCAGCACCCGAACGGTGGGGTCCGCGAAGGACTTCGCAACATACTTCGACAGGTAGCCCGCGGCGATGCGCGCTTCCGACAGGTTCGTGGATCCGACCGGGAGGTCGCCGAGCAGCTTGATGTGCACGAAGCCGCGGCCCCACGCCGCCTCGATCAATGACCGCTTGATGAACCGGCCGACCGCGAAGTGCGCATGCAGGCCGTGGCCGGACTTGTGCCACTCCGCCACCCACGCATACGGGAATGCCTTCCCGCCGAGGGAGGAGCGCAGCGTCCGGAAGAACTCGCCCAGGTGCAGCCGCAGCATTTCTGGGTCGTGGCATCCCTCACCGCGGAAGGTGAGCGTGCCGAGCCGATTCAGCCGGTTCGCGGAGCAGTACCGCCGCAGCGTGGCCCGCGCACGACGTCCCGCTTCAGCCGCCGACCGCTCCGGGTCCTTCGCGAACCCGCGTGAGACATAACTGGGCAGCCGCCGCACCGACGAATGGAAAGACCCGCCACCCTCGCCCGCATCCGGGTACAGAGTGAAGGTCCAGCCCGCGTCTGGGCGCCCCAACGGAGCGAGTGCCCGTTGAAGTTGTAGTCCCATATCCTGGGACTCTAGTACAGATTTAGGTGCTAGTCCCGCAATCTGGGACTACTCGGAGTGTTCAACTTTAGCGGCAGCAGTCTCGGCAGTGGTCTCGGCCGTGGTGTCGGGAGCAAATCCGCCGCGGATGAAGCCCTCGACGTTGAGGTCGATACCGGGAAACCGATACACGTCCGGATGCGCACCAAACACCTTCCGAAAGAGCGCAACCCGGCGATAGATCGCCGACCGGCTCATCCCCAGCTGAGACTGGAGGCCTTCGAAGCCGCCGAGCAGGTGCCAAGAGATCCAGAACCCAAGCAGGTCAAATGTCGCACCACGCGCCAAGGGCATCAGCACCGGGGCGAGGTGCTTCACTATCGGGTCAGTGACCGGGCGCACGGCCTTGACGTAGGAATCCCACGCCTTCTCTAACCGTCCCTTGGCAATGCCGAGTCCGTCCGGCGACGGCATCCGCTGTGATCGAAAGTCAGTCATGAACACTCCTAGTCCCAGAAATCGAGACTACAGGATGCGACACGACGAACGCCAACGAATCAAAAAGCACGACGGTGCTGCCGCGGTTTTGGCCGTCCTACGGACGACCAAAACCTTGCCCTCGGTCGCCCTGCCGGGCTCCCGAGTTACGTTGCTTATTCAAGTAAAGGTACCGGGCTGCGCCCGCAAGCAATATCCGACCGTTGGTCGAGATTGTCCCGGCCTATAGAATTCCGACCGCCTTTGCGAAGGCGAATCCGAACGCGGTTCGTTGAATTACTCCCTTCGCGAATGTGATGCTTTGGCCGTCCTGGAGGCCTCGAACACGCTCTTGGTATTCTGGGCGAGCATCGACCCAGTCGTAAGCGGTCTCATCTGTCAGATAGGTATCATAATTGACGCGAACGAGTCCCAAGCGCACCCAGTTATCGATATAGGCAGGCAGCATTTCATCTAATAGCGGCTCAACGGCATTCCTTAATCCGACCAAGTGGCTGTATACAACGTTCCAACTCTGTTCACCTTCAATGCTGCTCCGAAGTTCGGCGGCGGCCATCGTTTCGATCTGCAGCACTGGTTCTAAGAACCCCACCTCACTCGCTGAGAGCGCACCGATTATCTCGGCAAAACCCGGATGAGCCTTCGCCGCTACGCGGCTGTCCATCGAGGTTGCCAGCAAGCCTATGTACAAGTCACGGAGGCTATCTTCCTCGTGCGAATAGCCGAGGCCCTGCAATACCGGACCAGCTACTGATGGTTTTGGTGAGGCAATAAACTCGGGGGGAACTTCCTTCATCTTGTCAGCTAGATCCTCAGGAAACTTTGAATCAAAGTATTTCTGGGCACGAGCGTTTACAACTGCGAGGGGCATCAGTGCCGTCTTGACAAGGCCAGTCAAAACTTCTCCAACATAAGCGACATTGTCACCTGCGCGCTGCAAGTTGGTATTCTTGCTCCCCATCCCGACGAGCGTGATAGCGGCATTAAACGCCGCCGCTTCAGTTGTTCCGTCACTCATGGTTTTACCGTAGCGCATTAGCTCAGATCGTCATCCACGTCGAGAGGGGGTCGTTTTAGCAACTTGTGCCGTTTCCGATGTCGGTGGGGCCGCCTTGGTTCCACGGGATGACGTGGTGGGCCTGGGTGTATTGGGGTGGCACGGTGCAGCCGGGGATGACACAGCCGCCGTCGCGGGCGGCGAGGGCTCTTCGTTGTTGGGTGGTGAAGAACCGGTTGCTGGTGCCGAGGTTGAGGATGGTGCCGGTGTGGCCGAACAGGATGGGTTGGTAGCCGCCGGCGCAGATCAACTCGTCGACCTGCTGCGGGGTGAGGGGCCCGTCGATACCGTCGATCCAGCCGGCTCCGCGCCCGGCGAGGAGATCGTTGATATTGATGTGCACGAGCACCGTGGGGGCGGCGCCGCCCATGGTCGGGGTGCTGGGGTGTCGTGCGGCGGCTTCGAACACGGCGCGGAGGATGTCGGCTCGTTTCTCGCTGATCGAGCGGGAGTCATCGGGGTGCTGCGGACAGGGACCGCCCGGGTCGGGTGGGATACTCTCGTCAGCTCCAGCTCCAGCTCCAGCTCCGGCTCCAGCTCCGGGTCTGGCTTCCGCTTTGGCTTCACCATCAGCTCCGACTCCGACTCCGAGGTCAGTCTCGGTCTCCGCCTGAGTCACCTCCTCGGCCGCCGCCTTGTTCTCGTTCTCGCCAGTGGCAGGCCCCTCGTTGGCATTGTCATCGTCGTTGCTCTCGTTGCCGTCGTTGCCGTCAGCTTGATCGGCGTCGGTCGGTTCGGTTTCATGGAATGCGACCCTGGCACGCGGGGTGGTGTCGGGCGCAAATCTGGGGGTGGCCTCGGGTACCGGGGCGGCATCGGGGAGTGGGGTGATATCGGATTGGGTCGTGCCGGCCGCGCCGGGCACGGGATTGACCGCCGCAGCCGAGAGGTAGGCATCGAAGACGTTGCCGATGATGGCACGGTCGAGGGTGGTGAACCAGCCGTTGAGGCTGTAGCCGCCGTTGCTGAGGCCGCCGAAGGTGAGCCAGCTGCGCCGCTCCGTGGGGTGTCGCCGGGCGCGGATCCGTCGGGGGCGAGGCGTGCCTGCCACTGGATGCCCTGCTGCCGCAGTAACGCCGGCGCGAACGCGATGCCCGCCCCGGGAAGCCCCTCGGTTTCGGGGGTGATCGCACCGGATCCGCTGGCGACGAGGGAACGCTCGACCCGATCGAGATCCTCCACCAGCACGGAGGAACGCAGGCCGTCGAGCACCGTCACGATCACCCGGGCCTGCTCCAGCCCGAGCGCCCCGCCCTGCAGGGCGGCGCCGAGCACGGGGTAGGTGGGGGCGAGGGGCCGGCCGAGCAGCATGCGCTGGCCGGCTTTCTCGCCGAGCGCGGCACGCTGGCGCACCTCGGCGCGGGAGAGCCTGGCCAGGGTGCAGACCAGCTCGACCCCGCTGCGGCACCAAACCTCATTGGGTATCCCCGCCGATCCTGCCTGCTGCCTACGTGGTTTCGAAGTAATAAATGATTTTCTATCACAAATTACAGGTACCAGATACCGGCGCGATACTTGCGAGCGGGTCAGGCGACCGGGTAGGCGAGGGCGTTCTGGCGCACCCCGAGGGTCAGCCGATCGCCGAGACGGGGCAGGTCGGGGGCCGCGACGCGGGCCCGCACGACGAGACCGCCAGCGAGGGTGAAGCTCACCAGAGCGTCGTGGCCGGCGTAGGCGATGGCGGTGGTGACGGCATCCGTCTGTCGCTCGGTTGACGGGGCGGCGAGGGTCAGCCATTCCGGGCGGAGGAGCACGAGCACCGGCGTTCCGTCGGCAGGAGCTGATGCCGCGCCCATCCAGTCCGCCGGGAGCGACCCGAGGCCGCAGTCGACGCGGCCGCCCTGCCAGACTCCGTTGAGCTCGACGGTATCGCCGACGAAACCGGCGACCCACGGGTCGACCGGGCGTTCGTAAACGTCGGCGGGGGTGCCGAACTGCAAAATCTCGCCGCCACGCATAACGGCCACGAAGTCGGCCAGGGAGAGCGCCTCTTCCTGGTCGTGGGTCACGAGCAGGCTGGTGTTGTGCTGGCCGCGCAGCAGCGCGGCGACTTCGGTGCGCAGTGCTGCCCTCAGCAGCGGGTCGAGGGCCGCGAAGGGTTCATCGAGCAGCATAAGGTCGGGCCGTGGGGCGAGCGCCCGCGCCAGCGACACGCGCTGGGCCTGGCCGCCGGAGAGCTGAGAGGGGGCGCGATCGACGAGTTCGGCCAGGCCCACCAGGGTGGCGAGCTCCGCGATGCGGGCCGCGCGGCTGGTCTGGCGGCTGCGATCGGGCGTGATGGGTACCGGCGTAAGGTGGTCAGTCCCAGTAGTGCCAGACTCGTCGCGCCGTGCACCGGCCCGAGGGCTAGCGGGCAGCGGGGCGGTAAGTCGGGAGCGAGCCGCTCGCCTGCGCCGAGTGACGCCGGCGAACAGCCCCCCGGCAGTCTCGCCGGGCTCGCAGTAGAGATCGTCGCTCTGTCTGGTGCGGGGCAGCCCAAACCCGATGTTCTCGCCGACCGACAGATGCGGAAACAGCGAGGCGTCTTGCGGAACCCAGCCCATGCCGCGCTTTTCCGGAGCTCGCTGCACGCCGGGGCCGGTGACGAGGCGCCCGCCAACCGTGATCGTGCCGGAGGTGACCGGCAGCAGACCGGCGACCGCGCGCAGGAGGGTGGTCTTGCCGCATCCGCTCGGGCCGAGAACGGCAACGAGGGAGCCGCGCGGAATGCGCAGGCTGACGTCGTCGAGCACCCGACGTTCACCGTAGGCGACGTTCAGCGCCTCGATCGATACCCAGCCCACTAGTTCTCCCTTGCCGTGCCGCGGATGCCGGACAGCAGCACCGCGGGCACCATCGCCACGAGCACGAGCGCCGCCGCGTAGGGCGCCGCAGCGCCGAACTCGAACAGGGCCGTGCGACTCCACAACTCGGTCGCGAGCGTGGAGACACCCGTCGGCCGCAGCAGCAGCGTCGCTGGTAATTCTTTCATGGCCGAGATGGCCACGAGCAGTGCGCCGATCGCGATCCCCGGCAGCGCGAGGCGCGCGGTGACCCGCCACCAGGCCTGGAACGGCGAGAGGCCGAGCATGCGGGAGACGTCCCCGAGGCTCGGCGGCACCGCCGCGATGCCGCTGCGCACGCTGCCGATCGCCCGTGGCATGAACAGCACGACATAGGCGAAGACCAGCACGACCGACGTCTGGTAGACCATCGGAACGGCGGCGAGCGCGAAGAACACGAGCGAGAGCCCCACGACGATGCCGGGCAGGGCATGGCCCAGAAACCCGACGGCCTCGATCACGGCGACCAGGCGACCGCGGTACCGGGCGGCGAGCGCAGCGATCGGCAGGGCCACGAGCACGGCGACCACGGCTGCAGCCAGGGCGAGCCCGAGGGTCGCGCCGATGGCTTCGATCAGACGCGGAACGTCGATGGCGCGCAGTGTTTCGGCCTCGAGCAGGCGGCTGAGCAACCCGACCACCGGAACCACGACCCCGGCGAGCGGCGCGGCGAGCAGCACCGCCATGTAGATGGCGCCGTACCGTCCGGGCGGGCGGGCCGGCATGGTGCTGCGACCCGGAACGCTCCCGACCTGTCGGCGGCTGCGCCGTTCGCCGGCCACGACCACGAGGGCGAGCACGACGAGTACGAGGGCGAGCAGCGCGGCCTGGTTGCGGTCGAAGCTCGCCCCGTAGGCGGCATTGATTCCCCAGGTGAGCGTCTGAAAACGCAGCATCGAGACGAGTCCGAAATCGCTCAGGGAGTACAGGCACACGAGAAGTGCTCCGGCAATAGCGGCCGGGCGAATCTGCGGCCAGGTCGCCGCAGCGAACGCCCGCAGCGGGCCACGACCGAGGGTGCGGGCCACCGATTCCAGATCAGCGGATGCCCCACGCAGCGCCGCCGCCACCGGCAGCGTCACGTACGGGGCGCAGACCATGGTCATGACGAACCAGCTGGCCCAGAAGCCATGGAGCTGCGGAAACCAGACCAGCCAGCCGTAGGCGGCCAGGTAGCTCGGCACCGCGAGGGGCAGCGCCGAGACCAGCAACAGCGTGCGCTGGAACGGCAGGCGGATGCGGGTGAGGATCCAGGCGCAGATTGTGCCGAGCACGAGGCACGACAGCGTCACGGCCCCGGCGAGCAAAACCGTATTGACCGTGAGCTGCAGCACCCGCGGGCGCACGAGCGTGTCGAGCAGTTCGGTGAGGCCGGCCTCGGTCGTGCGCACCACGAGGTAGACCAGCGGAATGGCGGCGGTCGCCGCACACAGCGCGGCGAGCACCAAAAGCCAGGCTGGCGCGCCGAAGCGGTACCGGCCGGGCGCGCGGGGCGGTGGCGGGGCATCCGTTTCGAGCGGTGGAATGAGCAACTCGGTCATGAGGGGCTCCCGGTGCAGGGTAGGGCGCGGCTGCCGACCTGAGCCCGCACCCGCGCCTTCACTGCCTCAATGTTAGATCAGGCCGTGCTTGCCGAGCAGCGCCTGGGTGTCGGCGAGGGTGTCGAGGTCGGCCAGGTCGAGCTCGGGGTTGATCAGCGAGTCGAGTTCGGGCAAGCCGGCCGGGGCGTCGATGCCGGCAATCAGCGGGTACTCAAAGGTCTCGTCGACGAAGTACTGCTGCGCCTCGGCGCCTACGAGGTAGTCGATGAACTCGAGCGCGTCGGCATCCGCTTCGGCACCGGCCAGCAGGCCGGCCCCGGTGACGTTCACGATGGAACCGGCGTCGCCGGCTTCGGGGTAGGAGAGCTGGGCACGCATGTTGGCCTCACCAGTTTCGGCGGCCTGGGCGAACCAGTAGTAGTGGTTGATGAGTCCGGCCTCGATGACCCCGTCGTTGACGGCGGCGAGAATGGCGCGGTTGTTGTCGAAGATGACCGGGCTGTTCGCGGCGACGGCCTTGACCCACTCGTCAGCGGCTTCCTCGCCGTTCAGCACCCGGTACGCGGTGACGAAGGCCTGAAAGCTCGCGTTGGTGGGCGCGATGCCGAACTTTCCGGCCCAGGCCGGGTCGGTGAAGGCGTCGACGGATGCCGGCACGTCGGCCGCGCTCATCGCCTCACTGTCGTAGGCGATCACGCGGGCCCGGCCGGTGACGCCGACCCAGGTGTCGTCGGTCGAGGTGAATCCGGCCGGAACGGCGTCGGTCGTCGCGGCCGGCAGGGTGGCGAACAGGTCGGCGTTGGCGAGGGCGCCGAGCGCGCCGGCGTCTTGCGCGAGAAATACCTGGGCGGGAGTGGCGTCACCCTCTTCGAGAAGCAGGGCACCGAGCTCGGCGGTGTTGCCGTAGCGCACCTCAACAGTGATGCCGCTTTCTTCCTCGAACTGGTCGATGAGCGGCTGGATGAGCGCTTCGTCGCGCCCGGAGTAGAGGGTGAATGCGCCGTCGCTGGTTTCCGCTGTGGCTGCCGGCTCGGCGGCTGGCGTGCACCCGGCGAGGGCGAGAACGGAGGCGCCGGCAACGAACGCGGCAACAGAAAGGGGAATGCGCATTTTTCTCCAAGGCTAGAACGACCAAGGTAAGGCTACGCTAACCCGGTCGGGGGTGCGAATCGGCGAGGTTCTGGGCGTCATCCCGCGTCATGGATCGGCGGGCGGGATGCTCAGGCTGCAGCGCAATGGGAAGTCAGGCATCCCACGCGCACCGGAAAGAATCGCGCGCGCGATGCCACTCTCGGCCCCTTCATTCCTGCGAGCTGCCATCTTCGGCCCCTTGAGCGCGATTCAAGGGGCCGATTGCGTCGTCTCGCGTAGGGGCGGCCACGATCATGGGGCCGAATGTGTCATCTCGCGAGCGGCAAGAGGCCAGATATAGCGAGTTGCGCCTTCGTTTGTGCGCGCAAAGCGTTGTAGCGTAAAGACACCCCCGTTCGTTGCCGAGGCCTCCCGCCCGCTGCTTGAGGAGCCCGATGACCGACTCCCCCATGACCACCACGCGCCCGGCCCTGCTGGGCTGGCGTAATGCCGTGTTCGCCGCGTTCTTCGTGGCGGGGCTGGGCCTGGCCAGCTGGATGGCGCGGATTCCTTCGGTGCGCGACGGCCTCGGGCTCGACACGGCCCAGGTCGGCCTGCTCATCTTCGGGCTCTCGGCCGGCTCGGTCCTCGGGCTGCTGATCGCCGCGGGCCTGCTCGCTCGCCTCGGCGCCCGCCGGGCCATGCTGCTCAGCACGACGATGTCGGCGACCGGGCTCGTGCTCATGGGGGCGGGCGTCAGCCTCGTCCCCTCAGCCCCGTTCGTGTTCGCCGCCCTCGCCGTGTTCGGAATCGGCATGGGATCCCTCGACGTCATGATGAACGTCGAGGGCGCCGCTGCCGAGCGCGCTATCGGCCGCACGCTGATGCCGCTCATGCACGCCTGCTTCAGCCTCGGCACGGTGGTCGGGGCGCTCGGCGGCGCCGCCGCATCCGCTCTGCAGGTCTCGGTGTTCTGGCACCTGCTGGTGATGGCGACGCTGGTTCTCGGCACGATCGTTGTGGCCGTTCGATTTTTGCCGGCCGCCATCGAGATCGACCCCACAACGGATGCCCCGCACCTCACCTGGCCCGCCCGCCTGCGTGAGAGTCTCGCCGTCTGGCAGGATCGCAAACTGCTGCTGATCGGCCTCATCGTGCTCGGCATGACCTTTGCCGAGGGCTCAGCGAACGACTGGCTCGCCCTCGCCTCGGTCGATGGGCACGGCCTGAGCAACACCGACGGCGCGATCGTGTTTGGCGTGTTCGTGGCCGCGATGACCGTGGGTCGCGTGATCGGCGGGCCGGTGCTCGACCGGTTCGGTCGGGTGCTCGTGCTGCGCGCCTGCGCCGGCATCGGCATCGTGGGGCTCGTGCTGTTCATCCTCGCGCCGAACACCCCGCTCGTTTATGTCGGCACCATTCTCTGGGGTATCGGCGCCTCGCTCGGGTTTCCGGTGGGCATGTCGGCCGCCGCCGACGACACCAAAAACGCGGCCGCGCGAGTGAGCGCCGTGGCCATCATCGGCTACTTCGCCTTCCTGGTCGGGCCGCCGGTGCTCGGGCTGCTCGGCGAGGCCTGGGGCATTCTCAACGCCCTGTACCTGATTCTGGTGCTGATGGTGCTGGCCGGGCTGGCGGCCCCGGCGGCGCGGCCGGCGGCATCCGCTTTCACAGGCGCGAAGCCGTAAACTCGACCAGTGCGCCTTGTAATTGCGAAATGCTCCGTTGACTATGCCGGGCGTCTCAGCGCCCACCTGCCGATGGCCACCCGCCTGCTCATGATCAAGTCCGACGGCAGTGTGCTCGTGCACTCCGACGGCGGCTCGTATAAGCCGCTCAACTGGATGAGCCCGCCGTGCTCGGTCGCCATCTCCGAACCCGACAGCGATCAAGCGGATGCCGGCATCACCGCCCTCTGGACCGTCACCCACGCTAAGACCGCCGACCAGCTCGTGGTCAGCGTTTACGAGGTGCAGCACGATTCGGCGCACGAACTCGGCATCGACCCCGGCCTGATCAAGGACGGCGCCGAGTCGCACCTGCAGAAGCTGCTGGCCGAGCACATCCACCTGCTCGGTGAGGGCTTCACCTTTGTGCGCCGCGAATACATGACGGCCATCGGGCCGGTCGACATCCTCGCGCAGGACGCGAGCGGGGCTTCCGTCGCGGTCGAACTCAAGCGCAACGGCGACATCGACGGCGTCGAGCAGCTCACCCGCTACCTCGAGCTAATGAACCGCGACCCGCACCTCGCACCGGTGAGCGGGGTTTTCGCCGCGCAGACCATCAAACCGCAGGCCCGCAAGCTGGCCGAGGATCGCGGCATCCGCTGCCTGCTGCTCGACTACGACGCCATGCGCGGGCTGGACGACACGGCCTCGAAGTTGTTCTGAATGCACAGACCTGAGATCACCCCGGTACAGGCTGACACAGCGAACACCAGCCAGTTCGCCCGCGAGGCGCCCGAGGCCGTTCACGCCGGATTCCCCTCGCCGGCGCAGGGCTATTACACCGGACCCGTCGACCTGAATCGCCACCTCATCACCGACCCCACAGCGACGTTCATCGTGCGGGTCAGCGGCGACAGCATGATCGGCGCGGGCATCTTCGACGGCGATGAGATCATCGTCGACCGTTCCCTCGACGCCCGCGACGGCAGTGTCATCGTGGCCGTCGTGGACAACGAACTGACCATCAAGCGGCTGCGCATCGACGGTGAGTCCATCCGGCTGGTTCCCGAAAACCCGGCCTACCCCGACATCGTGCTCAGCGAACTGAGCGAATTGACGGTCTGGGGCGTCGTCACCCGGTGCCTGCACCGTGTCTGAGTCCACCTCGATCGCCCTCGTCGACGCGAACAACTTCTACGTTTCGTGTGAGCGCATCTTCGACCCCCGCCTCGAGGGCCGGCCCGTCGTCGTACTCTCCAACAATGACGGCTGTGTGATCGCCCGCTCCGCCGAAGCCAAGACGCTCGGCATCGACATGGCCGCGCCCTGGCAGAACATCGCCGCCGAGGCCGTAGCCAAGGGCGTCATCGCCCGTTCCAGCAATTACGAGCTTTACGGCGACATTTCCGCTCGCGCCGTCGAGCTGCTCAGCCGCTTCACCTCGAGCCAGGAGGTGTATTCGATCGACGAGAGCTTCATCCGCCTCACCGGCACCCCCGCGCAGGTCACCGCGATCGCCCGGGAGATTCGCGCGGCGACCCAGAAGCTCATCGGCCTGCCGGTCAGCGTGGGAATAGCGCCGAGCAAGACGCTGGCTAAACTCGCCAACCGGGGCTCGAAGTCCTCCGCTTCCCTGCAGGGTGTCTGCAACCTCGCCGCGTATTCGCCTGACCAGCTGACGAGGATTCTGCGGTCGGTGGATGCGGGCCAGGTGTGGGGCGTCGGCTCACGCAGCGCCGCGAAATTGACCGGCATCGGCATCCACACGGCGGGCGACCTGCGCGACAGCGACGCCGTGCGCATCCGCCGCCGGTTCGGGGTGACGATGGAGCGCACCGTGCAGGAACTGCGCGGCAACGACTGCCTGCCGCTCGAGGAACTGCGGGCCGACCGGGAACAGATCCAGTTTTCCCGCTCGTTCGCCGTGCCCATCAGCACCGTGGCCGAGCTCGAAGAAGTGCTCTCCGTGTACACCCAGCGCGCCGCCGCACGGCTGCGTGCGCAAGGCTCGCTGGCACGCCTCATGCGTTGCTACGCCTCGACCTCGCCGTTCAGAGACAACCACGTGACGCACGCGGTATCCCTCACTTTTCCCGACCCGACCGATGATCCGGTGCAGATGTACCGGGCGGCGATCACCGCCCTCGGCCCGCAGCTGCAGGGCGACCAGCACTACGTGCGGGTGGGCGTCAGCCTGCACGATTTCTCGCCGCAGGCTTCGCACGCCAGCCTCGATATCTTCGGCACCGAGCCTGCACCGTTCAAGGCCGGCGCCGTGCTCGACTCGATCACGGCCAAGTACGGGCAGGAGAACCTCGGCCTCGGCTTGGCCGGGCTCAAGAACAACCGGGCCTGGACCATGCGCCGCGAGATGGTCTCGCCCCGCGCCACGACGCACTGGGACGAATTGATCACCGTCGCCGCCCGCTAGGGCCGTTGAGCGCACCTACGGCAGCGGCCGACCGCGGGCCGCAATGTACAGCGCGAACCATTCGTCGCGCGTCATCGCCGCTGCCTGCACCGCGGCATCGGCGCAGGCCCGAATGCGCGTAGGATCGCTCGATCCGAGCACCGGGTCGATGCGCGCCGGGTGCCGCATCAGCCAGCCGAGCACGATGGCCTCGCGGGTCGTGTTCTTGGCTTCGGCCAGCGTCGTGACCACAGCGGATGCCGCCTCCTCGGCCGCCGTGCGCGTCGGCGCCCCGGAATAGCGGCCCTGGGCGAGGGCGCCCCAGGCCTGGAGCCGCACGCCGTTGCTCGCGCAGTACTCGAGCGTGCCGTGCGGAAAGGTGTTGCTGGCGCCATCCGGGTGGTTGACCAGCACGGTACTGTCGACCCAGTCGCGGCGGCCCAGGCTCATCTCCAGCTGGTTCACCACGATCGGCAGCGGACTCTCGCGCTGCAGAAACGCGATCTGCGCCCCCGACATGTTCGAGACGCCGAGCGCGCGAATCTTGCCGGCCGCGTGCAGCTGGGCCACCGCCACGGCCACATCGGCGGGCTCGAGCAGCGGGTCGGGTCGGTGCAGCAGCAGGGTGTCGACGTAGTCCACGCCGAGCCGCGCGAGGCTGTCGTCGACGCGCGCCACGATCGTGGACAGGTCGTAGGGAGCGTGGTCCGCATCCAGGCGGATACCGCACTTGGTCTGGATCTCGATGCGCTCGCGCAGTCCCGGCGTGCGTTTCAGCACCTCGCCGAACACCGTCTCGGCCTTACCGAAACGGTAGATGTCGGCGTGGTCGAACACGCCCACGCCGATGGATAGCGCGGCCTCGACCGCCGCGGCCGCCTGGTCGATCGCGGCGGGGGTGACCGGCCCTGGCGTCCAGTCACCGCCCAGTCCCATGCAGCCATAGACGAGTCGGGCGGGCGAAGTCGGTGTCATGCAGGGTTCCTTTGCCGGTCGAGGCGAACGAACAGGCTAACCCTTTTCGCCGCCCTCGGTGGTATTCATGATGCGCTTCTGAAAGATGACGATCATGATGGCGACCGGGATCGTCATCAGCAGCGCCGAAGCCAGCACCAGCGGATACTGGTTGCCCGAGCCGAGCTGCCCCGACACGAGCGAGGCGACACCGGTCGTCAGGGTATTCAGGTCGGCGTCCTGCCGCGAGACAACGAAGTGCGCGTACTCGTTCCACATGCCTTGCAAACTCAAAAAGAACAGTGTCACGACGGCGGGCCGATGAACAGCCAGCCGAATCTTGTTTCGCCCGAGCGGATGCCGGCCCGCGGCTTGCGCGCGCCCGCCGTCAGTCTGCGTGCCATGGTGTCTCCCTTGATACCTGATGATGTGCGGGCCCGGCCCGTAGGGCCGGGCCCGCAGACGCTATTGGCCGTTGGCCTCGTCGAGGGTGGCCTGCAGCCTGGTCTGGAGCGATTCGAGGATTGCCTTCGGCACGCCGCCGATGAAGCCCTCGAGCTTCGAGTTGAAGTCCGTGATGGCCGAGGCCGATCCGGCGAAATTCACCGGGCTGACCGCGTAGTCGGCACTCGCGACGAACGACGCGTTCTCGGGAAAGGTTTCGGCGTAGGTCGCCGCGGCGGACTCGGTCGAGGGGATCACTCCGAAGGCAGCGGCCGCGGCGAGTTGCGCCTGGTCGCTGGTGAGGAACTCGACCACGGAGCTGGCGGCATCCGCTGTGTCGGAGTTCTGCGGGATTCCCCAGCAGTTGATGAAGCTGAAGGTCGACTGGCCTCCGGGGCCGGCGGGCAACTCGTAGGCGGCGTAGTTGGTGTCCGGAAAGTCGGCCGCGATGCCCTTGATCCAGGGCAATGACGACGGAAAGATTGCGTCGGCGGCTGGTGCCCCGATCGAGGTGCGCTGAGCCTTTGACGAAGCCGGATAAAAGCTGAGGAAAATGGGCAAATGGGGTAGATGGGCGGCGAACCGTTTAGGCTATGCCGAATGAACGCAACATTGACGCGCACCTGGAGCGCCATCCTCTTCGACCTCGACGGAACCATCACCGATTCCGCCCCGGCGATCACCGCCTCGTTGGCCCGCACCTTCACCCGGATGGGCCGCCCCGTTCCCAGCGCTGCCGACCTGCTCGCCTACGTCGGCCCGCCGATGCTCGACGCCTTCCAGGAGTACGCGGGCATGACCCCCGACGAGGCCGCATCGGCCACCGCGGTTTACCGGGCCGATTATCACGGCGCCGCCGCGCTCGATACGGCCGTCTATCCCGGCGTAGCCGGCCTGCTCGAGCGCATCCACGCTGCGGGAATTCCCCTCGCCCTCGCCACGAGCAAGCCGGAACTGAGCGCGATCGCCATTCTCACGCACTTCGATCTCGCTAAATACTTCACGGCAACGGTCGGGGCATCTGCCGACGACACCCGCAGCCACAAGGCTGAGATCGTGGCCGAGGCCCTGGCCCGCCTGGCCGCGACCGGCGTCGACACCAGCGGAGCCGTCATGGTCGGCGACCGCAGCTACGATGCCATCGGCGCTGAAGCAAACGGCATTCCGGCCATCCTGGTGGAGTGGGGCTACGGCTCTCCCGCCGAAGCGGCCGCCGCGACCGCTGTCGTGCACTCGACCGACCAGCTCAGCAAACTGCTGCTCGGCTGATCGTTCAGGAGTCGAAGCCGAGCCCGAGGGCATCGAGGGTTTTGAGCAGGGCGTTGCGCTTGCCGCCGTTTCGGTCGGCGCGGTTGAGCGCCCAGCGGGTTGCCTGAATTCCAGCGGATGCGATGGGTTCCGGCGGAAACGGCAGCGGCCGGCCCCGCACCATGGCCAGTTCGGTGCGTTCCGTGCTGCGGCCGGCCAGTTGGTCGAGCATGACCTGGGCTGCGAAATGCGTTGCGCCCACGCCGAGGCCGGTGAACCCGGCCGCGTAGCTGATCCGCTCCTGGCGAGCCTGGCCGAAGAAGGCGCAGAACTGCGTGGAGGTGTCGATGGCGCCGGCCCACTTGTGGCTGAAGCGCACCCCAGCCAGCTGCGGAAACGTCGTGAAGAAGTGGTTCGCGAGCTTTTCGAAGCTCTCGGGGCGGTTCTCGTAGCTGCTGCGCACCCTGCGGCCGTAGTGGTACACGGCGTCGTAGCCGCCGAACAGAATGCGGTTATCGACACTCAGCCGATAGTAATGAAATTGGTTGGCCAGGTCGGCGAGGCCCTGCCGGTTCTGCCAGCCGATCGCGGCGAGCTGGCTCGCATCGAGCGGTTCGGTCATGAGCACGTAGTCGTAAACCGGCACGGTGGCGAGCCTGTTGCGCTTGAGCAGCGACGGGAACACGTTGGTGGCGAGGGCTGTCTTCTTTGCGGTCACGATGCCGCCGCGGGTCACGACCCGGGTGCCCTGGGCGGCGCTGAGCCCGGTCGTGTTGAGGTTCTGCACGAGCGAATGCTCGAAGATCTCGACGCCGAGATCGGTTGCTACCCGCGCGAGTTCGGCAGAGAGCTTGCCGGGATGCACGAGGGCATTACTGCGCCGATACCAGACCCCGGCCAGATAGGTCGGCGATTTCACCTCGGCCTGCACGGCCTCCGCATCGAGAAAGACCGTGTTCTCGTCGGTCGACTCCGCGCGCAGCCACTCCACCTGGTGCTCTTCGACCGCGAGGTCGATGGCCCCGGTGCGCTCGAAATCGCAGTCGAGGCCGAGTGCGGCCACCGTGCGCTCGATCTCATCGAGATTCTCGTAGCCGAGCTCGGTCAGGCGGTCGATCTCGTGCGGCCAACGCGTGCGGCCGTTCTCCTCACCATGGGTGAGGCTCGCCTCGCAGAAGCCGCCGTTGCGCCCGGATGCCGCCCAGCCCACCGTGCGCGCCTCCAACAGCACCACCCGCGCTGCCGGATTCTGCTGCTTGGCCAGCACGGCGGTCCACAGGCCGAGGTAGCCGCCCCCGACGACCGCAAGGTCACAATCGAGGTTGCTGGTGAGCCGGGGATAGCTCGCGCGCGGCGCGAGATCGTCGAGCCAGAAGGAGCTCTGCCGCGTGCCGGCCAGCGCGGCGGTCACGACGGATTGGGCGGGCCTGGCTCGGTCGAAAATGGTGCTGCTCATGCGGGGCGCATCCTCTCGCGGCGACGATGCCGCCGACTGTCTCGGGCGCCACCAGCCTAGCGGGGCCCTCCGACGAGGTTCCCTTTTCTGCACGGGGCCCGGGAGGTGGGCCGAGTCTATAAACTGGGCCCGGGGACGGGGCCCGGCCCCGACCGAATTTCTGCTGGCGGTGGCCAGGACCGAGCGGTCTCTGCGGGACTGTGGCGCGGGCATCCGCTTAACGCGAAAGTGCCGCCCCGCGCGAAGCGGGACGGCACCAGATGAAGCCGGATCTTAGATGATCGCGGCGCGCAGGGCAGCGGCAGCGGCAGCCGGGTCCTCGGCGCCATAGATGGCTCCGCCGGCGACGGCAACGGATGCCCCGGCGCGCTGCACCGAGGCGATGGTCGCCAGGCTCACGCCACCGGCGAGCGAGAACGGAACCCTGGCGGTCTCGCCCTGGTTCAGCAACTTCTCGAGCGAGAAGCCGGGCTCGGCCTGTTCGTCGAGACCGGCGTGCATCTCGACGAACTTGGCGCCGAGGGCGGTGACTTCGCGGGCGCGGGTGACCTTGTCGGCGACGCCGATGAGGTCGACAACGATGCCCTTGCCGTGCTTGGTCGCGGCGGCGACGGCACCGATGATGGTGCTGTCCCCGGCCGTGCCGAGCACGGTCACGAGGTCGGCGCCGGCGGCGAAGGCGATGTCGGCTTCGAGCTCGCCGGCATCCATCGTCTTGAGGTCGGCGAAGACGATCTTGTCGGGGTGCGCAGCCTTGATCGCGGTGACGGCGCGCAGGCCCTCGGCCTTGATCAGCGGGGTGCCGAGCTCGATGATGTCGACGTGCGGGGCGACCTGGGCGGCGAGCGCGAGTGCGGCGTCGGTGGTCAGTACGTCCATTGCTACCTGAAGCTTCATGGGGTTCTTCTTTCTGTTGGTTTCAGTGGTGTGTGTGCCCGGGCCCGGGCCCGGTCGGTCTTACTCGAGGTTGGCGTGACGCGGCCAGAGCTCTTCGGCCGTGCGGCCGCTCAACTGCCAGAGCGTGTGAAAGAGAGCGTCACCGACCAGCAGCACGGACTGTTCGAACAAGCCGCCCGAATACTGGGCCGACGCCTGTCCGTCGTGGTCCTGCTTGGCGGCCGCGGGAATGAGCACGGTCACCGCGGCAAGCTGCCCGAGCGGTGACGCGGCCGCTGTGGTCAGCGCGAGAATGCTCGCGCCCACACCGTCAGCCGTCTCGGCGGCACGCACGATGGCGCCCGTCGTGCCTGATCCGCTTGCCACCAACAGCACGTCGCCGGCAGCTATGGCCGGGCTGGTCACCTCGCCGACCACGTGCACGTCCAGCCCGAGGTGCATGAGGCGCATCGCGGTCATCTTGAGCGCCAGTCCGGAGCGGCCGGCGCCGAGCACGAACACTCGCGGCGCCGCAGCGAGCAGACTCGCCGCAACGTCGAGTGACGAAGCGGATGCCCGCAGCACGTCGACCACGCGGCTGTTTTCGGCGAAAATGAGGCCGAGGGCATCCGCTGTTCTCGGGGTGGTCATTGTTTTGGTCATAGGTCAATGCTCCACTCTTTCGAGCGGGTGCGCGGCCCGCCAAATGAACGGTTAAACTACCCGAACGAATGGTCTTGGGCGGGCCCAGAGGATGGTTTGGATAGGCTGGAGGCATGACCTTCCCTGACGACTCCACCCTGCAGTCCACCCAGACAGCCCAGTCCGCGCGCAGCATGGCCGCCGAACGCTCCAAGCTCATCGCTGACCTCACTGATGCGCACGCGACGACGCTGGAATCCCTGCTGGCCGTGCTCCGCTCAAGCAGCACGAGCGACACGGCCGCCCGGCAGAAGGCCATCGAACTCGCCGCGAGCGCGATGGTCGCCCTGCGCGCGGTGAGCGACCTCGATCGCAGCCTCACCGAGGAACCGGTCGCCCGCGCCTTCGAACGCCTCAAGAACGATCTGCGCCCACTCGTGCGTTTCGGCGACCTCGACGTGCAGTTCATCGAGCCGCCGGTCAACGGGCGCGCGCTTCCGGGCGAAGTCGCTCACGAAGCCAGGGCCATCGTGCGCGGCGCCGTGCTCGCCCTGGTCGAACAGGCCGGCGTCGGCCGGGTGCGCGTGCAGTGGGACTGCGACGGCAGCAACCTGCTCATTCGCATTCGCGACGACGGACCGGGCGACCTCGATGCCGAGGTGCCGAGCGTGCGCCAGCTGGCCGCGCGGGTCGTCGCGCTCAGCGGCTCGCTCAATGTCGAGGCGACCGCGGGCTGGGGATCCGAGATGGCGGTGTCGCTGCCGCTCGACGCGCCCACAGCATCCGTCACAACCGCTGCTGCCTGGGGCCTGAGCCCCCGGGAACGCGGCGTACTCGAGCTCGTCGCCTCGGGCGCCCGGAACAAGGCCATCGCCGAAGCGCTGACCATCAGCGAGAACACGGTGAAGTTCCACGTAGCCAACCTGCTGCGCAAGGTCGGTGCCTCAACCCGGGCCGAGCTCGCCGCTCTCTCCCGCTGAGCGGATGCCCCCCGCCAGCTCTCGCCCTCGCGCAGGCTCGGGCGCCAGCTCCCGGCGGTCACGCCACCCATGCCTGGCGCGGCGGCCCACAACGGGCGCGGTGACCGCCGAGCGTGCCCGAGCGCGTGACGCGCGCTAGGGTGAGGGGGTCAGAAGACACACACACCACGGGAGCGCGCACCAGCGAGCTGAGAGGACGGCCAGGGCCGTCGACCGTTGAACCTGTCCGGGTAATGCCGGCGTAGGAAGTTCGAGTCCCATGCGCACAATTGACGAAACAATCATGTCCGAAACCGTCACCACCGGCCCGATCCTGGGCAGCAGCAAACGCTACGAACCGGTGCCGGCCTGGCCCGGCCTGGAGATTCCGGTGCGCCGGGTGAACCTCAGCAATGGCGAACACTTCGACCTGTACGACACGTCGGGCCCGTACACCGACGACACGGCAACGATCGACCTCGAGAAGGGGCTGCCGAAGACGCGGGCCGGGTGGGAGCATCCGCTGCCCATCGACGGTGCCGCGACTCAGCTGGTCTGGGCGCGGGCGGGCCGGGTCACCCCCGAGATGGCCTACATCGCGGCGCGCGAAGGCGTCTCGGCCGAACTCGTGCGTGACGAGGTGGCGCGCGGCCGGGCTGTCATTCCCGCCAACCACAAACACCCCGAGAGCGAGCCGATGATCATCGGCAAGGCCTTCACCGTGAAAATCAACGCGAACATCGGCAATTCCGCCGTGACCTCCGGGGTCGCCGAGGAGGTCGAGAAAATGGTCTGGGCTGCCCGCTGGGGCGCCGACACCCTGATGGATCTCTCCACCGGCCAGGATATCCACCTCACGCGGGAGTGGATCATGCGTAACTCGCCGATTCCGGTGGGCACCGTTCCGCTCTACCAGGCGGTCGAGAAGGTCAATGGCGACCCGGCCCTGCTCACCTGGGAGATCTACCGCGACACCGTGATCGAGCAGTGCGAGCAGGGTGTCGACTATATGACCGTGCACGCCGGCGTTCTGTTGCGCTACGTTCCGCTCACTGCGAACCGGGTCACCGGCATCGTCTCGCGGGGCGGCTCGATCATGGCTGCCTGGTGCCTCGCCCACCACGAGGAGAGCTTTCTGTACACCCACTTCGTGGAGCTCTGTGAGATTCTGCGCCGCTACGACGTGACCTTCTCCCTCGGCGACGGCCTGCGCCCCGGCTCGATCGCCGACGCCAACGACGAAGCGCAGTTCGCCGAGCTGCGCACCCTCGGGGAATTGACAAAGGTCGCGAAATCCTATGGTGTGCAGGTGATGATCGAGGGGCCGGGCCACGTGCCGATGCACAAGATCGTTGAGAACGTGCGCCTTGAAGAAGAGCTGTGCGAGGAGGCCCCGTTCTACACCCTCGGCCCGCTCGCGACCGACATCGCGCCGGCCTACGATCACATCACGAGCGCGATCGGCGCGGCCATCATCGCCCAGGCCGGAACCGCCATGCTCTGCTACGTCACGCCCAAGGAACACCTCGGGCTGCCCAATCGCGACGACGTGAAAACCGGGGTGATCACCTACAAGATCGCCGCCCACGCCGCCGACCTGGCCAAGCAGCATCCGCGCGCGCAGGAACGCGACGACGCCCTCAGCCGGGCCCGCTTCGAATTTCGCTGGGCCGACCAGTTCGCGCTCTCCCTCGACCCGGATACAGCGCAAAGCTTCCACGACGAGACGCTGCCGGCCGGTCCGGCCAAGGCCGCCCATTTCTGCAGCATGTGCGGTCCCAAGTTCTGTTCCATGCGCATTTCAGCGGATGTGCGGGTGTACGCCGCAGAGAACGGCCTCACCAGCCTCGAGGCGATCGAGGCCGGGATGGCCGAGAAGTCGGCCGAGTTCACCCGGCTGGGCAGCTCGGTCTACCTGCCGCTCCGCGTGGTCAGGGCCGACGAGCGCTGATTGCGCGAGCCGGCGCATCCGCTCGCCGAACCGTGACTGCGGGCCCGCAACGCAAAAACGGGCCAGGGTTCACGGTTCGGCGAGCGCTGCCCTGTCGAACTTGGGCAAGCAGGACGATACTGGGCGGCAGCGCGACCGGGTTCTCGATCGGCGCAGAGGGCGACCTCGTCGGTACCGGGCGCTGGTCCTTCTCGCAGGACGGCCCGGAGGTCGAGATTCGCTATGACTGGCGGGTGAACCTCGCCAAGCGCGGGCTGCGCCGGTTCGTGCCGCTGCTGAAGCCCCTGTTCGCGGCGAATCATCGCTGGGCGATGCGCACCGGGGAGCAGAGCCTCAAGCTAGAACTCCGCCGGAGTCGCGCCC
This sequence comes from Cryobacterium sp. TMT1-3, assembly GCF_004402315.1. NCBI lineage: Bacteria > Bacillati > Actinomycetota > Actinomycetes > Micrococcales > Microbacteriaceae > Cryobacterium > Cryobacterium sp. TMT1-3. The sequence goes on from NZ_SOFW01000040.1 coordinate 439,985, forward strand.
GCACCGAGGCCGAGCGTCGACGCATCCCCGCCCCGCCGCAGCCCACCTTTCGGCGTCGCCGGAAGGTCGCTGCCGCGCGCCGGGTCAGCGACGTCGAGTTCTAGCCGCCGCCTCGACCAGGCACCACCCGGCAGGCGGCGGGCATCAGGGTTTTCCCATGGTGCCGAGTCCAGGATTCCGCCATGACCCCCGCAAACTCCACGCTGCGCCTGGTGCGCCCCGACGATGGCGAGAAGCACCCAGAGACCACCCGGCACACGCGGCCCGGCACCACGCGCACACCGCTTCAGGGCCGCCGCAGAATCCTGATTGTGCTTGTCATCGTTTGGCTCGTGATGGCGGCCCTGGCTGCCGTGCTGCTCGTCACCGGCACGAAGCCGAGCACGCCGCTCGGTGACACCGCCGCCGTGCCCGGCGGGCTCGCTCGCATCAGCGCGGTCATCCCGCTCGACTCCGATGGCTGGGTGCCGCCCAGCGGGGGCGACAGCCTCGCCAGCACCGTAGCCCCGGGAGCCCACCGTGTGCGCGTCCTGCTCGAGCTCACCAGAACGGATGCCGCCAGCCTCACTTTCGACGCCAGCGACTACTCTTTGTCCGGCCTCGGCTCTCGTGCCACAGCGCTCTGGGTTGAACCAGACCGGCTGGAGGTGCCGGTCCGGGCATCCGTTCTGGCAACGCTGATTTTCGAGATCCCAAATCAGGCGATCGCCCTCGTTCTCGACGGCCCGCAGGGAGCACGCTGGTCCCTCGGCACCAGCCACCACACCGCTCCCTGATCCGTCCCCCCGAGATTGGGGGTATTTGGCTACTCCACACGCGGCTTCCCCGGTTCGGAGCAACCGGGCACGATGGTCGCATTCCAACAGTGGAGGTCGTTATGACAACCGGATTCGACACTCGAGAACAGCCAACGACCGCGGCCAAGGGCCACCTGACCGTGCACGTCTTTGGCAACCTGACCATTCGACGCGGGCCGGTCGTGTTGCGCGCTCACCAGCTCGGCGGCCCCAAACCCCGTCAGATCTTCGAGATTCTCCTCGTGAATCTCGGGCTGCCGGTTTCCAAGGACCGCCTGATCGAACTGCTCTGGGGCGCAAGCGCCCCAGTCGAAGCACTGCCCACCCTCGAAAGCTATGTGAGTGTGCTACGCCGCCACCTGCAGCCCGGAGCGGGAAAATTCGGCCCACTGCAGACCACGACGGGCGGCTACGTTCTCGACCGCGACCTGGTCGACGTCGACCTCGACCAGTTCGATGTTCTGCTGCTCCGAGCCCAGAAGACCATTTCCGGCCTCGCCTACCCCCTGCTGCTGCGCGCTCTGGACCTCGCCAATGCGCCGCTACTTGGCGACGAACTCGTGCCCGGCTGGGCGGCGGAAGCCCGTGACTTGCACGCCGCCCGCCTCACCAGCGCCCGCATCCTCGCGTCGGAGACCGCCGCGGCGCTACACCGCATCGATGATGCCCTCGAGTTCGCGAATCTGGCACTGGCCGACGAACCGCTCAATGAACGAGCATGGACGGCCCTTATTCTCGGACTCGAGATGAGTGGACGCCACGCCGAGGGCCTGCAAGCCTACGACCGGTGCCGGCACGCCATGCAAAATGAATTGGGCTGCGCTCCTGGCCCGATTCTGCGGGCCGCCCAGCTGCGCCTGCTGCGCGCGACGGCCGACGGCGATGGCGACCTGGCCGACGTGCTCTCCGCCCTGCTCATGCTGCACGAGCAGCTCAGCGTGTCGCCGACGAACGGGCCAACTTCGCGACCCGCCCCTACTACTCCACGACCAGAGCCGGTCGCGGATTCCCTCCGGGAGGCTACTGATGTTGTCACGTCATTCTTGCGACGCGCCGTCGCTCGCGCCTGAGCGGGCTACCCGCCCGCTGGCCTCCCTACCATATGGGGGGCAAAAGAGACAGTACTCGACAGAAACTCATCTTGTACTGATACTGGTCTCGCCAACCGGAACAGTGCCGTGCTGTCCGTCCACTTCGAGGCTTGCGAACGGGCAGAGAGGTCACCGCAAATGACCACCCAGATGTCCCCGAGTGAACCCAGCGTGCAGGGAACAACTGCGACCGCTTCCTTGCCCGGGTCCACGGCCGGGCAGATTCGCATTCTCATCGTCGACGATCACACCACCTTCGCCGAACTGCTCACCGGTTCCCTCAATCGAGAACCCGACCTGTGCAGCGTCGGCTCGGCCAACAGCGTGGCCAGCGGCATCGCCGCGTGTTTGAACCTGGTCCCCGATGTCGTGGTCATGGACTACCACCTGCCCGACGGCAGCGGCCTCGTCGCCGCCACCGCGATTCTCGCCCGAGCGCCGCACACCCGCATTGTCATTCTTACCGGCGACCCGGCACTGGAAGCCCTGGAGCAGGCCGCTGCCATCGGGGTCTGCGCGTTCCTCCCGAAGGACGGCTCCCTCGCAACGGTGCTCGACACGCTGCGGCATGCGCGCATCGGCGGTTTCATCGTGCATCCGTCATTGGTGAGTCTACTGAGCGCACGGCGACGGCAGCGTAGTGAAGAAATCCCATTTCCCGACCTGACGAAGCGTGAGCTTGCCGTGCTCCGGCTCATGGGCGAGGGCTCCGATGTGCGAGCCAACGCCAAGGTTCTCGGCATTTCTGAGAACACCTGTCGCGGCTACGTCAAGGCAATCCTCGGCAAGCTCGGCGCGCACTCGCAACTCGAAGCGGTCGTGATTGCGACCCGACTCGGTCTGGTGCCGGCCCCTCATGTCTAGACCCGCGGCGAAGCCCAGCAGCCTGGAGAAAACGCGTTCCACCGAGCGCTCAGAGGTGCGCGCGGCGGTGGGCCGGTTCCTGGCAGTGGGCATCGTCGCGATGGTCTTCGTGGCTGTACCGGCCGCCCTCTGGGTGCGCGAACTCTCCGAGCGTAACGCCATGGACAATGCCATCCAACACGCCCAACGCCTTGCCGACTACTCCGTCGGTCCCCTCCTCTCCGATGCCGTCCTCGCGGGTGACCCCGGCTCGACCCGGCGGCTCGACGACCGATTAGCCCCCCGCATCTCCGACGGATCCATAGTGCGCGTCAAGGTATGGGATCCCTCAGGCCGCATTGTGTACTCCGACCTCCCGGATCTGGTCGGCCAGGTCTTCACGCTCCCGACCTGGACGCCCGAACTGCTCGCCGGTGGTAAGGGGCGGGCGACCCTGGGGCTGCAGAACGATCCCGGCGACGAGAACGAGACCGAGGCCGGCGAGCTGGTGGAGGTATACGTTCGTGCCACCTCGGCGAGCGGTGACCCGCTCATCTTCGAGGCCTACTTCAATGACGACGCCGTCCGAGACGAACAGAGTGCTCTCGTGGTCGGCCTCATCCCGGCGTTCCTGCTGTCCCTTGGGGCCCTGCAACTGGCCCAGCTGTTTCCGGCGGTGCAATTGGCCCGGCGCATTCAAGGCCACCAATCAACCAAGCGCCAACTGCTGCAGCACGCCATCGACGCGTCAGACCTGGAGCGGCAGCGCATCGCCCGCGACCTGCACGACGATGTCATCCAGGATCTCGCCGGGCTGTCTTATGCCCTCGAGGCCGAAGAACGGCATTCTGCCCCCGAGAATCGGGCGCTGTTCAGCCAAGCCACGGCCATCCTGCAGAAGAACGTGCAAACCCTGCGCGCTATGACCACCGAGCTGTATCCTCCCGACCTCGAAGAACTCGGCCTGCCCGCCGCTCTGGCCCGGCTGACCGCACCGCTGATCGAACAGGGCATCGACGTGAAACTCCACATTCCGGCTGACTGCGACATCGACCGTGATCGTGCCGCCATGTTCTACCGGGTGGCCCGCGAGGTGCTCGCCAACACCATGAAGCATGCCAAGGCCGGCGTCCTGGAGCTCACTCTCATGCAGGACGACGACCGCACCATCCTGCTGATTCACGACAACGGCTGCGGCTTCGATCTGTCCGCGGAGGCCCCCGACAATCATCTCGGGCTGCGCATCATGCGCGATACGATCCAGGTCGCCGGGGGCTCGCTCGAGGTGCGCTCCTGGATGGGCGGCGGCACCTCGGTCATGGCCACTCTCGATCGGGTTGCTCCTGCTCGAGTGCGCTAGCCGAAAGACGACGCCGCCGTTGGAACAGGCTCCACCCGGCGAACGCCATGGTCACGCTCAGCACCGTCGCGAGGCCGATCCCGTAAGCGACCCAGGGTCTGAACGGTAACGAGTCAGTGGCGATCGGCGAAGCGCCCGCCGCCTCGTGCGAGACCCCGTCCGCCAGCACCACCGGCTTCGGAATCGGTTCTGCCGCGACATCAACACCTGGCCCCCCGGGTGTGCCGGCTCTCACCGATACCCGCTTGGGAGTAATACCGGCCGGTCGCGCGATGGCGCTGCGCACCGAGTCGACCACCTCGTCGCCCAACAACGTTCCCAGGTAGGCCACGTCCAAAGTGTTGGCCCCGAGGGTGGTGTCGTAATTGCCCAAGGCATCAGAGAGGATGCCTTCCCGGGCAATCGCCTCGGCCAATGTTGGCGAGTCGGTCGACGGCACTTCGAAGATGAGGTCGTGTACCAAAACGGTCAGAACGTAATATTGCGCGGGCGAGTTGGACACCATTTCCTCGATGAGGGCGCGCGCCTGTCCCTCCGAAACATTCGCAGGAAGGAGCAGGGTCAGCTGTGGAACGGCTTGTTCGAGCACACCGGCTGGCAGCACATCGGGAGAGATGTCGGTCAGACTCACCCCGGCGTCGTGAGCGCGTTCCTCCAGCTCGAAGCGCATGGCGGGCGCATCGGCATCCGCTGCTGTCTGCACAGCGAGCACGACCCGTCGCTGCACAAGGAGTCCGTCGTAGCTGACGGTCGGTCGGCCATTGCCGATATCGCCGGCGCTGTCTTCCGATGCGACCGGGCTCACGCTCGCGGGAGTTGCCGCAGTGGGGGCCGAAGCCCCGGCGGTGCAGCCGCTCAGAAGAGCACAGCCCAGCAGTCCGGCGCTGAGCAGGGCGAGCAGCCGCACCGGCGGGGCTGGGCGGGTGGCGTGGAACATCAGGTACCGGCTGGCAGGCCCGGCAGGTACACCGGGGGGTAGAAGTCCGCCGGCCGGGTGTCAATCACGGCGGGGTCGGAATTGATCGGATCGTTCACCCGATAATCGCCAACCGCGAACTGGGTCATCATGTCGTGGTCTTCGTGCACGAGGTTGTGGCAGTGGATCATGTAGCGGCCGCCCAACTCCGGCCCGGTGTCGAACTGCATGAGCGCGGTGATGGACTCGTTTTCCCCGACGTAGAAGACATCCTTCGGACCGTTCTCCCAGGCGAATGGTTTGCCGCCGTTGGTATTGCGGCCGATGATTTTAGCGTCGATCAGGTGAATGTGCACGGGGTGGAACCAGCCACCGGACGCGTTCGTGATGGTCCACTGCTCCACGTCGTAGGGCTGTGGATTGGCGAACAGCTTGGTGAAGCGGGAGGCCGCGACATCGGCCCAGGTCGTACCGTTGATCTTCCAGACGCCGTTTATTTTCTCAACCTTGAGGTTTCGCTTGATCTTCGCCATGGCGGGGGTCAGGCTCATCGTGGCGATCCCGCCCTGGTGCGGGTTGACCGAGCCGCCGTCATCCAGCGTCGTCGGAATCGACGAGATGCTGCCCGCGTTCGACCCAAAATCGGCAACAACCTCGAACCGCATGATCTTGTTGGTGTTGATGAAGTTGACATTGTTCTTGTTGCTCAGGTTGTTCAGGCTAATTTTCTGCCCGACCCTATATTTGCGAAAGTCGATCAGAATCTCATAGCGCTCGGCTGTGCTGTGCCGCCAGGAAGCGACCGGCTGCACGGTCGGGACCATCCCGGAATCGGTAGCCACGATATAGACCGGGTCGCCGGTCGACAAAGTCGGGCGATAGGAGCGCGAAATGGAGGCAACCAGCACGCGAAAGCGATAGATACGGGGCTTCACCTTCATGGTCGGCCACGGCACCCCGTTGACCATGATGATGTCCCCGAACAAACTGCTGCGCAGTCGGTCGTTGTAGCCGAGCGATCCGTCGGCGTTAAACAGGGCATCGGAGATCATCAGCGGCACGTCGAACTCGCCCTGAGGAAGTTGAGCACGCTCATAGCTGTCCGACAACGGATAAAATCCGGCAAGTCCCGAATAGACGTTTTGTGCAGTGAGGTGGTGGTTATGGTCGTGGTACCACAAAGTGCGGGCATTCTGCCAGTTCGGGTATCGGTAAGTCTTAACGTTGCCGGGGGCCGTGACATCGTTGGCATAGCCGTCGTACTGCGGCAGTGACGCCGAGCCGTGCAGGTGGGTGACCGTGTTGAACGCATCGGAGTGCAGCAGACCCTGGCTCGGTAGCGCGTTGCGAATGCGCACCTCGAACCGGGTGCCGTGCTCGGCCCGAATGGTCGGCCCGGGATAAATGCCGTTATACCCGGCAACGGCGGTGGACAGGCCAGGCACGAACTGCGCCTGGCCAAGTTTTTGGGTTAGCGCGTACTTGGCGAACGGTCGGTCAGGGTCACCGTCGTCGAAACCGGTCTGGTACGGGGCCAGCACGGGCGGGCGGCGAAAGACGCCGGCATACGGCACCGGCATGTTCGCGGGAGCGAGCAGGCTCTGGGTGAGTAGCGGCACTGGGGGAATGACGTTGTCGTTGCCCTCCATGCCGACCAGTCCCAGCGCTCCGAAGGCGCCCAACTGGAGAACTTCCCTGCGTGATGTCATGACCTCTCCTCAAGGCTTTATGCGTGTGTGGTGGTGCTGGTGGGACCGGCCGGCGACTGAAATCCAGTCGCCGGCCGGGTGAAGCGGATCAGCTGTTTCTTAGAGAACGGTGCCGGTCGTGAAGGTCCACGTACTCGTCACCAGTGGGTTTCCGATCAGATCTCGAACACTCGTGTTGCCACCGGTGATGGTCACCCGGTACTGCACGTTCGAGGTCAGGGTCACCCCGGGGTTGATGGTCAACACATTGTTGGTGGCGTTGAACGCCGCCGCCGATGCGACAACCGCCCCGGTGGAAACCCGGGTGATCTGAACCGTGCCCGCGGCCACTCCGGTGATGTCTTCACTGAATGTCGCGGTCACATTGGCGTTCCGGCGCACCGCGGTGGCTCCCGCGGCGGGAGTCCTCGTGGTGATCGTCGGAGCCGGACCGGTGATGAACGACCAGGTGCTCGTCGCCATCGTGTTGCCGGCCGCGTCACGGATGCCCGAGAGGGTGGCCGTGTAGGTGCGGTCGGTGAGCAGCGTCACGCTCGGGTTCAGCGTCGCGACTCGCGTCGTGGCGTTGTACGAGACCACCGCGGCAATCACCGTGGCACCACGCCGGAGCACGAACGTCGTGCCGCTGACCCCGGTGACCGGTTCGCTGAACGTTGCCGTCAGGTTGCCGGTCTGGCTGATCGAGCGAGCATCGGCGGCGGGCGTGCGTGCGGTCACCGTGGGGAGCACGAATTCCGTGCGCGGTGAGATGACCACCGACCGAGCGGATGCCGCTCCGGTGCCGACCGCATTGATCGCGGCGACATCGAACGTGTACCCGGTGCCGTTCGTGAGCGACCCGATCACCGCACTGGTGACGTTGGCCACCGTCGTGGTACCCGTGGCCGTCGCTCCCGCTCCGATAAAGGTGCGAACCCGGTAGCCGGTGATCGGTGCCTGGTTGGCCACCGGTGCCGGTGCAGCCCAGTTGACGGTCGCCGAGGCGTTACCGGCGACCGGGGTACCGATCACCGGAGCTCCGGCGACCACCTGCACCACCGGCGCGGTCGGGGTGACCACTACCGATCGAGCCGAGGCCACTCCGGTGCCGACCGAGTTGATCGCGGCGACATCGAAGGAGTACCCGGTGCCGTTGGTCAGTACCGTGATGGTCACGGACGACCCGGGGGCGACGTTCGAAGTGCGGAACACGGCAGCGCCGGTGCCCTCGTAGGTGCGAACGCGGTAGCCGGTGATCGGCGCCTGGTTGGCCACCGGTGCGGGGGCCGTCCAGTTGACGGTCACCTGAGCGTTACCGGCGACCGGGGTTCCGATCGTTGGAGCGCCAGCGACCACCTGCACCACCGGTGCCGACGGAGTCACCGCGTTGGACGATGCCGAGAATGCGCTCGTTCCTTCCGCGTTGGTCGCCGACACCTGGAAGGTGTAGCTGGACCCGTTGGTCAGCCCGGTGACAACCAGGTTGAATGCGGTTCCCGGTGCGGTGCGCAGTGCGCCCACCTGGGCTCCAGCCGAGTCGAGCACCTTCACCGTGAAGCTGGTGGGGATGCCGGTCAGCGAAGCTACCCAGTCGACGGTCGCCTGACCGTTGCCGGCAACTGCAGCGACGTTGGTCGGGGTTGCCGGTGCCACGGTGTCGCTGAACTGCAGGCGTTCGACGTTGCGCAGGGTGTCGGTTCCGTCGGTACCGCGGTTGTCGAGCACCGTGGTGGTCGATCCGGCCGAGCCGAGCGTGCCGTCACCACCGGTGGTAGTGACCGTGTAATCGCTGGTCAGACCGGAGAACTGCGCCGAGTCAATTCCGCCAGATCCGTTGAGGATCTCGCGAACCGCCACAATGCTTCCCGGGTTGACCGTGCCGGCGAAGACAGCTTCCTGCAGTGTCGGTCCGGTGAGTCCACCGTTGCCGTCGGACAGGTACTGGCTGGTCATCGCACTCTGGTTCGCGCCGTTGATGCTGGCGCTGCCGATTTCCGTCGCCGGGTCGCTCGGGTTGGTCCGAACACTCAGACGAAGGCTGAGGTAGGCATCACCGTCGATGATGTCGTCGGCTCCTCGTCCCTCAATCAGGTCACTGCCGCCGCCGCCGAGGAGCACGTTGCCGGCACCCCAGACGTTCGGACCGGTCAGGATCGGGCAATCACCCTGTGCCGACTGTGCGACAACGGATGCGAGCGTGGTCGTGAATTCCGGAATCAGCGCGTCGAAGCCCGCGATGCGGTCTACTCCGGCCTGGTCCACCACGTCACAGCCGATGAAGCCGCCACCGCCGACGGCGCTGGGAACCACGTCGTCGCCGCGGAGGATGTCATTCAGCTTCCAACCGGAGAGTGCCTCGACCTCGTTGTACTTGTCGCGTACACCGACCTGCAGGATATCGAGCGGAGCAATCGGCAGAGCCAGATCGGAGTCCTGAGCCTGGGGGTCACCCTGGCCAGTGGACCAGTCGTAGCCGGAACCGCCGGCGACCTTTTCAATGCCAGGTCCACCGACGCCAACGTCGTCGCCGCCCTCCATGTCGTAGTCGTCGTCACCGCCCTGGCCGATCATGAAGTCGCTTCCGGGCTTCTGGGAGTCGTCCAGGAAGAACAGGTTGCTGCTGTCTCCAATCATGAGGTCGGGCTGGTTGCCGCCCTCTTCCCAGTCGTCGCCACCGTCACCAAAAGCTGCGTCGAGGCTTTCACCCATAATGATGAAGTCATCGTCGGCGCCACCAAAGGTTTCGTTGGCGTTGGCTCCACCGTTCGTGAAGTCTTTGCCTTCGCCGCCCATGAGGATGTCGAGTCCGGGCCCGGCATCGATCGCGTCGTTGCCAGGGCCACCCTTGGGAACGTCGTCTCCGGCAAGGTCGGTGATGATGTCGTCGCCTTCACCGCCGAGAGCTACGTCGGCGCCGCCACCGCCTTCGATGACGTCGTTGCCGAGGCCACCCCAGTAGGTGTCATTGTCGTTTCCGCCGTACATCCGGTCCACGTTTCCGGTGCCGTTGTAGACGGCCTGGCCGTTGATACCGGCGGGGTCGACCGTGTTGCGGGCACGGTACTTGATGGTGCCATCGGGCATGCGAATCAGTAGGGCTGTTTCGTTGCACTCGGATTGGGGGTCGTTGGCAACGGTGTTGCCCGAAGCCGCGAAGCCTGCGACGGTTCCAGCCAGGTTCTTCAGCTCGAACTTGCAGTCCGCCGTGGCGAAGGGGTCGGCCTTCAGGGTGTGCGCGTTCGTGTTGCGCATCATGAGCTCGGCAAAGGAGTTGCCCTCCAGCTGGGTGCGGAGGTTCATGCCGGGCGTGCGGGCCAGGTAGTACAGCCGGTCACCGTTTTGCAGGTCGGTCATCTGGTTCTCGAACACGTAGTTGAACGTCGTGCCGAGCAGGCCACCGAACGGTGTGGTCATCTCGGCGAGACCGCCGACCCAGAGGTCGACCTCGTCGAGACCTGTGATCGAGTGCGTGCCCGTGTTAGCCCACGCTCCTGTGCTGTTCATGAAGTCCATGGCACCGTCCGGAGGAACTTCCAAGGCCAGGGTGTCGGGGCTCACGATCAGTCGTGCTGCATCGCGCTTGCCGTCGAGCGTGGTCGCCCCCGTGATGGTGGGGAACTGACCGTAGGCGGCCACGAAGTTGATGAGCGATTCCGGGTGCTTGAGGTTCTCACCGAAATCGATCCAGTTCGTGTATGGCCTGAGCGCTCCGTCGTTTGTCTTGTTGAACAGGTCGCGACGGAACACGTTGAGCCGCGGCACACCTTCCGAACGCGCACGAGCCATGTTGACCGATGCCAGGTCGAGCGGCAGGCCGAGCAGGTTGTTGCGCAGGGTATCGGTAACGAACTCGTCGAGTTCGTTGCCGACCTGGTCGCTCATGCCCATGATGACGCTGCCCGCAGCTTCCTCCGAGGTCAGCTGCCCGTCCGGTCCACCGTCGGTGTACGCGGGCGGGTTGAGGAATCCGTCGAGCAGGGAGATGTCATTCCGGGTGCCCTGAATGTCGTCACTCGTGCCGAACACGCCGTCAGCCCCGGGCTTGCCCTCGTTGGTACGCGAGATCGTCTCGGTCAGCATGGAGTGGCCGAAGCGGTACACGGCGTGGGCGAATTCTGCTTTGACCGCCGGGTTGATCTCGGTCTGGGTGAACGCGAACGGTTCGAACGGGTTGATACCGGGCTGCACCTTGCGCGCGAATTCCTCGAACACGAGGTGCTGGTACTCCATCTCGGTGACGAAGCGGGCAGCCTGGAACAGTCGATCGCCGTTCCAGCCGGCAGCTCCGCTGGCCAGCTTCCACTCGGCCAGGGCAGCAACGCCCTTAGCTGAAGTGTCGTTGGTCAGGGTGTTCTCGATATCAGCGATCAGGCGGTCGTGCTCCGAGTGGAACACCTGGTGGATGGCGGTCAGGCCGATGTTCTCGTTGACGCGACCGTCTCCGGCGATGAAGTGAGCATTGAGCATCTCATCGTCATACGTTCCGGCCGGCTGGCTGGCAAAGTCAGCGGATGCCGTGTTGTCACCGTCCGGGGTCAGCCCGGGCTTCGGCTCCGCGTTGTGTGCGATGTCGGTCAGGAACGGCGTGTTGAAATACAGCACGTTGCTTGGAACGGGCACGGGGCTGGCCGTGTCGCCCTCGACCAGGCCGGTCGCGGTGACATATTGTGCCATTCCGCGCGCGGGTCCGGGGATGAACTTGCCGTAGGCATCCGCTGCGAGCATCGGAACGTTGAGCGCGTCCTTGTCGGCCAGAAGCAGCCCGAGCACGTTCGCGGCCTGGGCCTTGGTGGTGGCCCAGGTGGCCATGCCGCCGGCGGTCGGTCCGGCCGGGCCGCCGAGGAGCTTGCCGGTAGCAACCGGGCGACCACCCACGGTCACGTACTCGCGCAGAAAGACCTGGTGCGAGGCGTGCGAGGCGTAAGTTTGGCTCTGGTCGACCCAGGGCGAGTCGGTGTTGAGCGCATCCTGTACATCGTCAGCACTCTCGTCAACTGCCGTGGCGGGGTCGTCGCCGGTGACACCGTCGGGGCCGGGCTGGTTCTGCCCGCGGGTGAGCACCATGAATCGCAGGTTGGGGTCGAGGTCGTCACCGTTGCCGAACACGTGGTCGGCACCAGCGACGAGCGGGTCATCGGCCTTCAGGGGCATGAAGACCGTGCCACCGCCCTTGACGGTCTGGTCGACACCGTGGTCGAAGAACTGGCCGAACAGGGTGAACATTGAGTTGTACGGCGGCGAGAGGCCCACGTCGGTCGTCACGTTCGGCATGAAGAGCGTCTCACGGGACGGGATACAGCCGCCCGGAATGCCGAACGGCACGGCCGGGCTCGGATCGGTCGTGCAGGCCACGACGCCCTCATTGCCCTGGGTGCGCACCGGGTTTCCGGCGGCGGCGATCGCGGCCGGGTTGGTCGAAGTCTGGTCGACGATCAGGTTGCTGACCGTGCGTGGTTCGCTGTCAAAGACCAGGCCCTTCTTCTGGGCGTAGGAGGTCGGGTTCGGCGGTCCAAAGCCGGAGGGAGTGACTTCTGCTGGAGAGAAAACCGACCCCGTAAGGCGCGGGAAGACCTGGTCAGCGGCGCCGAACTGGTCCTGGCCGGGCTGCAGGTTGTTGCAGGAACCGTCGACCGTGCGCAGTCCGAGCGACAGCAGCGGGCTGGCGATCTTGTTGGGGCCGGTGCCGACGAGAGCGCCGCAGGGGCCGGTCGCCAGAGTGGTGTTGGCTACGTGCGTTTCCGCAATCTTGATCTGCTTGAGAATGTAGGCGAGGTCGGATGCCGTGACCGCGAACCCCTGGCCGGCCGGCGCGACCGCGGCCTGCGCCGGGAGCGCGGCCGACAGGCCCAGCCCGGTATAGAGCACGGCGGCCATGCCGGCCGCAAGTATGCGCATGGGCTTTCCGAAGACCTTTCGTGGTCTTCCACTGTCCGGGGAAGGTGGACTACCTCGCATTCCCGTGGTGTTTCTCGTGCTGCGAACGATTCCTTTACCTTCGAACCTGCTCATGACGCACCTATCTCTTCAGGGTGAGCGAATGCTGCAAGAGTGCGATGTGGGCCTTATGGAAACCTTGTGCGTTCGCCGGCCCGTCTGCCCCCTCCACTCTGGACGGGGCCCGGGCCCCGTCCACGGGCCCAGGTTATAAACTGGGCCCACGGAGGGGGCCCGGGCCCCGTCCGCTTTTGCCGGGTGCTCGCGACGGTCGGCCACCGTTCCGTGCTAATTTCGCCAGACCATGTCTGATCCGTCTGCCCCCGCCGATTCCGCCCTTCCACCAGCTGCTCGGCAAGCGGATGCCCGCGGTCGCGTGGCCGTCGCCGACATCGCCGTTGGCCTGTTCCAGGCTCAGGGCTACGAGGCCACCAGCACCGCGCAGATCGCCGCCGCCGCCGGCGTGTCCCGCAGCACCTTCTTTCGCCAGTTCCGGTCGAAGGACGACGTGATCTTCGCCGACCACGACGAGCTGCTCGAGCAGATCGGCGACTATTTCGCCGCCGAACACGAGGACCCCTGGCTGGCCGTCTGTACGGCAGCAGCCCTCGTCTTCGACCGGTTTCGGGAGCGCCTCGAGATCGTGCGGGTGCGCGACCTGCTGGTGCGCCAGACATCCGTTCTGCGTGACCGGGAAACCGTGATGGTTTCGCGCTATGAGAAGACCTTCTCGGCCTTTCTGCGGCGCGCGCTGCCGGGCGTCGACCCGGTGATCGCCATTCAATTCGCGGCCGCCGTGACCGCGACGCACAATTTCGAGCTGCGCCGCCTGATTCGCGCCGTCGACGCAGAACGGATGCCCGACTCGGCTGGCCTCGCCGCCGAGCTTCGAACGATTCGCGACCGCTTCGCCCCCGTGGGCGCCCGACGCTCCGGCGCTGAAACGCCCGCCAACGAGCTGATCGTGGCGGTGTTCCCCGCCTCGGCGCTGCCTCACGATGTTGCTCAGGCGATCGAGAACAGGCTTCGTTCGGTGACACGTTGACACCAAGTGTCACTTGACCTGAGACTCGGTGTCAGGTAGAACTGTAGTCACGCTTGCTACCGCGAAAGGCACTGATGCCCGATTACGATGTCTCCGCCCCGCTCGACACTGACTACTACGGCGTCTTCGCCAATGTTCCCGACGCCGATCGGGCGTTCTGGAACCGGGCACGCACCTTCGCGGTGGAAACGCTCGACGAGCTGAGCGAGGCCTGGGACAAAGCGGAGTACCCGCTACACCTCGCCCGCCGCCTGGGCGAGCTCGACCTGCTCACCGACGGAGTCGAAGGACCGGGACTCACCCCGATGTCGCCGCTCGCCGCCGGGCTCGTGAACATGGAAATCTCCCGCGGCGACGGCTCAATGGGCACCGTCGTGGCCGTGCAGGGCGGACTCGCCCTGCGCAGCATCGCCATGTTCGGCAGTGACGAGCAAAAGGCCACCTGGCTGGTTCCGCTCGCCCGGGCCGAGAAGCTCGGTGCCTTCGCCCTGACCGAACCTGACCACGGCTCGGACTCGGTGGCCCTGGAGACCACCGCGCACCGTGACGGCGACGAATGGGTCATCAACGGCGAGAAGAAGTGGATCGGCAACGGATCGGTCGGCGACGTGACCGTGGTCTGGGCCCGTGACGACGACGGCAACGTACGCGGCTTTCTGGTGGACCAGTCCCTGCCCGGGTATGTCGGCGAGACGATGCTCGGCAAGGGCTCGCTGCGGGCGGTGCACCAGGCCCGCATCACCCTGACCGACGTGCGCATCCCGCTCGACGCCGTACTGCCCGGCACGCACACCTTCAAGGACACTGCGGTCGTTCTGTTCGCCACCCGGCTCGGCGTGGCCTGGTCGGCGCTCGGACACGCCACCGCCGTCTTCGAGGCCGCCCTCAACTACGCCCAGCAGCGGGTGCAGTTCGGCAAACCGATCGCCGGTTTTCAAATCGTGCAGGAGCGGCTCACCCTCATGCTCTCCGAACTCACCTCGATGCAGCTGCACTGCATCCGCCTGGCCGAGCTCGACGCCGCCGGCACCCTCCGACCGATCCAGGCCAGCCTCGCCAAGTTCCACAACACCCGCGCAGCCCGCTCCCTCGCCTCGCTCGCCCGCGACATGCTCGGCGGCAACGGAATCCTGCTCGAGAATCACGTGATCCGGCACCTTGCCGACATCGAATCCATTCATACCTACGAGGGGACCGAAAGCATCCAGTCCCTGCTCATCGGACGCGACCTGACCGGGGTCAGCGCCTTTCACTAAGCCCGCACTGCGCTAGATCTTTTTGGACAAAGGAGTCCCACGTGATTGACCTGACGACATTACTGAGCAGCACCGGCACACCCAACGACTCGCCCCTCACACCGATGCGATTTCTGCAGCGCAGCGCCGAAGTATTCCCGGGCAAGAATGCGATCATCTACGGCGCCAGGAGCTACACCTACCGGCAATTCGCTCAGGCGGCCGAAAAGCTCGCGCACGCCATCCGTGCGCGCATCTCCCCGGGCGATCGGGTCATATTCCTCGCGCCGAATATACCCGAGATGCTCATCGCCCACTACGCCGTTCCTTTGGCCGGCGGAGTACTCGTCGCCCTGAATTCGCGGCTCGCCGCACCGGAGGTGCACTACGTTCTCGAGCACTCCGAAGCCACCCTGTTGTTCATCGACGCCGAACTCGTTGCCGGTGTGGGGGACGTGTTCGCGGCATCCGCTGCCCTGAAGGGCGTCATCGAAATCGCCGACGGCGAGTTCGGGCTCACCGAAAGCGGCCTCGAGATCGGCCAGCAGACCCTCACGTCCTTCCTGGCCGAGGCCGACAATGATGGAACCGATCCTCTAGCCTGGGAGGTCACCGACGAACGCGCGGTGATCTCGATCAACTACACCTCGGGCACGACCGGCAAGCCCAAGGGCGTCATGTACTCCCACCGGGGCGCCTACCTCAACTCCTTCGGCGAGGTTTTCCACAATAAATTCACGAGCGACTCGGTCTACCTGTGGACACTGCCGATGTTCCACTGCAATGGCTGGTGCACGCCGTGGGCGGTCACGGCCGCCGGCGCCACCCACGTTTGCCTCCGCACGGTGCGGGCCGAAGCGGTCTGGTCGGCCATCGACACCCTCGGCGTGACCAACCTGTGCGGCGCTCCCACGGTGTGCGGCGTCATCGCCAACGCACCGATGAAGCACGTGCTCGATACTCCGCTGTCCATCACCACGGCCGGTGCCCCGCCGTCGCCGAGCGTGATCGAGCAGCTCGACGCACTCGGCATCACGGTCGTGCACGTCTACGGCCTCACCGAGGTCTACGGCCCGTACACAATCTGTGAATACCAGCGCGAGTGGGACGACCTGCCCGCCGACGAACGTGCCCGCAAGATCTCCCGCCAGGGCGTGGGCATGGTGCAGGCCGAATCGGCGCGCATCGTCGACTCCGTCATGGCCGATGTTCCGGCCGACGCAACAACCATCGGCGAGGTCGTGCTGCGCGGCAACAACGTCATGCTCGGCTATTTCAAAGACCGGCAGGCCACAGCGGATGCCTTCCGCGGCGGCTGGTTCCACACCGGCGACCTCGGCGTCATGCACCCAGACGGGTACATCGAGATCAAGGACCGGGCCAAGGACATCATCATCTCGGGTGGCGAGAACATCTCCACCATCGAGGTCGAGAACGCGATGCTCACCCACCCCACCGTGCTCGACGTCGCCGTGGTCGGCATGCCGCACCCGAAATGGGGCGAACGGCCCAAGGCCTACGTCGTGCTGCGGCCCGACGCAATGGTGACCGAGGTCGACCTGCTCACCCACACCCGCTACCTGATCGCGGCGTTCAAGGTGCCCGACTATGTGACCTTCGTCGACGCCCTGCCGCGCACCGCCACCGGCAAGATCATGAAGGTCGTGCTGCGCGAGCTGCCCGAGGAGGTCACCGTGCCGGCGGTCTCATAACTGCAGGGCGCAGACCGGCGGTTTGCCAGCATCCGTCTGCAGCGTTATAAGCACAATGGAAGACCCTCCCTCGCATAGACCCTCGCCCACCACCACCGACATGCCTCTTTCGCTGAGAGGACCACACCATGTATGAGTGGATCATGGTGGGCGTAGGCGTCGTTCTCAGCGAGCGGGGCACCGTCACCCTGGAAGACCTCGTCGAAGAACTCGCCGGCACCGGGCTCTCCGAAGGAATGATCGCCTTCACCTTCGCGCTCATTTTGGTGACCTTTTTGCACGTGGTCTTCGGCGAGATGATCCCCAAGAACATCTCGTTCTCCATTCCTGAAAGACCGCGCTCATTCTCGCACCGCCGCTCGTGTTCGTAGCCCGCGCCTTCAACCCGATCATCTTCAGCCTCAACTGGCTCGCCAACGGCGTGCTCCGTCTGTGCAAGGTCGAACCGAAGAATGCGTGACCGGTGTGCTCTTTCTGGAGGACATCATCGAGGAGCTCGTCGGTCAGGTCGAGGACGCCACGTCGATCTGACGGCATACACAACCGCAGCACCTATATTGTTCGGATGCTTAGCGAAAATCGGCCAGAGGGTTTCGTGCGGGTGCGCGGCGCCCGCGAAAACAACCTGCGCAATGTGAACGTCGACGTGCCGAGGGATGCCATTGTGGCGTTCACCGGTGTCTCGGGCTCCGGCAAGTCGTCGCTCGCCTTCGGCACCATTTTCGCCGAGGCGCAGCGGCGCTTCTTCGAGTCGGTCGCGCCCTACGCGCGCCGCCTCATTCAACAGGGGCACACCCCGCACGTCGATGAGATCACCGGGCTGCCACCGGCCGTCGCTCTGCAACAACGCCGCGGTACACCGAGCTCGCGCTCGAGCGTCGGCACGGTCACCACCCTCTCCAACTCGCTCCGCATGATGTATTCCCGTGCCGGCATATACCCAGCGGATGCCGCCGGTCGCCTCGAATCCGACTCCTTCTCGCCGAACACCGCGATGGGCGCCTGCCCGCGCTGTCACGGCCTCGGACTGGCGCACACCGTCAGCGAGGAATCGATGGTGCTCGATCCCACGCTCAGCATCCGCGACGGCGCGATCGCGGCCTGGCCGGGCGCCTGGCAGGGCAAGAACCTGCGCGACATCGTCGCCGTGCTCGGCTACGACATCGACGCGCCCTGGCACAGCCTCTCCCGCGCCGACCGCGACTGGATTTTGTTCACTGAGGAGCAACCGGTGGTCGAGGTTGTGCCGCAACGCGACCGCATCGCCAAGCCCTACCAGGGCCGATTCTGGAGCGCGAAGAGTTTCGTGCTGCATACCCTGGCCGACAGCAAGAGCCCGAACGTACGGCAGCGAGTGCTGCGCTACGTCGACACCGGCCCCTGCCCCGATTGCGGCGGCAGCGGGCTGAAGCCGGAAGCCCTCGCCGTGACCGTAGCCGGCCAGTCGATCGCCGCCCTCAACGCGCTGCCGATGACAGCGCTGGCCGAGATCCTGCGGCCGATCGTGTCGGGCGACTCCGCTTCAACGGAAGTGGCCGTCACCCTGGCCGGCGATCTGCTGCGCCGCATCGACGTGCTGCTCGAACTGGGTCTCGGCTATCTGGCCCTCGGCCGCTCGACCCCCACCCTCTCTCCGGGGGAGATGCAGCGGCTGCGCATCGCCACCCAGCTGCGCTCCGGCCTGTTCGGTGTGATCTATGTGCTCGACGAGCCCTCGGCCGGTCTGCACCCAGCCGACGCCGAACCGCTGCTGCTCGTGCTCGAGCAGCTCAAGCAGTCGGGCAACTCGGTCTTCGTAGTCGAACACAATATGGACGTCGTGAGAAGCGCCGACTGGGTCGTCGACGTCGGCCCCCGTGCCGGTGAGGGCGGCGGCGAGGTTCTCTACAGCGGGCCGACGGCCGGACTCGCCCAGGTCGAGTCGTCGGTGACCCGGCAGTACCTGTTCGCCGAGGACCGCGAGCCGGTGGTGGCGGGCGAGCTGCGGCATCCGCTCGGCTGGTTGGGGTTGACCGACGTGACCCGGCACAACCTGCGAGGCCTCGACGCGCAGATTCCGCTCGGAGTATTGACGGCGGTGACCGGAGTGAGCGGTTCGGGCAAGTCCACCCTGGTCAGCCAGGTGCTGGCCGAGGCCGTGGGGCAGCACCTGCACCCAGACCCCGACGATGTGCCGGTGCTCGATCTCGCCGACCCCGACGCTGAGATCGAGCTCGCCGAGCGCCCGAAAGTAGGCGCAGTGACCGGGCTCGAGGCCGTCGACCGGCTGGTGCAGGTGGACCAAAAGCCGATCGGGCGCACGCCGCGCTCCAACCTCGCCACCTACACCGGCCTGTTCGACGCCGTGCGGGCCACCTTCGCTGCCACCGACGAGGCCAGCGCGCGCGGCTTCACCGCCTCCCGATTCTCGTTCAACGTGGCCGGCGGCCGCTGCGAGACCTGTCTCGGCGAGGGTTTCGTGGCCGTTGGGCTGCTCTTTTTGCCGGGCAGCTATGCGCCCTGCCCGGACTGCGGCGGGTCGCGCTACAACCCCGACACCCTCGAGGTGACCTACCACGGCAAGAACGTGGCCGAGGTACTCGGCCTCACAGTGGATGCCGCGCTCGTTTTTCTCAGCGACGTCGCCTCCGCCGCGCGCAGCCTCGAAACCCTGCGCGAGGTGGGCCTGGGCTATCTGCGGCTCGGGCAGCCGGCCACCGAGCTGTCCGGCGGCGAGGCGCAGCGCATCAAGCTCGCGACCGAACTGCAGCGCGCCCGCCGCGGCCACACGCTCTACCTGCTCGACGAACCTACGACCGGGCTGCACCCGGCCGACGTCGAGCTGCTCCTGCTGCAGCTCGGGCGCCTCGTCGATGCCGGCAACACCGTGGTCGTGGTCGAACACGAGATGGATGTGGTCGCCGCCGCCGACTGGGTGATCGACCTCGGCCCCGGCGGCGGAGACGCCGGCGGCCGGATCATCGCCGCCGGCACTCCCGCCACGGTCGCCGCGCACCCGACCAGCCGCACCGCGCCCTACCTCAGGCTCCGCCTGCCGTAGCCATTTGCCCGCCCGTTTTTGGTGGCTAATTCAGGAAATCCGGCACCTGCAGCCAGCCCAGACCCGGAATCGCGCGGCAGCAGCCCGGTGAGCCGCCGATCTTCCTGAATCAGCCCCGGGCACCGATCGCCTCTTGCGGTCAATTTGCACGCGCAGGAATATTTCACACCCTGCACAGCGCTGCACCTGTTGGCGCACAGAGCGAACCGGCCCGGGGTTCGCACGGCCGCTCACTTTCGCAGGCCGCTTTTTGAGCCATCCCTTTTTCGCATGATCGTCAGGACCAGCTATGACCGCAACAACCAGCGCGCCCACGACCGCGGCCGAGGCGCACCCCGACGCCAAACGCAATCAGTTGGTGATTCGGCTGCTGCTGGTCTCCGCCTTCGTCGTCATTTTGAACGAGACCATCATGGGTGTGGCCCTGCCGCACCTCATGGACGACCTCAGCATTACCGCGACCGCCGCGCAGTGGCTGACCACGGCCTTCATGCTCACGATGGCCGTGGTCATTCCGATCACCGGTTTTCTGATCCAGCGTTTTCACACCCGGCCGGTCTTCATCGCCGCGATGACGCTGTTCAGCACCGGAACCCTGATCGCCGCGCTCGCGCCCGGCTTCGAGGTGCTGCTTCTGGGCCGCATCGTGCAGGCCAGCGGAACGGCCATCATGATGCCGCTGCTCATGACGACCGTCATGACGCTCGTCGCACCGGCCTCGCGAGGCAAGACCATGGGAAACATCTCCATCGTCATCTCGGTCGCCCCGGCGATCGGCCCGACCATCTCCGGCGTTATCCTCAGCGTGCTCGACTGGCGCTGGATGTTCATCCTCGTGCTTCCCATCGCGATCGGCGCGCTCATCCTCGGCGCCTCGCGCATCCAGAACGTGACGACACCGCGCAAGGTTCCGCTCGATGTGCTCTCCGTCGTCCTCTCGGCGTTCGGTTTCGGCGGATTCGTCTACGGCCTGAGCAACCTGGGCGGGGCATCCGCTGCCGGCTGGGTGCCGCTCGGCATCGGCCTGGTCGCCCTCGGCCTGTTCGTGCTGCGCCAGCTGCGGCTGCAGCGCACCGATCGCGCGCTGCTGGACCTGCGCGTGTTCAGCTCGCGCACCTTCACCGTGTCGATCTCGATGCTCAGCATCAGCATGCTCGCCCTGTTCGGCACCATCATCCTGCTGCCGCTGTATATGCAGAACGTGCTCGGCCTGACGGCCCTCGAGACCGGGCTGCTGTTGCTTCCGGGCGGGCTCACCATGGGTCTGCTCGCACCGTTCGTCGGCCGCATCTACGACCGCCGCGGCCCGACCATCCTGCTGGTTCCCGGATCGATCATCGTCAGCGCCGCGTTCTGGGCAATGACCATGATGGGCGAGACCACCCCGCCGTGGATGCTGCTGATCGCCCACATCGGCATGAGCGCCGGCCTCTCGCTGTTGTTCACACCGCTGTTCACCTCGGGCCTCGGCTCACTCAAGCCGAGCCTGTACTCCCACGGCAGCGCGGTCGTCGGCACCATTCAGCAGCTCGCCGGCGCGGTCGGAACGGCACTGTTCATCGCCGTCATGACCTCCCAGTCGGCCGCGCTGATGGCGCAGGGCGTCAACGAGATCTCAGCGACGGCCTCGGGTATTCGCGGCGCATTCCTGTGCGGCGCGATCATCTCGCTGTTCGCGATTCCGGCCGCGTTCCTCGTGCGGCGCCCGCCGCTCGGCGAGCCGGTCGCGGTCGGTCACTAGCCGGCTGCGCTAAGCGAGTTCAGCGGATGCGCTGGCCCAGCACCGCAGGATGCTCGCCCGGCAGCCCGTGCCGCCGACCGTTCTGCAGCAGCGCCACGTTCTTCTTCTCCCAGTCGCGCAGGGCCTGACGCAGGGGGTCGATCGCGGCGCTCTCAGGGCAGCTGCCGGCGGTGCGGCCGCAGGAGCACTTCGATCCCGCCGAGTCGTGGTGCAGGGCCTCAATGCGCCAAATACCGGCCATGGCCCAGTCGATCTGACGCCGGGCCAGTTCGGTATTGCGTTCGGCCCGCTTGACCAGGTCGTTCTGCAGCAGGCTGCGCACCCCGTCGATCCCGGCGGAGAACTGCCCGGCAACGAGGGCGGTCAGCTCGGCGACCTGGTCACGCAGCGCGGTCAGGTCAGTATCTCGGGCGACGAGTAAGGCATCCGTTTCTGCAAGATACTCGCCGTGGGCGGTCTCGTTGGCTGCCCAGCGCGCCGCCCACATCTTCACGTGTTCCAGGTCGCGGCGCTCGGATTTCTCGGCTCCGATGTGGTGCAGGCACTTCGAGCAGACCACCTGGTCGCTCAGGGAGGTGAAGTGAAACGGCTGCGGCGCGAAGCAGCACAGGCAGGCCACTTCGAGGTCGACGTGCAGCGGATGCGCGTGCGCCACGGTTGCCCCTTCTCGCTGTTGTACCCTCGAGAATACCGGTGCGGGGCACAGAACCGAGGAACCCACCGGCAGATCGGAACGCCATCTTCGCTCCATCCCGCCGTCGCCTGGCTGCCTTCGCCGTGCTCATCGTCACAATCACCGGGCTCAGCGCGTGCTCCGCCAACGCGGGCAGCTCGGGCGGCGAAAAATTCGAGAAATTCCTCGCCGACGAACCAGACGTCGTCGACGTACGCACGGCGGGCACCAACAACCTCCCGTTCTACGGATCCGTGGGCGGAAGCGTCACCGTCACCGACGACGCTTCCGAAAAACGCGTCGGAGAACTGGCCGATCTCATCGCCGGGTACATCAATAAGCACGACTCGACCTTTCTGAGCTGGTCGCCCGTCCGGCTTGAAATCGGGGATTTCGCCCTTTCCGTCGACGGCGTTCCGGCCCACAACGACGAGATGCTCAGCCTGTACTCCCAGCTCAAGGCCACCGATGGGGTCGTCGGTGCCACGATAGACGACCGCACGCTCGTCGACGCGTCGAGCGCGGCCGAACTGGTCGGGGTCTACGACGCGGCCGCGGCTCTGCTCGGCGACACGCACCGGGCAGACACCCCACTGACCGCCACGGCACGCGGCTTCGTCGTGTCCGGCGGCGAAACGGGCATTCGGCCCGACGCCGCCATCGATGCCTTCACCGCTGCCGCCGCCACCTTCGACCTCGTCGGCGCCGCCCTCAACCCCCACGCCTTCGGTCTCAAACTGCAACGCCAAACGGATGTCGCCGCCGCGACCGCCTTCATCGCCGCCCTTCCCTACGCCGCCAGTCTCGGCCCCATCACCGTGACTTCGGGGCTGGTGACCCAGACCGGCGAAGGAGATTTCACTCAGGTGAACGGCATCGTCGACCGCATTGGTGCCGTGACCGGCCTGCTCGAAGTCGAGTCCACTCCCACCCAGCTCACTCTCACCGTCGATTCGGTCACGGCCGCCCAGCGGGTCGACGCCCTGATCGGCGATGCCGTCGACGCGGCGACTCTGGAGTCACTCCGTTATCAATTCGAGGGTGACGACCCCGAATTCGTCGTCATCGGCACTGACTACGCCGTTCGTCAGAGCTCGCTGGCGACCGCGGCCCTGCTCCTGACCGACGACTTCGTGGAGTCGATCGTGCTGAACCCCAGCGGAGGTTGGGTGGTGGTGGCGAATACCGCCGGTCTGGTCGAGTTCGCGCCGAGCGTCAAACGGGCTTTCGCAGCTGGCAGCGGCATAACCGTGCAAACCGTGGACCGCGAATTCCAGCTGGAATTCACGGCCGTCACGCCTTTGATAGTCGTGCCGCCCTATTTCGACGACGAGACCACCGACCCGCTCACCGAGGCCGCCTTCATCGCCGCTTGGAACGCCGCGCCGTAGCGGCCGCGCGAAGGGAGTTGCCGCCCCACGACCACGCGTTAGGGTTTTGAGGTGCACGCCTCGACACCCGACCGCCCCACCGCCACCCGCGAGTTTCTCGCCGGGGCCGGCTTTCTCGGCCGCGGACTCAGGATGTGGGGCACCTCGCCGCGCCTCATGCTGCTCGGCGCCCTCCCCGCGTTCATCGTCGGCATCGTCTACCTTGCCGGCATTATTCTCTTGCTCATCAACCTCGAGACCCTCGCCGCCTGGCTCACCCCGTTCGCGACCGACTGGGCCGAGCCGTGGCGCACGGGCCTGCGGGCCGTGGCGGGCGTCGCGGTCGCGATCGCGGGCATCCTCGTGTTGGCCTACACCTTTGTGGCGGTGACGCTATTGGTCGGTGACCCCTTCTATGAGCGCATCTGGCGGGCGGTTGAGGCCAGGCTCGGCGACGCGCCGGTCGAAACGCAGCGCGGCATTCTGCGTTCCGTCGCCGACGCCCTGCGACTGGTCGGCGTCGCCGTTCTGGTCGCGCTCGTGCTGCTGCTCTGCGGCCTGATTCCCGGGCTCGGCCAGCTGATCGCGCTCATTCTCGGCGCGCTGTTCGGCGGGTGGATCCTCGCCCTCGAACTCACCGGCTTCGCCTTCGACGCCCGCGGCTTCACCCTCACCCAGCGTCGACGGATGCTGCGCGCCCGCCGCCCCCGCAGCCTCGGTTTCGGGGTGCTCACCTACGTCTTGTTCCTCATTCCGGGCGCGGCCGTCATCGTGATGCCAGCGGCGGTCGCCGGGGCCGCCCTGCTCAGCCGTGACCTGATCGCGGCTATGCCTGGGCTACCGCGTGCGGTGGATGATGCGCCCGCTCCGAGCCGCGACGGCGCGAACGACGGCCGGACGCGCGCCCAGCCAGACGGCGGCAGCGAGCACGAGTGACCCGGCGAAGATCCAGACGCCCAGCCAGCCGTCGTCGTTTCGGGCCGCATACATATGGTTCAAATTGGCGCGGGCGCCGGTCGTGAGCACGAGTAAAACGTGCACGATGATGAAGACCACGAAGAAAATGAGCGTCGCGAAGTGCAGTCTGCGCGCAACCGGCAGGGGAAAGACCCGGTCGAAGCGACGCAGCCGCGCCGACAGCCCCGGCGACATGCGCAGGCCCGTCACGAGCGCGATCGGCGCCGCCAGGAACACGACCGCGAAGTAGCTGAGCAGCTGCAGGGCGTTGTAGTGCACCCAGCCGGCGTCGGTCGGCCAGTTCAGTGAGGCGTACTGCAGGCCGGCCGACACCGCATTGGGGAAAACGTCCCAGTTCGTCGGAACGATGCGCAGCCACTGCCCGGTCGCAAACAGCAGAACGTAGAACACAATGCCGTTGACCGCCCACAGGCTGTCGAAGACGATGTGCTGCCAGAGGTCGAGGGTGATACGAATCGGCGGATTCTTGGTGCGCAACCAGCCGGTATTGGTACGCGTCCAGAAAATGGACGGGCGTTTGGTCGTGCGCACCTGCCAGCCGGTGCGAAGGACGAACAAAATGAAGAAGGCGTTGAGCCCGTGCTGCCAGGCCAGCCAGGTCGGTATTCCGAGCGGAACGGCGGCCGGCTGGGTCGACACACCGGGGTAGGTGCGCATGAACGACTCGACCGCGGGAAGGGCGCTCAATCCGTTCGCCGCGAACACGACAAGGGTCGAAGCCACGACCAGGGCAGGCACGATCCAGGCCAGCCGAAACCATCGGCTCGGCCGGCTCGGCCGGCTCGGCCGAAACAAGTTCAGCCGGGAGGTACCCGTCGTCATCGCGATCCGTTCCCGCCCGGGCGAATCGCGGGCGCGTCTTTCTTAAGGCTACTTGCCCCTCGCCTCGGGGTGGCACGCAATGACGCGGTAGGTCACATTACCGCGGGTGCCGACCAATGTCCGTGCTGCGCGGATTTCCGACTCCGGGCTCTCAAACGACACAGGGCCCCCGATTTCTCGAAGGCCCTGACTGTTCGCTTGGATGGTGCGGCTGTCCGCACCCATCCACTGTGCGCGAGAGGGGACTTGAACCCCTACGTCCTTTCGAACACTGGCACCTGAAGCCAGCGCGTCTGCCAATTCCGCCACTCGCGCGAACTTAGGAATGCTAACACTGCGAGGGGGGTCAGCGCCATTCGTCGGCGCGTCGCGCGTCCGGGCGGGCCGCATCGATGGCGGCATCGGGCATGACCGCGCCAGCTACCGATCGCCGCGCCAGCTCCGGCGGGCGCGGTCACCGCTAACGGGCGCGGTGACCAACGGATGCCCCGGCCCGGCCCGGCCGCGTCGCATCCGCTTACCGGTACCCACCAAAAAAGTCTCAGCTAATGCCCATAATGGGCGTGGAGTTCGGTCCCGGACTCACCGCGGGTAGTATGACTGTTCGTGCCGTTTGCGCCCTCAAGGTGGGTTGTCACCCGAGACAAGTAACATGCTCATAGCCAAACGGACCGGATCGGGAGACCTGTGGGCATACTGGATAACTTTGAAAAAGGCTTGGAACGCGCCGTCAACGGAGCGTTCGCCAAGACCTTTCGATCGGGCTTGCAGCCGGTGGAAATTACCTCCGCGCTGCGTCGTGAGCTCGATACCAAGGCCGCTGTTGTCGCGCGGGATCGCATCCTCGCGCCCAATCGCTTCACGGTGCGCATGTCCCACACCGACTACGCCCGCATGAGCGCCCTCGGCGTCACTCTCATCGACGAACTCACCGCCCTCGTGCAAAAACACGGCACGGAGCAGCGTTACCAGTTCACCGGCAGCATCGTCATCACCCTGCAGGACGACCGCAGTCTCAGCGAGGGCATGGTGCAGATCGACTCGAGTTCGGTCAAAAGCACCGTCGCCTGGACCCCGGTTCTCGACATCAACGGCACCCGGCACCCGCTGGTCAAGGCCCGCACCGTGATCGGCCGCGGCTCCGACGCCGACATCACCGTCGACGACACCGGAACCTCCCGCCGCCACGTCGAAATCCTCTGGGACGGCGCTCGCGCCCAGGTGCGCGACCTCGGCTCCACCAACGGCTCCCAGCTCAACGGCGCCCCGGTCAGCCAGGCCATCCTCGAGCCCGACTCCACCGTCACCATCGGCCGCACCCGCATCGTCTTCCGCGTGATCGCCCAGGCCTCCAGCGAGGCTCCCCGCGCGGCGGCGCCAACCGACCCGGCTACCGAACGCCACGACATGGGCGGATTCTGGGGGCCAAACGCATGAACGTCAGCGAACTGACCCTGCTCGTGCTGCGCATCGGCTTTCTGCTTCTGCTCTGGATGTTCATTTTCGGCATCGTCTATGCCCTGCGCAGCGACCTGTTCGGCCAGCGTGTGCGCAAGATGCAAACGGATGCCGCGCCCGTGGCGGCCGCCGCCTTCCCCGCATCCGCTGTTCCCGCGGCGGTTCCGGTCGCAGCCGCCGCCGAGGCGTTCACAGCGCCGGTCGCCCGCGCCAGCCCGGCCGGCCAGGACACCCCGGCCGCGCAGGCCGGAACGGCCACCAGCCAGAACACCACCCGCCTGGTCATCACGAGCGGCCCGAAGGCCGGCACCGAATTTCCGCTGGGCGCCGACACCATCACCATCGGCCGTTCGAGCGACTCCAGCCTGGTCATCCGCGACGACTACACCTCCACCCACCACGCTCGCCTCATGCTCTGGCACGACGAGTGGATGCTGCAGGACCTCGATTCCACCAACGGCACCTTTCTGGCCGGCTCGCGCGTCACCGTGCCGACCAAGATTCCCCTGAACGCCACCGTGAAGATCGGCGCTACCAGCTTCGAGCTTCGGCGGTAGGTCATGGCGACGGTCAGTCATAGCGCAGCCGCGTCCCACGTCGGCAAGATTCGCTCCAACAACCAGGATTCCGGTTACGCCGGACGTAACCTGTTCGTGGTCGCCGACGGCATGGGCGGGCATGCCGGCGGCGACGTTGCCTCGTCGATCGCCACCAAGCGCATCATCGAGGCCGACAAGCCCTATGAGAGCGCCCAGGACGCCGAGTTCGCCCTGCAGGCCGCCCTGATCGGCGCCAACGCCCAGCTCGCCGAGACGGTGTTCGAACACGCCGAACTGACCGGCATGGGCACCACCGTCAGCGCCATAATCGTGCTCGAGAACGAGGTCGCGATCGCCCACATCGGCGACTCGCGCATCTACCTGCTGCGCGAGCGCGAACTCTCCCAGATCACCATCGACCACACCTTCGTGCAGCGGCTGGTCGACAGCGGGCGCATCACCGAGGCCGAGGCCATGGTGCACCCGCGCCGCTCGGTGCTCATGCGCGTGCTCGGCGACGTCGAGGCGAGCCCCGAAATCGACACCTCGATCCTGGCCACCCTTGCCGGTGACCGTTGGTTGCTCTGCTCCGATGGCCTCACCGGCGTCGTCTCACACACCGCCATCGCCTCCGCCCTCGCCAGTGGTGCGAACGCGCAGGATGTCGCCGACCTGCTGGTAAAAGAGAGCCTCGACGGCGGCGCCCCCGACAACGTGACCGTGGTCATCGTCGACATCGACGAGGGCGTCGCCCGCACCGACAGCCCGGTCATCGTCGGCGCGGCCGCGAACCCGCTCGCCTTCGGTGAGGAACCCGGCCGCAACCGAGCCCTGCGCATCCCGGCCCTGCGCCTGCATCCGGTGCGCGAAACGCACTTCGAGCCCGACTCACAGGACTACCTGTCCGAACTGATCGAAGAGGATGCCCGCCGCGCGCGCCGCCGCAAGGCCACCTGGCTGGTCGGTGTGATTCTGCTCGTGCTCAGCATCGTCACGACCACGATTCTCGGCTATCAGTGGACCCAGACCCGCTATTTCGTTGGCGTCGACGGTTCCACCGTGGCCATCTACCAGGGCGTGCAGCAGGACATCGGCCCCATCAAGCTTTCCAGCGTCTACGAAGACACCGACCTCGTGCTCGACGATCTGCGCGTTTACGACCGCCAGCAGGTCGAGCAGACCATCAACGCCGGGTCACTCGCCGATGCTGTGGCCATTGTCGAGCGACTGAAGGGTGCAATCGTTGAGTAAGGCATCCGCTCTCAGGGCACGCCCGGCCACCGAGCCGGTGCGGCGTCTGCACCTGCCGCAGAAACTGCGCAACCTCGAGCTGTTCCTGCTGCTGATCGCCTGTTTCATCAACGCCAGCTCGGTCGTGCTCGTGCAATTGGGCGCCCTCGGTGAACTCGACCCCACCCTCGTTCTGCTCGGCGCCGGCCTGTCGGTGCTGGTGATCAGCCTGCACGTCGTGCTGCGGTTCGTCGCTCGCGACGCCGACCCGTTCATTCTGCCGATTGCCTCGGTGCTCAACGGCATCGGCATCGCCATGATCTACCGCATCGACATCGCCGATCAGGAGTCGGGGTGGCAGAGCGCTGCCGTACGTCAGACGGTGTGGAGCGCCCTGGCCATCTTCTGCGCCATCGTTGTGCTGCTGGTCATCCGGAACCATCGCGTGCTGTTCCGTTACACATACATCGCCGGTCTCATCGGTGTTCTCCTGCTCTTTCTGCCGCTCGTGCCGGGCCTCGGCAAGGAGGTCAGCGGCGCCAGGGTCTGGATCAGCGTCGGCAGTTTCGGCACCTTCCAACCCGGTGAGATCGCCAAGATCGCCCTCGCCGTGTTCTTCGCCGGCTACCTCGTGCGCAACCGCGACAGCCTCTCCATGGTCGGCAAGAAGATTCTCGGCGCCCGCTTTCCCCGGTTTCGGGACCTCGGCCCCATTCTCGTGGTCTGGGCCCTGTCGATGTCGGTCATCATCTTTCAGCGCGACCTCGGCACGGCTCTGCTTTACTTCGGCTTGTTCCTGGTCATGCTCTACCTGGCCACCGGTCGACTGAGCTGGGTCATCCTGGGCATGGGCCTGTTCCTCGGCGGAGCCCTGATAGCCAGCCAGACGCTCGACTACGTCAACGGTCGTTTCACCAACTGGCTAGACGCCCTCAACCCGGCTGTCTATGACGCCGACGGCGGCAGCTTCCAGCTTGTGCAGGGATTGTTCGGCCTGGCCAAGGGCGGCCTCCTCGGCACCGGCTGGGGCCAGGGACGCCCGGAGATCACCCCGGTGCCGCAGAGTGACTACATCATCGCGAGCCTCGGCGAAGAGCTCGGGCTCGCCGGAATCTTCGCCATTCTCGCCCTGTACCTTCTGTTCGTGGCCCGCGGCTTCCGCATCGGTTTCGCCGGCCAGGACGACTTCGGCAAGCTGCTCGCCGTCGGCCTCGCCTTCGTCGTGGCCCTGCAGTGCTTCATCGTCATCGGCGGCGTCACCCGGGTCATCCCGCTGACCGGTCTGACCACTCCGTTCCTGGCCGCCGGCGGTTCATCGCTCGTGGCCAACTGGATCATCGCGGCCCTGTTGCTGCGACTCTCCGACACCGTGCGCAATCAACCCCGGCTGGTGGTCTAGTGAACCGCGAACTCAAGCGCGTCAGCATCGTTGTGATGCTGATGTTCGCCGCCCTGCTCAGCTCGACCTCGATCGTGCAGGCCTTCCAGGCCGACAATCTCTCGGCCGACCCGCGAAACACCCGCACGCTGTACGACAGCTATCAGGTCGAGCGGGGCGCCATCCTCGTGGCCGGTGAACCGATCGCCCAGTCAATGCCGGCCGACGACGACTTCAAATTTCTGCGCACCTATACCAACCCCGAACTGTATGCCCCGATCACGGGGTTCATCCCGCTCAACGGCGAACCGACCGGCCTCGAATTCGCTCTCAACGCCGAGCTCACCGGAACGTCCAACTCGCAGTTCTTCGACAAGGTCAGTGCCCTCGTCACCGGTCAGGACCCGAAGGGCGCCGCAGTGGAGGTCACCATCGATCCCGTGGCCCAGCAGGCTGCCTGGGATGCCCTCGGCGACTACACCGGGTCGGTGGTCGTCACCGAACCCGCGACCGGTCGTGTCCTGGCTATGGTGTCCAAGCCGAGCTTCAATCCGAACCTACTGACGGTGCACAACAATGCCGAAGTCACCACGAGCTATGAGGCCCTGCTGGCCGACGAGAACGACCCGCTGATCAACCGGGCCATCCGCTCACTCAACCCGCCAGGGTCGGTGTTCAAACTCGTCGTGACGACGGCCGCTCTGGAATCGGGCAGCTACACGCCAGAGAGCACTTTCCCGAACCCGACCGTGTACACCGCGCCGGGCACCACGAGCCGGATCGAGAACTCGAGCGGCGGCACCTGCGGCGCCGGCGAGACGGTCACGCTCGCCACCGCGCTGCGGTTGTCCTGCAATATTCCCTTTGCCGAGCTGGGCGTCGAACTCGGTGACACGGCCATTCGCGAGACCGCGGAGAAGTTCGGATTCAACAGCAGCTTCAACATTCCGATGACCGTCTCCGAGAGTGTGTACCCGCGGGGTCTCGACGACCCGCAGACCGCGCAGTCGGCATTCGGTCAGTACGACGTGCAAGCGACCCCGCTGCAGATGGCCATGGTCAGCGGTGCCATCGCCAATGGCGGCGTTTCGATGGCACCCAACCTGGTGCAGGAGATTCTCGCCCCGAATCTGAGCGCCATTGAAACCTTTAAACCGGTAGAGCTGGGGCGGGTGATGAGCGAAGAAACCGCAGCGACGCTCACCGCGATGATGATCAACGGCGTTCAGGATGGCGCGGCAAGCAATGCAAGAATAGACGGGGTTGACGTGGCGGGAAAAACAGGCACGGCGCAGAACGGGTCAACCGATCCGTTCACATTGTGGTTCACCGGTTTCGCGCCGGCGAACGACCCGCAGTACGCCATCACCGTTCTCGTTGAGAACGGCGGGGGAATGGGACAAACCGGGTTCGGCAACCTTCTTGCCGCACCTGTCGCACAGAAAGTTCTAGAGGCGGTGCTTAACAAATGAGACCCACAGCAGGCCTCACCTTCGGGGGACGATACGAGCTGCAGTCGCGCATTGCGATTGGCGGCATGGGCGAGGTGTGGAAGTCCACCGACCTCGTCATCGGGCGCAGTGTCGCCATCAAGATTTTGAAGGACGAGTACCTCGGCGACCCGGGCTTTCTCGAGCGCTTCCGCGCCGAAGCCCGCCACGCGGCACTCGTCAACCACGAGGGAATCGCGAATGTCTTCGACTACGGCGAAGAAGACGGCAGCGCCTTCCTGGTCATGGAACTCGTTCCCGGCGAAGCCTTATCGACCATTCTTGAGCGGGAGCACGTGCTGCCGACCGACAAGGTGCTCGACATTGTCGCGCAGACCTCCGCAGCGCTGCACGCCGCCCACGCCGCCGGTCTCGTGCACCGCGACATCAAGCCCGGCAACCTGCTCATCACGCCGGAGGGTCGGGTCAAGATCACCGACTTCGGCATCGCCCGCATCGCCGACCAGGTTCCGCTCACCGCGACCGGTCAGGTCATGGGCACCGTGCAGTACCTGTCGCCGGAACAGGCCAGCGGCCACCCGGCTTCACCAACCACCGA
Source organism: Cryobacterium sp. TMT1-3 (assembly GCF_004402315.1). Classification (NCBI taxonomy): domain Bacteria; kingdom Bacillati; phylum Actinomycetota; class Actinomycetes; order Micrococcales; family Microbacteriaceae; genus Cryobacterium; species Cryobacterium sp. TMT1-3. The sequence goes on from NZ_SOFW01000040.1 coordinate 471,884, forward strand.
CATCTACTCGATCGGCATCGTCGCGTACGAGTCCCTCGCCGGCCGACGCCCATTCACGGGCGAGTCGCAGGTCGCCATTGCCATGGCCCAGATCAACGAGATCGCGCCCGACCTTCCGGTAACAGTGTCGGAGCCGGTGCGCAACCTGGTCTTCGCCTGCCTGGCCAAGAACCCGGCCGACCGACCCGCGTCGGCTGCCCACCTGGCACGCGCGGCATCCGCTCTGCGCCGTGGTGACGTGGCCGCGGCTGCAGTGGCCGTACCGTCGGTTCTGGGTGGTCTCACCGCCACCAGCGCGACCATGCTCATGCCGGGCGCCGGCAGCGACCAGGCCACGACCATCCTGCCCGCGACCGGCGCGCCCATCACGCGGGCATCCGCTGCTGCGGCCGCCGAGGCGGAGAAGAAGAAGCGCAGCCCGTGGTTCTGGCCGCTCATCGCCCTGGTCGTACTGCTCGCGATCGTGCTCACCGGAACACTCATCGCCCTGGTCACCCAGAACAACGAGACACCGGCCCCCGCCGTGACGTCGGCGACCCCGTCTGCCACACCGACGCCGACGCCCACACCGACGCCCAGCCCGACACCAACACCGACACCAACCAATACGTCGGTCAATCCCGACGACTTCATCGGTAAGCCGAGCGCCGAGGCAGCCGCCCTGCTCGTCGAAATGGGCTTCGTAGCCGACGTTGAACCCGGCAATGCGGCGGCAACCGAGGAGGATGTCGACCGGGTGTATCAGGTCAACCCCAGGGGCCCCGTTCCGGCCGGCTCGACGATCACACTCACGGTTTATGGAGCGGTAGCAACGCCGAGCGCGCCGACGTCGGCCCCGACCGCGACGCCCTCACCGGTCGCCGCTGCGGGTACCGTAACGGTGAAGTGGGGCGCACAGACCTGCCCGACCGGCCAGACACTGGCCGGATATGAAATCGCCACGGAGGGCGGTGCCGCCGTGATCACCTCAGCAAATCCGACCAACGCTGAGACCACCACGGCTACGATCACCGCCGGGACCGAAAATTTCACCGTGAAGTTCCGCTATTTTTGCGGCCAGATCAGTTCTGAATTCTCCCCGAATGCCGAAGTGCTCGTTACTGGCGACACTGCTGTCGCAGAGTAACTCCCCAATGCCGTGGGGTAAAGTAGCGCTCACTGTGTCCAACCCGAACGCAGTGTCTGATTGTGGGGGAGTGCGTTCGTGCCTGACTCTGGCCGTTTGATCGCGGGTCGTTATCGCGTTGGAGCCCTGCTCGGCCGTGGCGGCATGTCCGACGTGCACATCGGCACCGATTCCCGGCTCGGGCGCACGGTGGCGATCAAGCTACTCAAGTCGACTCTCGCGGCCGACCCGGCGTTCCGCACCCGCTTTCGCCAGGAGGCTCAGGCCGCCGCACGCATGGCCCACCCGACGATCGTGCGGGTGTTTGATGCCGGCGAGGAGACCGTCACCGACGACGCCGGCCACGACTCGCAGATTCCGTTCATCGTCATGGAACACGTCGACGGTCGGCTGCTCAAGGACATCATCCGTGAAGGTCCGATCGAGGCCGCCGAGGCCGTGCGCATCATCGACGGCGTGCTGACCGCGCTCGAGTACTCGCACAGGGCCGGCGTCGTGCACCGCGACATCAAGCCCGGCAATATCATGATCACCAAGTCCGGCCAGGTCAAGGTGATGGACTTCGGCATCGCCCGCGCCATCTCCGACTCCGCCACCACCGTGGCCCAGACCACGGCCATTCTCGGCACCGCCGCCTATTTCTCCCCCGAACAGGCCAAGGGGGAATCCGTTGATGCGCGCACCGACCTGTACTCCACGGGCGTGGTGCTGTTCGAGATGCTCACCGGGCGCGCGCCGTTCCGCGGCGACACCCCCGTGGCCGTCGCCTACCAGCACGTCAGCGAAATGCCCGTCAAACCGTCATCGCTCAACCCCCGGGTATCGCCGGCCCTCGATTCGGTCGTGCTGCACGCCCTGGCCAAGGACCGGTTTGCCCGATACCAGAGCGCCGTGGAGTTTCGCAATGACGTCGAGACCGCCGGCTCCGGCCAGATTCCGATCCACCACGCGGGCGACGAAGTGGGAGCGGGCTTGTTCGGTGCTGCACCGACGGCCATCACCGGTTCGGCACTGGCTCTCAAGCAGCTCTCCGAAGACCACACGATGGTGCGTACTCAGCGGCGCCCCCCGGTGATCTGGGTGTGGGCAGGAATCGTCTGCGTGATCGTCATCGTCGTGGCGGTCATGATCTGGGTCGCGAACCTGCAGCCGTCGGTGGAACTGCCCGACAGCTCTCGACAGGTGCCCTCTCTCACCGGCCAAACCTACGACGACGCCCAGAATGCGCTCCTCGACCTTGATCTCGCCGCCACCCGCGCCGAGGAGTCGAGCACGACCGTGCCCGCCGACCAGGTCATTCGCACCGACCCGCCGGCCGGCACCATCGTCAACCCGTCCGACGTGATCAAGGTCTTCGTCTCGACCGGTCCCGTACCGGTCACGGTTCCCGACGTCACCAACCAGCCCATAGCGGATGCCCAGGTCGCGATCGAAGCGCTCGGATTCGTTTCCGGGTCGGTCACCAGCGAGAACTCGGCCACGGTGGCGGCCGACGTCGTCATGCGCACAGATCCGGCAGCCGCAGCCTCACAGTTCGCGGGGGACACGATCAACTATGTCGTGTCGAACGGTCTGGTCACGCTGACGGACCTGACCGGGCAATCGCTGGTCGCCGCGATCGATCTGGTCAGCAACGAGGGCCTCGTGCCGGTCTCGAAGGCTGATTTCACCTGCGCCCAGGAGTCGGGTTCACCGATCAAGGCGCAGTCACTGGCACCCGGCGACGTTCCCCAGCGCTCCGAAATCATCCTGACCTACTGCGCCGGTATCTAGCTCCCATTTTCCGGGCCCGGGCCCGGAAAATGGGACCATGATAAAGGCGGTTTCTGGGGGTCGTTGCAACACCGGGTGGTCTATTCAGTAGTCAGCAGTTTAGCGAAGCGCTCGGCGGGGGTGTCCCAGTCGAGCGTCTTCCG